>NZ_JDWJ01000005.1:0-453110 GCF_012932895.1 Pseudomonas sp. KD5 | reverse complement strand
TCGTTATGCAGGGCTGGACGTGCGACTGACCCAGTCTGGAACGAGCATCGACAAGCCCGGACGCCTGAGCAAGGGTGGCAACGCCTACCTGCGCTCGGCGATGTTCATGCCTGCCATGTCAGCGATCCGCTGCGATCCTTATGTGAAGGCTTTTTACGACGTGCTAGTCGGTCGTGGAAAACGAAAAATGCAGGCCATCTGTGCGGTTATGCGCAAATACCTGACAGGCTTGTGGGCCTGCATACGCGCTGGAGAGGATTTCGATACGGCCAAGCTTTTCAGCGAAAAACGTCTGCTAAAAGCTTGACCGTGAACAGAGTATCTACAGGGATCACGTCAAGACGCAAGTGCGTTCGACAAATGACCCGTAGGAGCGAGGCTTGCCCGCGAAGCTTTTGGCTTCAGGCAACCCGATTCAAATCGTTATTGCGTGTCTCCTTCAGGCACAGCACCGCTATCAGGCTCAGCACCGCCGCCCCCGACACATACCCGCCGACATAACTCAAACCACCCATCGCCACCAGTTTCTGCGCAAAGAACGGTGCCGCCGAGGCGCCGACAATACCGCCCAGGTTGTAAGCCGCCGATGCGCCGGTATAGCGCACGTGGGTCGGAAACAGCTCCGGCAGCAGCGCGCCCATCGGTGCGAACGTCACGCCCATCAGAAACAGTTCTATGCACAGGAACAACGCCACACCCCAGGTCGAGCCATGGGTCAGCAGCGGTTCCATCAAGAATCCGGACAGAATCGCCAGCACGCCACCGATGATCAGTACCGGTTTACGCCCGAAACGATCACTGGCCCAAGCCGACAGCGGTGTCGCTGCGGCCATGAACAGCACCGCGAAACACAGCAGCGCGAGGAAGGTTTCCCGGGTGTAGCCAAGCGTCGACACACCGTAACTCAGCGAAAAGACTGTCGAGATGTAAAACAGTGCATAGCACACCACCATCGACCCGGCGCCCAGCAGCATCGGTGCCCAGTATTGGCTGAACAGCTCGACCAACGGAATCTTCACCCGCTCCTGGCGAGCCACGGCGTTGGCGAACACCGGGGTTTCGTGGAGCTTGAGGCGTACGTACAGGCCCACCATCACCAGCGCGGCACTGAGCAGGAACGGAATCCGCCAGCCCCACGAACGGAATTGCTCGTCGTTCAGGCTCATGGCCAGGGTCAGGAACAGGCCGTTGGCCGCCAGAAACCCGATCGATGGGCCGAGTTGCGGAAACATGCCGAACCAGGCGCGCTTGCCTTTGGGCGCGTTCTCCGTGGCCAGCAATGCGGCGCCGCCCCATTCGCCGCCCAGCCCCAGGCCCTGGCCGAAGCGCAGTACGCAAAGCAGGATCGGCGCCCAGGCGCCAATGCTGTCGTACCCCGGTAGTACGCCGATCAGCGTGGTGCACACACCCATCAGCAGCAAGGACGCAACCAGTGTCGATTTGCGCCCGATGCGGTCACCGAAATGGCCGAATAGCGCCGAACCCAGCGGCCGCGCAAGGAAAGCGATGCCGAAGGTGAGGAATGCCGACAGCATCTGCGCGGTGCCGGAGGTTTGCGGAAAGAACACCGGGCCGATCACCAATGCTGCGGCGGTGGCATAGACGTAGAAGTCGTAGAACTCGATGGCCGTGCCGATGAAACTCGCGGTAGCCACGCGGGTGGCGGAGTTCGTCGGTTGGGCAGGCGCGGTGTCGCTGAACGTTGTGCTGGTCGTCATGTCGTTATCCCTGACAGTCATGTGCCCCAGTGGAGCGAATTATTATGGTCGAATACCCAGGGATGTGGGTTGAGACACGGTCGCTGTTCAAGGTAGGAACAATCGCCGCAGTGGTACGGATGTTGTCGAAGATCTGGCCGGAACCTGCTGCATGCGGGGTAAGCATGTGGTTCGGTGGGAGGCTTGGGTAAGCCGGCTCGATTATAGGAAGGTGGCTAACTATCGAACAAGAGGGGCGGTTGTTTTAACCCATTAACGGATAAGCGCAGGCGCTGAGCTGGTATGCCAGATCAGCACGCGCGTGACGCGATTCTCTTCAGTCTCCAGAATCTCCAGCCGGTATCGTCCGATCTTCAGGCACACCGCACTGTCCGGAATCGTCTCCAACGCCTCGGTCACCAGGCCGTTGAGGGTTTTCGGACCATCGCTGGGCAAATGCCAGCCGAGGCTCTTGTTCAGCTCGCGGATGGACGCTGCGCCATCAATCACCAGTCGGCCATCGGCCTGCGGGTGAATGTGCGGGTTATCCAGGCTGTGCTGGCTTTCGAACTCTCCGACGATTTCTTCGAGAATATCTTCCAGGGTCACGATACCCAGTACTTCCCCGTACTCGTCGACCACCATGCCCAAGCGCCGCTGCTGCTTGTGGAAATTCAGCAATTGCAGTTGCAACGGTGTGCTTTCCGGCACGAAGTACGGTTCGTGACTGGCCGCCAGCAGCGCTTCCACGGTCAGGCTTGAATCCGGCAGTAAATGACGGATCTGTCGGGTGTTGAGTACCGCTTCAACCTGGTTGATGTCGCTGTGGAATACCGGCAGGCGGGTGCGCTTGTTGTGGCGCAGTTGCTCGATGATTTCTTCGAGGGGGTCGTCCAGGTTGATCCCGTCGACGTCGCTGCGTGGCACCAGAATATCGTTGACCGTGATGTTATCCAGTGCGTGGATACCTGACAGTGGGCGATAGGCCGCGTGTTCGTGATCGTCGTGCCGATCTGCCGGTGCCTCGTCTTCGCTTTGCTGCACCACGTTGATTTTGCGGGCGAATGGCCGCATCAGCAGTTGGCTGATGCCATTGAGTAGCCATGCGGCGGGATAGACGATTTTCAGCGGTATGCCGAGCAGTGTGTTGCCCAAGGCCAGGACGGCATCCGGGTAGCGGGCGGCGAGGGCGCGTGGCAGGTAGTCGGCGAACACCAGCAACATTGCGCCGGCACCGAGGCAGGCAATCCAGGGGCCGTTTTGCGCCCAAGTGAAAATCGCCAGCAAGGTGCTGATGACCACCACCAGCGCGCGGCACAGGGTGTTGCAGAGGATCAGGCTGTTGAGCGGGAAGCTCAGCTTGGCCACGGGTTTGTCGCTGGAGCGCGAGGCCGTGCGCTGGGCCAGTAATTGCTGTTGCGCAACTTCGATGGCGGTAAACAGCCCCGACCATAAAATCAGCAGGGCCAGCACCGCGAGCATCGGTCCTATGGGCAAGTCGTCCATTAATGCCGCCCGTCAGATGTGCAGAATGTATTCGCGGACCAGCTTGCTGCCGAAATACGCCAGCATCAGCAGGCAGAAACCGGCAAGGGTCCAGCGGATGGCTTTGTGTCCGCGCCAGCCGAGACGGTTGCGCCCCCAGAGCAGCACGCTGAACACGATCCAGGCCAGGCACGCCAGCAGGGTTTTATGCACCAGGTGCTGGGCGAACAGGTTCTCGACGAACAGCCAGCCGGAAATCAGCGACAACGACAGCAGGCTCCAGCCGGCCCAGAGGAAACCGAACAGCAGGCTTTCCATGGTTTGCAGCGGCGGGAAGTTCTTGATCAGCCCGGACGGATGCTTGTGCTTGAGCTGATGGTCCTGAACCAGCAGCAGCAAGGCCTGGAACACCGCGATGGTGAACATGCCGTAAGCGAGGATCGACAAGAGAATGTGGGCGAGAATGCCTGGCTCTTCGTCGATGACCTGCACCGTGCCGGCGGGGGCGAACTGTGCCAGCAACACTGTTGCGGCGCCCAGCGGGAACAGCAATACAAGCAGGTTTTCCACTGGAATCCGTGAGCAGGCCAGCAGGGTCAGGGCGATGACCGCTGCGGCAATCAGGCTGGCGGCGCTGAAAAAGTCCAGGGCCAGGCCGACCGGAGTCAGCAGATAGCTGATCAGGCTGGCGCTGTGGGCCAGCACGGCCAGTACGCCGAGCGTGACCAGCAGGCGTTTGTTCGCCTTGGCACCGGTGGCCAGGCGAGTGCCTTGATAGAAGGTCGCAGCGGCATATAAGCAGGCGGCGGCGAGAGTGGTAAGCAAGCTGGGTGACAAGGGGAGCATAAATCCTGTTAGGCAGGCCCGAAAGGCGTTGAGTTTGGCATAGAACCCATACGGCACGAAAGACTATACAAGCTGACGGCGAGGTGTCCGCCAGACGCAGTCTTCGCTATAATCCGCGACCTGCCCACGCCGCAGGCTCGCCGAGCACATGTTGATTCCGGTCTGGGCCGCCATTATCCCGGTCTACACAGGGCCTGAAAGGATCGCGCAATGTTTGAAAACTTAACCGACCGTCTCTCGCAGACGCTGCGCCATGTCACCGGCAAGGCCAAGCTGACCGAAGACAACATCAAAGACACCCTGCGTGAAGTGCGCATGGCGTTGCTCGAAGCCGACGTCGCCTTGCCGGTGGTCAAAGACTTCGTCAATTCGGTCAAGGAGCGCGCTGTCGGCACCGAGGTGTCCCGCAGCCTGACGCCGGGCCAGGCCTTCGTGAAGATCGTCCAGGCCGAACTCGAAAGCCTGATGGGCGCAGCCAACGAAGACCTGAACCTGAGCGCCGTTCCACCGGCCGTGGTTCTGATGGCCGGTTTGCAGGGTGCGGGTAAAACCACCACCGCCGGCAAACTGGCGCGCTTCCTTAAAGAGCGCAAAAAGAAGTCGGTCATGGTCGTGTCCGCGGACGTTTACCGTCCGGCGGCGATCAAGCAGCTGGAAACCCTGGCCAACGACATCGGCGTGACGTTCTTCCCGTCTGACCTGAGCCAGAAGCCGGTCGACATCGCGCAAGCGGCTATTAAAGAAGCCAAGCTGAAATTCATCGACGTGGTCATCGTCGACACCGCCGGTCGTTTGCACATCGACGAAGAGATGATGGGCGAGATCAAGGCGCTGCACGCCGCGATCAATCCAGTCGAAACTCTGTTCGTGGTCGATGCCATGACCGGCCAGGACGCCGCCAACACGGCCAAGGCCTTCGGTGATGCATTGCCGCTGACCGGTGTGATCCTGACCAAGGTCGACGGTGATGCTCGTGGCGGTGCCGCACTGTCGGTACGTGCCATTACCGGCAAGCCGATCAAGTTCATCGGCATGGGCGAGAAGAGCGAAGCGCTCGAACCGTTCCATCCTGAGCGTATCGCATCGCGCATCCTCGGCATGGGCGACGTGCTCAGCCTGATCGAACAGGCTGAAGCGACCCTCGACAAGGACAAGGCCGACAAACTGGCCAAGAAGCTGAAGAAGGGTAAGGGCTTCGACCTCGAAGACTTCCGCGATCAGCTGCAACAGATGAAGAACATGGGCGGCCTCGGCGGCCTCATGGACAAACTGCCGAATATCGGTGGTGTGAACCTGGCGCAGATGGGCAATGCCCAAGGCGCGGCAGAGAAGCAATTCAAGCAGATGGAAGCCATCATCAATTCCATGACCCCGGCCGAGCGCCGCGACCCTGAGCTGATCAGTGGTTCGCGCAAGCGCCGGATCGCCATGGGTTCCGGCACCCAGGTGCAGGACATCGGTCGCTTGATCAAGCAGCACAAGCAGATGCAGAAGATGATGAAGAAATTCTCCGCGAAAGGCGGAATGGCCAAAATGATGCGCGGCATGGGCGGTATGTTGCCCGGCGGCGGCATGCCAAAAATGTAAAGAATCCGCGCCGGCAGTCATGTCGGCGCAGCCCCACATGGACGTGGGATCTCCAGCAAACCCGCGCTTGGCGGGAGCTGACTGGCCATCTTCAACGATGGCTCTATAGCAAATCTGGATGGCACGCCGATAGGCGCCGGAAAAAGACATTTGCAAAAGTCCGGATATTCCTTAGAATATGCGGCCTTTCGGGCACCTATGCCCGCTGTGCATTTAGATTTGCAGCACCGACTACAGGAACGATGTTCACATGCTAACAATCCGTCTTGCCCTTGGCGGCTCCAAAAAGCGCCCGTTTTACCACTTGACCGTAACCGACAGCCGCAACCCGCGTGACGGTTCGCACAAGGAACAGGTTGGTTTCTTCAACCCTGTTGCTCGTGGTCAAGAAGTTCGTCTGTCCGTGAACCAAGAGCGCGTAGCCTACTGGCTGAGCGTTGGTGCACAGCCTTCTGAGCGCGTTGCTCAGTTGTTGAAGGAATCTGCTAAGGCTGCGGCCTGAGCAATATGAACGCGACGCCAGCTGTTGCTGATGATTTGATCGTTATCGGCAAGATTTATTCTGTTCACGGCGTTCGCGGCGAAGTGAAGGTGTATTCCTTTACTGATCCGATTAAAAACCTGTTGGACTACAAAACCTGGACGCTCAGGCGCGAAGGCAACGTAAAACAGGTCGAGCTGGTCAGCGGACGCGGGAACGACAAGTTCCTGGTCGCAAAGCTCAAGGGTCTTGATGATCGTGAAGAAGCTCGTCTTCTGGCTGGTTATGAGATCTGCGTGCCGCGCAACCTGTTCCCTGAATTGACCGATGGCGAGTACTACTGGTACCAGCTGGAAGGTCTGAAGGTCATCGATACTCACGGGCAATTGTTCGGGAAAATCGATCATCTTCTGGAAACCGGCGCCAATGATGTAATGGTGGTCAAGCCTTGCGCTGGCAGCCTGGATGATCGTGAACGCCTGTTGCCGTATACCGAGCAATGCGTGTTGGCCGTCGATCTGGCAGCGGGCGAGATGAAGGTGGAATGGGATGCGGACTTCTAAACGTGGCTAACCTGCGCGTAGAAGTGATCAGTTTGTTTCCCGAGATGTTCTCCGCCATCAGCGAGTACGGCATCACCAGTCGGGCGGTGAAACAGGGGTTGTTGCAGCTTACCTGTTGGAATCCGCGAGACTACACGACGGATCGACATCACACTGTGGATGATCGCCCATTTGGCGGTGGTCCGGGCATGGTGATGAAGATCAAGCCCCTGGAAGATGCTCTGGTTCAGGCCAAGGCAGCAGCCGGGGAGGCGGCGAAGGTAATTTACCTGTCCCCCCAAGGCCGTCAACTGACACAGTCGGCGGTACGCGAGTTGGCGAATCTGGATGCATTGATCCTGATTGCTGGCCGCTATGAAGGCATTGACGAGCGTTTTATTGATGCTCATGTCGATGAAGAGTGGTCGATTGGCGACTATGTACTGTCTGGCGGCGAGCTGCCGGCGATGGTCCTGATCGATGCGGTTACACGACTGCTGCCTGGAGCTTTAGGGCATGCGGACTCCGCTGAGGAAGATTCCTTTACGGATGGTTTGCTGGATTGCCCGCACTACACCCGACCGGAGGTGTATGCGGATCAGCGTGTTCCCGACGTATTGCTAAGTGGCAATCACGCGCACATCCGGCGTTGGCGTTTACAGCAGTCCCTTGGTCGGACCTATGAACGACGCGCCGATCTTCTGGAAAGCCGCTCGCTTTCTGGAGAAGAGAAGAAGCTGCTCGAGGAATACATCCGCGAGCGGGACGATAGTTAACAACGTATCGATGGTAGATCCGACGATTTACCTTAGGAGCACAGCATGACTAACAAAATCATCCTTGCACTCGAAGCAGAGCAGATGACTAAAGAGATCCCTACCTTTGCCCCGGGCGACACCATTGTCGTTCAGGTGAAAGTGAAGGAAGGCGATCGTTCGCGTCTGCAAGCGTTCGAAGGCGTAGTTATCGCCAAGCGTAACCGCGGCGTAAACAGTGCTTTCACCGTTCGTAAAATCTCCAACGGTGTTGGCGTAGAGCGTACTTTCCAGACCTACAGCCCGCAAATCGACAGCATGGCTGTCAAGCGTCGCGGTGACGTACGTAAAGCCAAGCTGTACTACCTGCGTGACCTGTCCGGTAAAGCAGCTCGCATCAAGGAAAAACTGGCTTAAGTCCAGCTTCCGATGCCGAAAAGCTGGCCTGCTCAGGTTGGCATTTTCAAGAAAATGCCTCGTATCGAAAGATGCGGGGCATTTTTCGTTATGGCTGCATATATAAAAAGCTGCGGCGCTCTTTCTGTAGCTGCTGCCGAAGGCTGCGTCTGGCTGTAGCAGCTGTCGAGCTCCAGCGAGGCTGTGTCCGGCTGCGAAGCAGTCGTGAATCCGGCTAATGCGGTCTGTCTGGCATGCCGCAATCTCTGACTTTACGACTGCTTCGCAGCCGAACGCAGCCTTCGGCAGCTGCTACAGGTCGCGTTACGGCTTAAGTTGGTGGCATTACTCCGCACAAAAGCAAACGCCCCGAACCAGTCGGGGCGTTTGCTTTAAGTGCTGCGGCTTTTTGGGCTTGGGCTTGGGCGCTTAGCGCTTCAGCGAAGCTGGCAGGTGCGGCTGGATCGCTGTCAGTACTGCCTTGAAGCACTTGGTGTTGCCGGCAACAACGTGGCCTTTCTCGAGGAAGTCGTGACCGCCGGTGAAGTCGCTCACCAAGCCGCCGGCTTCCTGGATCAGCAGGGCGCCTGCAGCCATGTCCCACTCGGACAGGCCCGACTCCCAGAAGGCGTCGAAACGGCCGGCAGCCACGTAGGCCAGATCGAGGCTTGCCGAGCCGGCACGGCGGATGCCGGCGGTCTGGCCAACAAGGGCGCGGAACATGCCCAGGTAGTTGTCGAGGTTGTCCATCTGGTCGTCACGGAACGGGAAGCCGGTACCCAGCAGGGCTCCGTCCAGGCTGGTACGGCCGCTGACGCGCAGGCGACGACCGTTCAGTTGAGCGCCGCGACCACGGCTGGCGGTGAATTCTTCCTGGCGAACCGGGTCCAGAACAACAGCATGTTCCAGGCGACCGCGGTATTTGCAGGCGATGCTGACAGCGAAGTGAGGAATGCCGCGCAGGAAGTTGGTGGTGCCGTCCAGTGGGTCGATGATCCACAGGTATTCTTCGCCTTCGATGCCAGTGCCGGCGTGCAGGCCGGTTTCTTCACCCATGATCGAGTGATTCGGGTAGGCCTTGCGCAGTGCGTCGATGATTTTCTGTTCGGCGGCGCGATCCACCTCGGATACATAATCCTTGGCGTCTTTTTCGTCGACCTTGATGGTATCCAGGCGCTCGATGGAGCGGAAGATCAATTCACTGGCGCTGCGGGCGGCGCGCAGCGCGATATTCAGCATGGGCTGCATGGATGTGTCACCTAAGGTTGTTAAAGAAAGCCGGGCATTCTATCAGAAAGTTTCTACAGGAGAAGGTCGACGTTCGCTTTCATGGCTTAACGGTAGGAGGAGCTGTAAGATTCGGCTCCCTCATTCAATGTTCGAGAGCGCCTCCCTTGCTGCAAAACATTCGTGTCGTCCTGGTCAATACCAGTCATCCCGGAAATATCGGCGGTGCTGCGCGTGCCATGAAGAACATGGGCCTGTCGCGACTGGTGCTGGTCGAGCCGCGGTTGTTCCCGCACCACGAGGCCGATGCGCGTGCGTCCGGCGCCGGGGACATCCTTGAAAACGCGCAAGTCGTCGCCACCTTGGAAGATGCCTTGGTCGGCTGCAATCTGGTGCTGGGTACCAGTGCTCGTGATCGTCGCATTCCCTGGCCGTTGCTCGATCCCCGTGAGTGCGGTGCAAGGGTGGTCGAGGAAGCGGGGCAGGGCGCCGAGATCGCATTGGTGTTCGGTCGTGAAGATTCCGGCCTGACCAACGAAGAGCTGCAGCGATGTCATTATCACGTGCACATTCCATCAGACCCCGAGTTCAGTTCGCTGAACCTCGGGGCGGCGGTGCAGGTGTTGAGCTATGAAGTGCGCATGTCCTGGCTGGCGGCCCAAGGTCAGCCGAGCAAGGTCGAGAAGGAAGAAGTGGCGTCCACCAAAAGTGGTGAGCTGGCGACCATGGATGAGCTGGAGCGATTCTATGAGCACCTGGAGCAAACCCTGGTGGCCATCGAATTCCTCGATCCGGAAAAGCCACGGCACTTGATGGCGCGCCTGCGCCGGTTGTACGGACGCAGCTCGGTCAGCCGGGCGGAAATGAATATATTGCGTGGCATCCTCACGGAAACCCAGAAGGCGGCCCGTGGCGAGCTTCTAAAGCGGAAGGATTAATGATGTTCGAGCGTTTGCGTGAAGATATCCAAAGTGTTTTTCATCGTGACCCGGCAGCGCGTAATGCTTTTGAGGTCCTGACCTGCTATCCAGGCATGCATGCCATCTGGATCCATCGCCTGTCGTCGCTCCTGTGGCGCGCAGAGCTGAAATGGCTGGCGCGGCTGGTGTCGAACTTCGGTCGCTGGTTGACCGGGATCGAGATTCATCCGGGGGCCAAGGTCGGTCGTCGCTTCTTTATCGACCATGGCATGGGCATCGTTATTGGTGAGACTGCCGAGATCGGCAACGATGTCACCCTTTATCAGGGCGTGACCCTTGGTGGCACTAGCTGGAACAAGGGCAAGCGTCACCCGACCCTGGAGGACGGTGTGGTGGTTGGTGCCGGCGCCAAGGTGCTCGGCCCATTCACTGTCGGTGCCGGGGCCAAGGTGGGTTCCAATGCCGTGGTCACCAAGGCAGTTCCGCCGGGTGCGACGGTGGTGGGGATTCCGGGGCGGATTATCGTCAAGTCCGACGATGAGCAGGATGCCAAGCGCAAGGCCATGGCCGAGAAGATCGGCTTCGATGCCTACGGTGTCGGCGAAGACATGCCGGACCCGGTGGCCCGGGCGATCGGTCAGTTGCTCGATCACTTGCAGGCGGTCGATGGGCGTCTGGAGGGTATGTGTGGAGCGCTGAAGGATCTGGGCAGTAATTACTGTGCCAAGGATCTGCCTGAACTGCGTGAAGAAGACTTTGCCTGTGTGAAGGGCAAGGACGAAAGCAAGGCCAGCTGATTCACAGCAGGGTCGCATTCAGGCATTTGCACCGCGCTGGTTGATGTGCCATTGCGCCGCAGACCCTGCTATGATGCGCGCGCTCTTTTGCGGGTAAACCTGAGTAATGCGCTAGGTCTTATAGTTGACTTAAATACTCGGGAATTGCATACTCGCCCCATTCCGAACTCCGTGGTAATTGTCCATGCGACTGACTACAAAAGGCCGATACGCCGTGACCGCCATGCTTGACCTGGCGTTACACGCGCAGCACGGGCCGGTGTCCCTGGCCGATATCTCCGAGCGCCAAGGCATCTCCCTGTCCTACCTCGAGCAGCTTTTCGCCAAATTGCGTCGTAGCAATCTGGTGTCCAGTGTTCGCGGTCCGGGCGGTGGCTACCAATTGTCCCGCGACATGCAGGGCATCCAGGTCGCCCAGGTAATCGATGCGGTCAACGAATCGGTCGATGCAACCAAGTGCCAGGGCCAGGGCGATTGCCATTCCGGCGACACCTGTCTGACTCACCATTTGTGGTGCGATCTTAGCCTGCAGATTCACGAATTTCTGAGCGGTATCAGCTTGGCTGACCTTGTAACTCGCCGTGAGGTGCAAGAAGTAGCCCAGCGTCAGGACCAGCGTCGTTGCAACAGCAAGGCGCCACGCCTGGACAAGATTGAAGCGTCCGCCGTCGAATGACAGCCAAAGAGCTAGCGGCACGCCAGCCAGCCTGATTTAGGAGATAGTCCATGAAATTGCCGATTTACCTTGATTACTCTGCGACCACCCCGGTTGATCCGCGTGTCGCGCAAAAGATGAGTGAATGCCTGCTGGTCGACGGAAACTTCGGTAACCCGGCGTCCCGTTCCCACGTGTTCGGCTGGAAAGCCGAAGAGTCCGTCGAGAACGCTCGTCGCCAGGTCGCTGACCTGGTTAACGCCGACCCGCGTGAAATCGTCTGGACCTCCGGTGCCACCGAGTCCGACAACCTGGCAATCAAGGGTGCGGCGCATTTCTACTCCACCAAAGGCAAACACCTGATCACCACCAAGATTGAGCACAAGGCTGTCCTCGACACCATGCGCCAACTGGAGCGTGAAGGTTTCGAAGTGACCTACCTCGATCCTCGTGAAGATGGCCTGGTCACTCCGGAAATGGTCGAAGCTGCCCTGCGTGACGACACCATTCTGGTATCGGTCATGCACGTGAACAACGAAATCGGCACCATCAACGACATCGCTGCCATCGGTGAGCTGACTCGCTCCCGGGGCATTCTGTTCCACGTCGACGCTGCTCAGTCCACCGGCAAGGTCGAGATCGACCTGTCGAAACTGAAAGTTGACCTGATGTCGTTCTCTGCCCACAAGACCTATGGCCCTAAAGGCATCGGCGCGCTGTACGTCAGCCGCAAGCCGCGTGTGCGCATCGAAGCGACCATGCACGGCGGCGGTCACGAGCGTGGCATGCGTTCCGGCACCCTGGCGACTCACCAGATCGTCGGCATGGGCGAAGCGTTCCGTGTGGCCAAGGAAGACATGGCTGCCGAGAATGCACGCATCAAAGCGCTGAGCGACCGTTTCTTCAAACAGGTTGAAGGCCTGGAAGAGTTGTACGTCAACGGCAGCATGACCGCCCGCGTACCGCACAACCTGAACCTGAGCTTCAACTATGTCGAAGGCGAGTCGCTGATCATGGCGCTCAAGGATCTGGCGGTTTCGTCGGGTTCGGCCTGCACCTCGGCATCGCTTGAGCCTTCGTACGTTCTGCGCGCCCTGGGCCGCAACGACGAACTGGCACACAGCTCGATTCGCTTCACCTTCGGTCGCTTCACCACCGAAGAAGAAATCGACTACGCCGCGCAGAAAGTCTGCGAGGCCGTCACCAAGCTGCGCACTCTGTCGCCGCTGTGGGACATGTACAAAGACGGCGTCGACATTTCGAAAATCGAGTGGGCGGCACACTGATATTCAAGTCGCCGCAACCGGGCCCTGCGAATCCACGATTTGCAGGGTTTCAAGAGCGACTCCTGATGAGTGAGGATTAAGAATCATGGCTTACAGCGAAAAGGTCATCGACCACTACGAGAACCCGCGCAACGTCGGCAAGATGGATGCAGAAGATCCTGATGTCGGCACCGGCATGGTCGGCGCTCCGGCGTGCGGTGACGTGATGCGTCTGCAGATCAAGGTCAACGAGCAAGGCATCATCGAAGACGCCAAGTTCAAGACCTACGGTTGCGGTTCCGCGATCGCCTCCAGCTCCCTGGCGACCGAGTGGATGAAAGGCAAGACTCTGGATGAAGCAGAGACCATCAAGAACACTCAACTGGCCGAAGAGCTGGCCCTGCCGCCAGTGAAAATTCACTGCTCCGTACTCGCTGAAGACGCCATCAAGGCGGCCGTTCGCGACTACAAGCAGAAGAAAGGCTTGATCTGACTTTCAAGATTTGGCGACGAGTAAGGAGTCACCGATGGCTATCAGCATGACAGAAGCGGCTGCTCAACACGTGCGACGCTCCCTCAACGGGCGCGGCAAGGGTGATGGGATTCGTCTGGGTGTTCGCACCACGGGCTGTTCCGGCCTTGCCTATGTGCTGGAGTTTGTCGACGAGGTAGGCGCGGACGATCAAGTGTTCGAAAGTCACGGCGAGAAAGTGATCATCGACCCGAAAAGCCTGGCGTACCTGGACGGCACCGAGCTTGATTTCGTCAAGGAAGGGTTGAACGAAGGCTTCAAGTTCAACAACCCCAACGTACGCGGTGAGTGTGGCTGCGGCGAAAGCTTCAACATCTGAGGCTGCTCGTGGGTACTCCTTGTCATTTCGCTTTATTTGAGCTGCAACCGAGTTTCAATCTGGACCTCGATCAGCTGGCTACGCGCTACCGTGAGTTGGCGCGCGGCGTTCATCCGGACCGCTTTGCCGACGCTTCCGAGCGTGAGCAGCGGCTGGCGCTCGAGCAATCCGCGAGCCTCAACGAGGCCTACCAGACGCTCAAAAGCCCCCCCAAGCGCGCGCGATACTTGCTCGCATTGAGTGGTGGCGAGTTGCCGCTGGAGGTCACGGTGCATGATCCGGAGTTTCTTCTGCAGCAGATGGAGTTGCGTGAAGAGCTCGAAGATCTGCAGGACAGCGCCGACATGGCGGGTATTGCCACGTTCAAGCGCCGCCTCAAGGCAGCTCAGGATGAACTGAACCAAAGCTTCGCAGCTTGCTGGAATGATGCGGCGCAACGCGAACGGGCCGAACGCCTGATGCGGCGCATGCAGTTCCTCGACAAGCTCACCTACGAAGTGCGCCAGTTAGAAGAGCGCCTCGACGATTAACCCAGTGCCGCTCCGGTCGCACGCCTGATATACAGATAAGTCCTGATCACGATGGCCCTACTGCAGATCGCCGAACCCGGCCAAAGTCCTCAACCGCACCAGCGTCGTCTGGCTGTGGGGATCGACTTGGGCACTACCAATTCGCTGGTCGCTGCATTGCGCAGTGGTCTTTCCGAGCCTCTGGCCGATGCGCAAGGGCGGGTTATCCTGCCGTCTGCCGTGCGCTATCACGCCGATCGCGTCGAGGTCGGCGAATCGGCCAAACTGGCTGCCGCTACCGATCCTCTGAACACTGTGCTGTCGGTCAAGCGCTTGATGGGACGTGGTTTGTCCGACGTCAAGCAATTGGGCGATCAGCTGCCATACCGTTTTGTCGACGGCGAGTCGCACATGCCGTTCATCGACACGGTGCAAGGCCCGAAAAGCCCGGTCGAAGTCTCCGCCGATATCCTCAAGGTGCTGCGTCAGCGCGCTGAAGCGACCTTGGGTGGCGAACTGGTCGGCGCAGTGATCACCGTTCCGGCCTATTTCGATGATGCTCAGCGTCAAGCCACCAAGGATGCGGCCAAGTTGGCCGGCCTGAACGTGCTGCGCTTGCTCAATGAACCGACCGCTGCTGCGGTGGCTTACGGTCTGGATCAACAGGCTGAAGGCCTGGTTGCCATTTATGACCTGGGCGGCGGCACCTTTGATATTTCGATTCTGCGTCTGACCGGCGGTGTGTTCGAAGTGCTGGCTACCGGCGGCGACAGCGCTTTGGGTGGCGATGACTTCGATCACGCCATTGCTGGTTGGATCATCGAGAGTGCCGGTCTGTCGGCCGACCTCGATCCGGGCGAGCAGCGCAATCTGCTGCAAACCGCGTGTGCGGCCAAAGAAGCCCTGACCAATTCCTCGTCCGTCGAAGTCGCGTATGGCGACTGGAAGGCCGGGCTGACCCGTGAAGCGTTCAATGCGCTGATCGAGCCAATGGTTGCTCGCAGCCTGAAAGCCTGTCGTCGTGCGGTGCGTGATTCCGGCATTGAGCTGGAAGACGTTCATGCGGTGGTCATGGTCGGCGGCTCGACTCGCGTACCGCGCGTTCGCGAAGCCGTTGCGCAAGCCTTCGGTCGTGAACCGCTGACCGAAATCGACCCGGACCAAGTCGTGGCCATCGGTGCTGCGATCCAGGCCGATACCCTGGCTGGCAATAAGCGTGACGGCGGCGAACTGCTGTTGCTCGACGTGATTCCGTTGTCCCTGGGGCTGGAAACCATGGGCGGCCTGATGGAGAAGGTGATTCCGCGCAACACCACCATCCCTGTTGCCCGGGCCCAGGACTTCACCACTTATAAAGACGGCCAGTCGGCCATGGCGATCCACGTATTGCAGGGCGAGCGTGAGTTGATCAGCGACTGCCGCTCCCTGGCACGCTTCGAATTGCGCGGTATTCCAGCGATGGTTGCTGGTGCGGCGAAGATTCGCGTGACCTTCCAGGTCGATGCCGACGGTCTGCTCAGTGTCTCGGCCCGCGAATTGGGTTCGGGTGTCGAAGCCAGCATTCAGGTCAAACCGTCCTACGGCCTGACCGACGGCGAAATCGCCAAAATGCTCAAGGATTCGTTCCAGCACGCCAATGACGACAAGGTCGCCCGTGTATTGCGTGAACAGCAGGTCGATGCCCAGCGCCTGATCGAAGCAGTGCAGGGTGCTCTGGATGTCGACGGCGAACGCTTGCTCGACGCCGAAGAGCGCATGGTCATCGAATTGCAGATGCAGGAACTGACCGAATTGATGAAAGGCACCGATGGTTACGCCATTGAGCAGCAGACCAAACGTCTGTCGCAAGTGACCGATGCCTTTGCTGCCCGCCGCCTGGACTCGACGGTGAAAGCCGCTCTGGCGGGGCGCAATCTGAATGAAATCGAGGAATAATTGATGCCGCAGGTCATTTTTCTGCCACACGAGAAGTTCTGCCCGGAAGGCATGGTTGTGGAGGCTGAGCCCGGCATATCCATTCTCGAGCTGGCCCATGAACACCATATCGAGATGGAAAGCGCTTGCGGCGGCGTCTGCGCGTGCACCACTTGTCACTGCATCATTCGTGAGGGTTTCGACTCGCTGGAAGAGGCTGATGAGCTGGAGGAAGACTATCTTGATAAGGCTTGGGGGCTGGAAGCCCAGTCGCGTCTGGCCTGTCAGGCAAAAGTCGGGACTGAAGACCTGACCGTCGAAATTCCGAAGTACTCGCTCAACCATGCCGCCGAAGCGCCGCACTGATTCAAGGAACTTTCATGAGCCTGAAATGGGTTGATGTGCTGGAAATCGCGATCCAGCTGGCTGAGTCAAAGCCGGATGTGGACCCGCGTTACGTGAACTTCGTCGATCTGCACCAGTGGGTGCTGGCATTGCCGGAGTTCAGTGATGATCCGACACGCGGTGGCGAGAAGGTGCTTGAAGCCATTCAGGCCGCCTGGATCGAAGAAGCAGACTGAGTCTGCACCGTACGCAGTTAGGCAATACCAAAGAACCCGCGTATAATTCGCGGGTTTAATTTTTCGCAAATTACCGTTTCTGGAGTTACACCATGGCTGTTCAACGTACTTTCTCCATCATCAAGCCTGACGCTGTTGCTAAAAATGTCATCGGCGAGATCACCACTCGTTTCGAAAAAGCAGGCCTGCGCGTTGTAGCTTCGAAACTGAAGCAACTGTCCAAAGCCGAAGCTGAAGGCTTCTACGCTGAGCACAGCGCTCGTGGTTTCTTCAACGACCTGGTTGCTTTCATGATTTCCGGTCCGGTTGTCGTTCAGGTTCTGGAAGGCGAAAACGCTATCGCTCTGAACCGTGAGCTGATGGGCGCTACCAACCCTAAAGAAGCTGCTCCTGGCACCATCCGCGCTGACTTCGCTGATTCCATCGACGCCAACGCCGTACACGGTTCGGACTCCGAAGCCGCTGCTGCTCGCGAAATCTCGTACTTCTTCGCAGCTACTGAAGTAACCACTCGCTAAGCATTGGCTTAAGAGTGAAGGTGAATCCATGACTACATCGACTGTAAAAACCAACCTGCTGGGTCTGACTCAACAGGAAATGGAAAAATTCTTCGACTCAATCGGGGAGAAGCGTTTCCGTGCCGGTCAGGTAATGAAATGGATTCACCACTTTGGTGTCGATGATTTCGACGCCATGACGAACGTCAGCAAGGCCTTGCGCGAAAAGCTCAAGGCTGTTGCTGAAATTCGTGGTCCGGAAGTGGTCAGCGAGGACATCTCCAGCGACGGCACCCGTAAGTGGGTGGTGCGCGTGGCGTCCGGCAGCTGCGTCGAGACCGTTTACATTCCCCAGGGCAAACGCGGCACCTTGTGCGTTTCGTCCCAGGCAGGCTGTGCCCTGGACTGCAGTTTCTGCTCCACCGGCAAGCAAGGTTTCAATAGCAACCTCACCGCCGCCGAAGTCATCGGCCAGGTGTGGATTGCCAACAAATCCTTTGGCAGCGTCCCGGCAACCGTCGACCGTGCCATCACCAACGTGGTGATGATGGGCATGGGTGAGCCGCTGCTGAACTTCGACAACGTCGTGGCCGCCATGCATCTGATGATGGATGACCTGGGCTATGGCATCTCCAAGCGCCGCGTAACCCTGTCGACTTCGGGTGTGGTGCCAATGATCGATGAGCTGTCCAAGCACATCGATGTTTCCCTGGCGTTGTCCCTGCACGCACCGAATGACGCATTGCGTAACCAATTGGTGCCGATCAACAAGAAGTATCCGCTTAAGATGCTGCTGGAATCGTGTCAGCGCTACATGTCGTCCCTGGGCGAAAAGCGCGTACTGACCATCGAGTACACCTTGCTCAAGGACGTCAACGACAAGGTCGAACACGCGGTCGAAATGATCGAGTTGCTCAAGAATGTTCCGTGCAAGATCAACCTGATTCCGTTCAACCCGTTCCCGCACTCCGGTTACGAGCGTCCGAGCAACAATGCGATTCGCCGTTTCCAGGATCAGCTTCACCATGCAGGCTTCAACGTCACCGTGCGTACCACCCGCGGTGAAGACATCGATGCCGCGTGTGGCCAGTTGGTAGGGCAGGTGCTGGATCGCACCCGTCGCAGCGAACGCTATATCGCCGTGCGTGAGTTGAGCGCCGACAACGATATGCCGCAAAACGCTGCGAACAATAATTAAGAGAGGATCTCTATGTCCCTGCGCTTCGCGCTGCTTGTGCTGTTGGCCAGCCTGTGTGCTGGTTGTGTCCTGTCGGGCGATTTCAACCCGATGAAGACCAGCAAGGGCCGTGATGAAGCGCGTGCCGCCTACGTGCAGCTGGGCCTGGGGTACTTGCAGCAGGGCATGACCGAGCGCGCCAAGGTCCCGCTGAAGAAGGCGTTGGAACTGGATGACTCGGATGCTGACGCCAACGCGGCGTTGGGGCTGGTGTTCCAGGCCGAGATGGAGCCGGAACTGGCCGATCAGCATTTTCGCAAGGCACTGTCTTCCCGTCCCGCCGATGCGCGAATCCTGAACAACTACGGCAGTTTTCTGTTCGAAGAAAAACGTTACAAAGAGGCGTACGAGCGCTTTGAACAGGCCGCCGCCGATACTCTGTATCCTGAGCGTTCGCGGGTTTTCGAGAACCTCGGCATGACCGCTTCAAAGCTGGGCCAGCGTGACCTGGCTCGCCAGCAACTGGAAAAAGCCCTGCGTTTGAACCGCCAACAGCCACGTGCCTTGCTGGAAATGGCTGAGTTGTCATTCGAAGACAGGCATTATGTGCCCGCGCGTGACTATTACGATCGTTTTAGCCTGCTCACCGAGCAAAATGCACGTAGTCTATTGCTCGGCGTTCGACTGGCAAAAGTGTTTGAAGATCGCGACAAGGCCGCCAGTTATGGCCTGCAATTAAAACGACTCTATCCCGGTACGCCGGAATATCAGCAATACCTGTCGGAGCAATGATGAAAGCGGCGCATCCCGAAGTTGTAGCAGCGAATCGCGTTAACCCCGGTGAGACTTTGCGCCAGGCCCGCGAAAGCAATGGCTGGTCGCTGGCCGAAGTGGCCCTCAAGCTCAACCTCACCGTCAATTCCCTGAGTAATCTGGAAGCCGGCGCTTTTGACAAGCTGCCTGGCCACACCTTTGCTCGTGGCTATATTCGCGCGTACGCCAAATTGCTGGGCATGGACCAGGCTGTTCTGGTTCAGCAGTTCGACCAATCCACCGGCACCGACTCCCAGGGCAGCAACGTCCACAGCCTGGG
This sequence comes from Pseudomonas sp. KD5, assembly GCF_012932895.1. Classification (NCBI taxonomy): domain Bacteria; kingdom Pseudomonadati; phylum Pseudomonadota; class Gammaproteobacteria; order Pseudomonadales; family Pseudomonadaceae; genus Pseudomonas; species Pseudomonas sp. KD5. The sequence goes on along the minus strand of NZ_JDWJ01000005.1, from coordinate 433,835 downwards.
GCGTATCGAAGAGCCGGTTCGGGTTTCCCACACTATTTTGCGAATTGTCAGTCTGCTGTTGCTGATCGCGGTGATTGGTGGTGGTTTTGTCTGGTGGCAGGATCAAACTTCATTGCGCACCAAGGACCTGGTCAGCCTGGCTCCGGAACACGTTGAAGTCGAAGGCGCCGATGGCACCACCCAGATCCATCCGCTGGACGAGCCGGAAGACCAGGCGGTTGCGCAAGGTGAGTCTGAAGGTGAAACGCCTCTGGCGTTGCCGCAGGCTGAGGAGCCTGTCAACGCTGAAGCAAGCGCGCCGGCGCCAACACCCGCTCCAGCAGCCCCGGTAGCAACACCTGCGGCTCCGGCCCACAATACTGCTCCGGTTGTCGCGACACCGGCAGCGGTTGCGACGGCTCCGATTGCGCCGGCCGTTGCAGCTGCTGCTCCAGCAGCTCCGGTTGCGGGCCAGGGCCAGGTTCAACTGCAATTCAGCGCCGATTGCTGGACTCAAGTGACCGACGGCACGGGTAAAGTGTTGTTGAGTGGTCTCAAGCGTAAAGGCGATAGTGTTTCCGTCAGCGGCAAGCCGCCCTTTGCCGTGCGTCTGGGCTTCGCCCGTGGCGCGCAGGTCAGCTACAACGGGCAGGTAGTTGATGTCGCTCCGTTCACCAGTGGCGAGACTGCTCGCCTGAAGTTAGGTCAATAAGTCATGCACGGCGAATCTCCAATCAAGCGTCGCGAATCCCGGAAAATCTGGGTCGGTAACGTGCCTGTTGGCGGCGATGCGCCCATCGCTGTGCAGAGCATGACCAACAGCGACACCAATGACGTGGCCGCCACCGTGGCCCAGATCAATCGTCTGGAAGCCGCTGGCGTCGATATCGTTCGGGTTTCGGTGCCGGACATGGACGCCGCCGAAGCCTTCGGCAAGATCAAGCAACTGGTCAAGGTGCCGTTGGTGGCCGACATCCACTTCGACTACAGGATCGCTCTGCGCGTAGCCGAACTGGGGGTCGATTGCCTGCGCATCAACCCAGGCAACATCGGTCGTGAAGACCGCGTACGTGCGGTGGTCGATGCCGCCCGTGATCGCGGGATTCCAATCCGTATCGGCGTGAACGCCGGTTCCCTGGAAAAAGACCTGCAAAAGAAATATGGCGAGCCGACTCCGGCCGCGCTGGTCGAGTCTGCCCTGCGTCACGTCGAACACCTCGAACGCCTGAACTTCCAGGACTTCAAGGTCAGCGTAAAAGCTTCCGACGTGTTCATGGCCGTTGAAGCCTACCGCTTGCTGGCCAAGGAAATCGTCCAGCCATTGCACTTGGGCATCACCGAAGCCGGTGGTTTGCGTTCAGGCACAGTGAAATCCGCCGTGGGCCTCGGTATGCTGCTCGCCGAAGGGATTGGCGATACTATTCGCATCTCGTTGGCGGCCGACCCGGTCGAGGAAGTGAAAGTCGGCTACGACATTCTCAAATCCCTGCACCTGCGTTCCCGTGGCATCAACTTCATCGCCTGCCCGAGCTGCTCGCGGCAGAACTTCGATGTGGTCAAAACCATGAACGAGCTGGAAGGGCGTCTCGAAGACTTGCTGGTGCCGCTGGATGTCGCGGTAATCGGTTGCGTGGTCAACGGGCCGGGCGAAGCCAAGGAAGCCCATATCGGCTTGACCGGCGGCACGCCAAACCTGATTTACATCGACGGCAAGCCGTCGCAGAAACTGACGAATGACAATCTGGTGGATGAGCTTGAACGCTTGATCCGCCAGAAAGCGGCCGAAAAGGTCGAAGCCGACGCTGCTGTAATCGCTCGCGGCTGAGCCTGACTAAAGAGCCGAACGAATTTAAGGATTTAAAGTGAGCAAGTCTCTGCAAGCCATCCGTGGCATGAACGACATCCTGCCCGAACAGACTCCCCTGTGGCGTCATTTCGAGGGCACCGTTTCGCGTTTGCTGGATAACTACGGTTACAAGCAGATCCGCATGCCGATCGTCGAGTTCACCGAGCTGTTCAAGCGCTCCATCGGTGAAGTGACCGACATCGTCGAAAAAGAGATGTACACCTTCGAAGACCGCAACGGCGATTCCCTGACCCTGCGTCCTGAAGGCACCGCGGCCTGCGTGCGTGCGGTGCTCGAACACGGCATTACCGGCGGCGGCCAGGTGCAGAAGCTCTGGTACATCGGCCCGATGTTCCGCCACGAACGTCCGCAGAAAGGCCGTTATCGCCAGTTCCACCAGATTGGTTGTGAAGTCTTCAACCTCGACGGTCCGGACATCGACGCCGAGCTGATCGTGCTGACCTGGCGCCTGTGGGGCGAGCTGGGTATCCGCGATGCGGTCAAGCTCGAACTCAACAGCTTGGGCACTGCCGAATCCCGTGGTCGTTATCGCGAAGCACTGGTCGAGTACCTGACCGCTCGCCTGGATCAACTGGACGAAGACAGCCAGCGCCGTCTGAAGACCAACCCGCTGCGGGTCCTGGATACCAAGAACGCCGACACTCAAGCGGTGCTGGCCGACGCGCCGAAAATGGCCGACTACCTCGACGAAGAATCCCGCGTGCACTTCGAGGGCCTCAAGGCTCGCCTGGACGCCGCCGGCATTCCTTATGTGATCAACCCGAAGCTGGTTCGCGGGCTGGATTACTACAGCAAGACCGTATTCGAATGGGTCACCGACCAATTGGGCGCCCAAGGCACGGTATGTGCCGGTGGTCGTTACGACGGTCTGGTGGAGCAGATGGGCGGCAAGCCGACCCCAGGCGTCGGTTTCGCCATGGGCATCGAGCGTCTGGTGCTGCTGCTTGAAACCCTGGAGCAGATCCCCGAAGAGATCTCCCGTCAGGTTGACGTCTACCTCTGCGCCTTCGGTGAAGCCGCCGAGCTGGCCGGCCTGACCCTGAGCGAGCGTGTTCGTGATCAACTGCCCAACCTGCGCCTGCAAATCAATGCCGGGGGCGGCAGCTTCAAAAGCCAGTTCAAGAAGGCCGACAAGAGCGGTGCGCTGTACGCATTGATCCTCGGTGACGACGAAATGGCCCAGCAAGTGGTAGGTTTCAAACCCCTGCGTGGCCAGGGCGAACAACAAAGCATTGCCTGGGATGCGCTTGCTGCACACCTGGCCACCTGCGTCGTGCAGGGTTGAAGCTGTCAAACAGCCGATTTAGCGATTAAGGAGTATTGGGGTGTCGAGTACCGAAGACGAACATGTGGCGGAGTTGAAGGAGTGGTGGACACGCAACGGCAAGCCCCTGGTTACTGGCGGTCTGTTGGCGTTGGTCATCGTGTTCGGCTGGCAGGCCTTTCAGAAGTATCAGAGCAATCAGTCGCAAGGCGCCTCGATTCTCTACCAGCAATTGCTGGAAACCACGCTGACGCCTGACGGCAAGCCTGATGCTGCACGTGTTTCGGATCTGGCCGGCAAGCTCAACAGCGAGTTCGGCGGCACTGCCTACGCGCAATACGGCAGCCTGTTCGTGGCGAAAGTCGCGGTCGACAGCGGCAAGCTGGACGACGCTGCCAGCGAACTGAAAGCCATTGTCGACAAACCGGCCAACCCGGCACTCGGTGAAATCGCCCGTCAGCGCCTGGCGCAGGTGCTGGCTGCGCAGAGCAAGGTCGATGAAGCCCTGAAACTGCTCGAAGGCGATGCCGATAAGGCCTTCCTGGCCACTCGCGAAGAACTCAAGGGTGACCTGCTGGTACAACTGGGTCGTACCGACGAAGCGAACGCTGCGTATCAAAAAGCCAAGGCGGCACTGTCGGATGAAGCGGCGGTCGGTGGCCTACAAATCAAGCTGGACGACCTGGCCAAAGGGGATGCGTGACGTGATCCGTTGGAAACATGCAGCATTGCTGGCTCTGGCCATTCTGGCCGCGGGTTGCAGCAGCAACAGCAAAAAAGAGTTGCCACCGGCCGAGCTGACCGACTTCAAAGAAGAAGTGGTTCTGCACAAGCAGTGGAGTCGTTCGATCGGTAACGGTCAGGGCGAAACCTACAACATGCTGGTTCCGGCGATCGATGGCGATACCATCTATGCCGCCGACGTCACCGGTGTGGTGATGGCGATGGATCGCAGCAATGGCGACGTCAAGTGGAAGAAAGATCTCGAACTGCCTGTCTCCGGTGCCGTTGGCGTGGGTTACGGTCTGGTCATGATCGGCACGCTCAAGGGCGAAATCGTTGCCCTGGATGCCAGCAGCGGTGAAGAGAAATGGCGCGCTCGCGTGACCAGCGAAGTTCTCGCACCACCGGCCACCAACGGTAACGTTGTTGTGGTTCAGACCCAGGATGACCGTCTGATCGGTCTGGATGCCTCCACCGGCAACCAGCGCTGGTTGTACGACAGCACGCCAGCGGTCCTGACCCTGCGCGGCACCAGCGCACCGATCGTCACCAACCGCCTCGCGGTGGCTGGCCTGTCGACCGGTAAAGTGGTTGCTCTTGATGTGTCCAACGGCGTGCCGGTTTGGGAACAGCGTGTAGCGATTCCACAAGGTCGTTCGGAGCTTGAGCGTGTGGTCGATATCGACGGTGGCTTGCTGCTGTCCGGCGGTACACTGTATGTCGCCAGCTACCAGGGGCGCGTCGCGGCACTGGACCTGGAAAGCGGTCGTCAGCTCTGGCAGCGTGATGCTTCCAGTTATGCCGGCGTCGCCCAGGGTTTTGGCAGCGTCTACGTGAGCCTGTCTTCGGGCACTGTTGAAGGCGTCGACGAGCGTTCCACCACTGCATTGTGGAGCAACGATTCGTTGGCCCGCCGTCAACTGTCGGCTCCGGAAGTGTTCTCCAGCTACGTTGCAGTCGGTGACCTGGAAGGTTACCTGCACCTGCTGAGTCAGGTGGACGGTCGTTTCGTCGGCCGCGAGCGCATCGACAGCGACGGCCTGCGTGCCCGTCCGCTGGTGGTGGGTGACACGATTTATGTGTATGGCAACAGCGGCAAACTGGAAGCCCTGACCATCAAGTAAAGACTATGCTTGGGGTTTAACCCCCAAGCGGCCTTGTTCTGCAAGGCTCGCAGCGCTTTCAAGCGCTGCCCCGAGCACCAGCCGCTGCCTCGCAGCGGCTTTTGTATTTTCTGAAATAACGAAGTGGAGAGCCGCATGGTTCCCGTAATCGCCCTGGTGGGCCGACCGAACGTCGGCAAGTCCACCTTGTTCAACCGCCTGACCAGGACTCGCGACGCCATTGTCGGCGACTTGTCCGGTCTGACCCGTGATCGCCAATACGGTGAGGCCAAGTGGCAAGGGCGTTCCTACATTCTGGTCGACACTGGTGGTATCTCCGGTGACGAGCACGGTATGGACGAAAAAATGGCCGAGCAGTCGCTGCTGGCCATTGAAGAAGCGGATGTCGTTCTGTTCCTGGTAGATGCCAAGGCCGGTTTTACCGCCGCCGACCAGATGATCGCCGAGCACTTGCGCAAGCGTAATAAGCGTTCCTATGTGGTCGCCAACAAGGTCGACAACATCGACCCTGAAATGGCCCGCGCCGAATTCGCCCCGTTGGGCATGGGCCACGCGATCCCGATCGCCGGTGCCCATGGTCGTGGCATCACCCAGATGCTGGAAATCGCCCTGAGCGACTTCCCGAAAGACGAAGAAGAACCGCAAGAAGGCGAAGAGGAAGAGATCGTTGCCGAAGGTGAGGAAGCCAAGCGCATTCCTGGCCCAAGCGAAAAAGACGGTATCAAGATCGCCATCATTGGCCGTCCGAACGTCGGCAAGTCGACTCTGGTCAATCGCATGCTCGGTGAAGACCGGGTGATCGTGTATGACCAGCCCGGTACTACCCGCGACAGTATCTACATCCCGTTCGAGCGTAACGACGAGAAGTACACGCTGATCGACACCGCCGGTGTGCGCAAGCGCGGCAAGATCCACGAAGAAGTCGAAAAGTTCTCCGTGGTCAAAACCCTGCAGGCGATCAAAGACGCCAACGTGGTGATCTTCGTGATGGACGCCCGCGAAGGCGTGGTGGACCACGACCTCAACCTGCTGGGCTTTGCCCTTGAAGCCGGTCGTGCGCTGGTGATCGCGATCAACAAGTGGGACGGCATGACGCCGAGCGAGCGCGATTTCGTGAAGGTCGAGCTGCAACGTCGACTGTTCTTTGTCGACTTCGCCGACATCCACTTCATCTCGGCCCTGCACGGCACTGGCGTAGGTAATCTCTACGCGTCGGTACAGAACTCGTTCAAGTCCGCGGTCACCCGCTGGCCGACCAACCGCCTGACCCAGATTCTGGAAGATGCGGTCGGCGAGCACGCGCCACCGATGGTCAACAACCGCCGGATCAAGCTGCGTTATGCCCACTTGGGTGGTGCGAACCCGCCGATCATCGTGATCCACGGTAACCAGATCGAGAAGGTGCCGAAGTCTTACGTCCGTTACCTGGAAAACACTTACCGTCGTGTGCTCAAGCTGGTCGGTACGCCGATCCGCATCGAGTTCAAGGGCGGCGAGAACCCGTACGAAGGCAACAAGAACTCGCTCACCGACCGTCAGGTCAACAAGAAGCGTCGTTTGATGTCGCACCACAAAAAGGCCGACAAGAAGCGCCGCGACAAGCGCTGATTCAAGGCCTCACTCTTTTTGTGAGGGCTTGTTGTGGCGAGGGAGCTTGCTCCCTCGCCACAAGTTATGCGGTGTACATTAGAAGAAGGGTGCCGGTTGGCGCCCTTTTTTTGTGGGCGTCGTTTGGGCTATCCTCGGGCTCTCCCGTGCCGCCGTTAGAGCCGGGTGTAGCCCAGGGAATCACCGATGATCACCAGTAAGCTGCCGAATGTCGGCATCACTATCTTCACGCAGATGTCTCAGCTCGCGGCGCAAACCGGGGCGATCAATCTGTCCCAGGGTTTTCCCGATTTCGACGGTCCGCAGGCCCTGCGCGATGCGGTCGGTCGGCATATCGCCAGTGGCCACAATCAATATTCGCCGATGACCGGCTTGCCGGCGTTGCGTCAGCAGATCGCGGCGAAGATCGCTCGCAGCTACGGCGCGCATGTTGATGCCGACAGCGAAGTGACGGTCACCCCCGGCGCGACCCAGGCGATCTTCTGCGCGATTCAGGCGGTGATCCACAGCGGCGATGAAGTGATCGTGTTCGATCCGTGCTACGACAGCTACGAGCCCTCGGTCGAGCTGGCCGGTGGTCGCTGTGTGCATGTGCAACTCGGCCTGAAGGACTTCGCCATCGACTTCCAGAAGCTCGCCGAAGCCCTGAGCCCGCGCACGCGGATGATCATCCTCAATACCCCGCACAACCCAAGCGGTGCGCTGATCAGCCGTGCCGAGCTGGATCAGTTGGCGGCATTGATCCGCGACCGCGACATCTATGTGATCAGCGACGAAGTCTACGAACACCTGGTGTTCGACGGTGTGTCTCACGCCAGTGTATTGGCCCATGAAGAGTTGTATCAGCGCGCTTTCGTGGTCAGTTCGTTCGGCAAGACGTACCACGTCACCGGTTGGAAAACCGGTTATGTCGTGGCGCCGCCGGCCCTTAGCGCGGAGCTGCGCAAGGTGCACCAGTACGTCAGTTTCTGCGGCGTGACGCCGTTGCAGTACGCGTTGGCCGATTACATGGCCGAGCACCCGGAACACGTCGAAGAGCTGCCGGGCTTCTATCAGGCCAAGCGTGATCTGTTCTGCGATCTGCTGACGCCGTCGCGCTTCAGTTTTACCCGCGTGGCCGGTACTTATTTCCAGTTGGTCGATTACTCGCAGATTCGCCCGGACCTCAATGACGTCGAGATGGCGCTGTGGATGACCCGCGAGCATGGCGTCGCGAGCATTCCGATCTCGGTGTTCTACCAGACTCCACCTGAAGGCCAGCGCCTGGTGCGTCTGTGCTTTGCCAAGCGTGAGGAGACCCTGCGTGAAGCAGCGGCAAAACTATGCGTGATCTGAGTACTCTGCCCAATCTGAATCTTGCGCTGATCCAGACCACCCTGGCCTGGCACGATCGTCAGGCCAATCTGGAGCATTTCGAGCCGCTGCTGGAACAGGCTCGTGGCGCGGACCTGATCATCCTGCCGGAGATGTTCACCACCGGTTTCTCCATGGAGTCGGAAGCCCTCGCCGAGCCGGAAAATGGCCCCACCAGTAAATGGATGCGGGCTCAGGCAGCGAAGCTGGGCGCGGTGGTGACCGGCAGCATCATCGTCCAGGCGGCTGACGGCAGCCATCGCAATCGTCTGTTGTGGGCACGGCCGGACGGGGAGTTGTGGCACTACGACAAGCGTCACTTGTTCCGCATGGCGGGGGAGAACAACCACTACACCCCGGGCGAGCGTCAGGTGCAGTTCGAATTGAAGGGGTGGCGAGTGCGGCCGCTGATTTGCTACGACCTGCGCTTCCCGGTCTGGAGTCGTGATCCGCAAGACACTGACTTGCTGCTGTACACCGCCAACTGGCCGGGCGCACGGCGTCAGCACTGGAACCGATTGCTGCCGGCACGGGCGATCGAAAACCTCTGCTATGTGGCGGCGGTGAACCGTATCGGTACCGATGGCAAAGGCTTTGCGTATACCGGTGACAGTCAGGTCCTGGATTTTCAGGGCGAGACGCTGCTCGGTGCAGGTGATGCCGATGGTGTGTTCAAGGTCGTACTGGACGCGGCGGAACTGGCGGCGTATCGCACACGGTTCCCGGCGAATCTGGATGCGGATACCTTCGAGTTCACCTGATCGATCGTTGATCAACAAAAAAGGCCCCGAGGTTCACACCCCAGGGCCTTTTGCATTTGCAGCGAAGCTTACGCCGCTTTCGCTTCCGGCTGGCTCAGGGAGCGGTTCAGTGCGCTGAACAGGGCCTTGAAGCTGGCAGTGGTGATGTTTTCGTCGATGCCGACGCCATGCACCGCACGCTCACCATTCACCCGCAATTCAATGTAGGCCGCGGCCTTGGCATTGGTGCCCGCGCCGATGGCGTGTTCGTTGTAGTCCATGATTTCCACCGGGATCGGCAGGCCGGCCACCAGTGCTTCCAGGGCACCGTTGCCCTTGCCGCGCCAGTGCAGGTTGGTTTCGCCCTGACCTTTGCTGGAAACTTCGACTTCCACGGCGCTGTGACCGTTTTCTTCCTGCAAGCGATGGCTGACCAGCGCGTACGGGGTGTTGGCCTGCAAGTACTCGCTGTGCAGCAGCGCGTGGATCTGCTGGGCGGTCATCTCCAGGCCCAGGCGATCGGTTTCACGCTGCACGACCTGGCTGAACTCGATTTGCATACGGCGCGGCAAGCTGATGCCGTATTCCTGTTCCAGCAGGTAAGCGATACCGCCCTTGCCCGACTGGCTGTTGACGCGAATCACCGCCTCGTAGCTGCGGCCAATGTCGGCCGGGTCGATCGGCAGGTACGGCACTTCCCACAGGGCGTCCGGTTGTTGCTGGGCGAAGCCCTTGCGGATTGCATCCTGGTGCGAGCCGGAGAACGCGGTGTGAACCAGGTCGCCGACGTACGGGTGACGTGGGTGCACCGCAATCTGGTTGCACTCTTCGACGACTTTGCGCACGCCATCGATGTCGGAGAAATCCAGCTCAGGGTTGACGCCCTGGGTGTAGAGGTTCAATGCCACGGTGACGAGATCGACGTTACCGGTACGCTCGCCGTTGCCGAACAGGCAGCCTTCGACACGGTCGGCGCCGGCCATCAGGCCCAGTTCGGTGGCGGCCACGCCGGTGCCACGGTCGTTGTGGGTGTGCAGGCTGATGATCACGCTGTCACGACGGTTGATGTGACGACCGAACCATTCGATCTGGTCGGCATAGATGTTCGGGGTCGCGCATTCGACAGTGGCGGGCAGGTTGAGGATCACCTTGTGCTCAGGCGTCGGGTTCCACACCTCGATCACCGCGTCGCAGACTTCCTTGGCGAATTCCAGTTCGGTGGCGCTGAAGGTTTCTGGCGAGTATTCGAAGGTCCACTCGGTGTCCGGCTGCTGGGCGGCATATTTGACGAACAGCTTGGCGGCGTTCACGGCGATGGCCTTGATCCCGTCCTTGTCCTGGTTGAAGACAATGCGGCGGAAGGAAGGGGAGGTCGCGTTGTACAGGTGAACGATGGCCTTCTTGGCACCGCGCAGGGATTCAAAGGTACGCGCGATCAAGTCTTCACGGCCCTGGGTCAGCACCTGAATGGTGGTGTCGTCAGGGATGTGGCCGCCTTCGATCAGGGTACGCACGAAGTCGAAGTCGGTTTGCGAAGCGGCCGGGAACGAGGCTTCGATTTCTTTCACGCCGACCTGCACCAGGGTCTTCCAGAAACGCAGCTTCTTGACCGCATCCATTGGCTCGATCAACGACTGGTTGCCGTCACGAAGGTCCGAGCTGCACCAGATCGGCGCTGCAGTGATGGTCTTCGATGGCCAGGTGCGGTCCGGCAGGTTGATGGTCGGGAACGCGCGGTATTTCGAAGACGGGTCTTTGAGCATGCTCATTGGAAAATCCTTATTGTGTGGGCCGAAAAAAGGCGGCCTGCCGGTGGATCAAATGTTCTGGTAAAGCATCAGACGAGGCACCGCGATTCAGCCTGGCAGTCGTGCACTGACGAGGCACAGGCTGCGGTGCTGGCGGAGCTGAATGAGGGTGTGAGAGGTTTTCATGTCTTCAACCCTAACCGCGGGGGGAAAGGATGGCAAGCAGTCGAAAAACTTTGAGAGGAATAGTCGAAAAATATAGTTTGTCGCGATTTTATTGCTTGGAATGGCAGCGATTGTTTTTATTTTTGCGAGAGGATTGAGCGATGCGCAATTGGAGGTTGGCGGTGAAGTTCAGGTCAGCGGCGCCCGCGAAGAGGCCATCAACCTCAACCACTGCTTATGGCTGAAACGCACCAATGAAAATCGCCGGGTCCACCCGCGCATCGTTCAAGCTGACGTTCCAGTGCATATGCGGCCCGGTCGCGCGGCCAGTTGAGCCGACTTTCCCGACCACCTCACCACGCGCCAGTTGCTGGCCGACTTTCACGTCGATCTTCGACATGTGGCAGAACATGCTGATAAAGCCCTGGCCGTGGTCGACGAACACTGTGTTGCCGTTGAAGAAGTAGTTACCGATCAGGATTACCTTGCCGGCGGCCGGGGTTTTGATCGGCGTGCCGGCGGGCACTGCAAAGTCGAGGCCCGCGTGGGGATTGCGTTCTTCGCCATTGAAGAAGCGGCGCACCCCGAACTTGCTCGACAACGGCCCATTGACCGGTTTGTCCAGCAACAGGTTGCTCGGAGTATTCGGGCTGAAGCTGCGGTAAGCCTGGATCTGCTCGGCCAACTCGCCCTCGATGCGCTTGAGATTTTCCGGGTTCGGATTGACCTGCTGCGTATTCTTCAGGGTGATGTGCTGTTCCGGGTATTTCTTGTTGCCGACGGTGAAGCTCAGGTTGCGGCCACCGCTGCTCAGCGACTGGCTGCCCGGTTTGACCGTCAGCGGCACGCCGACGATGGCCAGCCAGTTGTTCTGTTCCTTGACCACCAGTACCGGTCTGCCTTGATAGCTGGCTTTTGGCGCCTGGGCAGAGCTGCCCAGATCCACCACGGCTACGCCACCCGGTACCGGTTTGTTCAACAGACGGGTGATGTAACTGTCGGCATGGGCGTTGAAGGTCAGGCACAGCAATAGCAGCGGAGCGAAAAAACGCGGCATGGATCAATCCAGTAAAGAAAGGGTGACAGGTGTCAGGTGATTGTCTTCGACCCGCACTTGCAGCTCGCCTTCGCCCAGTTTGGCTTTCAGGCGCTGGCCGGTGTGGGTTTGCGCGGCGCTGCGGATCGCGTTGCCGCGCTCGTCCAGCAGAATGCTGTAGCCACGAGCGAGGGTCGCCAACGGGCTGACCACATGCAGCGTCTGCATCTGACTTTGCAATTGCAGGCGACGGGATTTAAGCCCTTCGCGCATGGCCCGAGGCAGGCGCTCGGCGAGGCTGTCGAGGCGCTGGCGAAGCATCGCCAGTTGTCGCCCGGGATGCTGCCCGGCGAGACGGGTTTCCAGACGGATCAAGCGTTCGCGACGGGTATTGAGGCTACGTTCGAAGGCGCGGCGCAGGCGCATGTCCAGATCATCCAGGCGTTGCGCTTGCTGACGCAGGCGTTCGCCGGGATGGCGCAAGCGGCGAGAGATGCCTTCCAGACGCAGCCGATCGCGCATCAAGCGGTCACGCATGCGCATCACCAGTCGTCGGTGCAGGCTTTCGACCCGACGCACCAGATCGCTGGAGTCCGGCGCCAGCAGTTCGGCGGCGGCGGACGGCGTCGGCGCGCGAACGTCGGCCACGAAGTCACTGATCGATACGTCGGTTTCATGGCCGACGGCACTGACGATCGGCGTCACGCAGGCGTCCACGGCGCGGGCCACGGCCTCTTCGTTGAAACACCAGAGGTCTTCCAGCGAGCCGCCGCCACGGGCCAGGATCAACGCATCGAAACCACGGGCGTCCGCCAGTTTCAGCGCGCGGACAATTTGCGCAGTGGCTTCGCGACCTTGTACGGCGGTAGGGATCAGCGTCAGTTGCACCTGCGGCGCACGGCGGCGGAACACACTGATGATGTCGCGGATCACCGCGCCGGTGGGTGAACTGATGATGCCGATGCGTTGCGGGTGCGCCGGCAGCGGCACTTTGCGTTCGGCACTGAACAGGCCTTCGGCGCTGAGTTTTTCCTTCAAAGCATCGAAGGCCAGACGCAGGGCGCCATCACCGGCCAGCTCCACGGTGTCGAGAATCAGTTGGTAGTCACCACGGCCTTCAAACAGCGAAACCTTGCCACGAACCTTGACCGCCAGGCCATCCTTCAGCGCCTGGCGAACCCGCGCGGCGTTCTGCCGGAACAGTGCGCAACGCACCTGGGCGCCGCTGTCTTTGAGGGTGAAGTACACATGGCCGGACGCCGGGCGGGCGAGGTTGGAGATTTCGCCTTCGACCCAGATGTTGCTGAACACGTCTTCGAGCAACACCCGCGCGCGGCCGTTGAGCTGGCTGACAGTCAGGACTTCCCGGTCCAGGCCGAGTCTTGCAAAGGGATCTTTAATCATGGGGCGCAGTTTAAAGGCATTCGGCGATCAATCTCCATGAGCCAGTGTAAATCCCTTGTGGGAGCGGGCATTGCTACGGCAATCGAGTGAAGTGTTCAACGAATTGCTGAACCAGCGCGGTGGGATCTTGCCGGCAGGCGAGGGCGACGGTGCTGTGGCAATCCGGATCGGCCAAGGGGAGAAAATGGATATCCGGCGGCGCGATGTCTTGCATCGACTCCGGTAACAGCGCGATGCCGAACCCGGCCTGGATCAATTGCAGTTGCGTGGTTTTGCGTGACACCACCCGAGCCGCTTGGGGAAAGAACCCTTGGCGCATGCACAACTCGGCAGATAGATAGCTCAGGCCGCCACGCTGTGGATGAGGGATGGAAATAAACGCTTCATCCTTCAACCGTGCCAGATCGATGCCGTGTGCGGGCTTTTCCACAGCCAGCCGATGATTCGGCGGCACTGCCAGCAACAGACGCTCGCTGTACAGCGGAACAATCTGCACCCCTTCACGTTGACGCAGCACCGGCAGGCGCAACAGACCCACATCCAGGCGACCTTCGGCCAACTCTTCCAGTTGTGCCTCGGAGGACAGCTTGACGATGTCCATCGACACCCCGGCATGCAGATCCAGATAAACGCTGATCCCGCGCAGCAGTCGACCACTCATGGGTACGGTGCTGGAATGGCTCAGGCGCAAGACGCCCAGTTGACCAGTGCCCACTTGAGTGGCCATTTCGCTGGCCTTGGTCAGTTCGTTCAGCAGGTTTCTGGCCCGAGGCAAAAAGGCTTCACCCGCCGCCGTCAGGCGGGGCTGGCGGGCGGTGCGTTCGAACAGCGGCGTTTGCAGGCGGGTTTCCATGTCCTTGATCTGCCGGCTCAAGGCTGACTGAGCAATAAACAATCGTTCGGCCGCCGCGCTGAAGCTGCCGCTCTCGGCGATTTCCACGAAGTAACGCAATTGGCGGGTTGAAAGCACCAGGTATGCCTTTTTGAGATGGGTGATCGATTTTGAAGATATTAGTCGCAACGCCCGGCGCTGGCTAAAGTCATCACAGGAATAAAAGGAAGCCGTGTCGATGAATGTGCTGGAGTTGTTGAGCCAATGGCCGTGGGGTGTGGTGGATTGGTTGGTGATCGGATTGGGTGTTGCCCTGGCCTACATCGTGTTCGGCATTGCCGGTTTTGGCACCGCGCTGGTGGCCGGGCCGATTCTGATTCTGTTCATGCCACTGTCGAAAATCGTGCCGCTGTTGGTGCTGCTGGATTTCGTCGCCGCGTTCGGCAATCTGCTGCCCTCGCGCCGAAATGTAGAGCGGTCCGAATTGCTGCGACTGCTGCCGTGCATGGCGGTGGGTTGCACGTTGGGGGTGATCTTTCTGCTGAACCTGAAATCCGATGTATTGCTGCTGTTGATGGGGTTGTTTATCAGCGCCTATGCGATTTACAGCTTGTGGATTAAAACCCGTCCGAGGCAATTGTCCGCGGGTTGGGCGGTGCCGATGGGCACGGTGGGCGGGATGTTCGGGGCGCTATTTGGCAGTGGTGGTTTTTTGTATGCGATCTATTTGAACAGTCGGTTGCCCAAGGACGAGGCCCGGGCCACCCAGAGTGCGTTGATCAGTTGCAGCACCGTGGTGCGTTTGAGCCTGTTTGCCGTCGCCGGTGTATATGCCGAGCTACCCTTGTTGGTATTGGCGCTGTGTTTGTTGCCGGCGATGGCGCTGGGGCTGTGGATCGGTCGGCGATTGATCATGAAATTGTCCCGCGAGGCTTTCGTGCGGCTGGTGACCTGGCTGGTGCTGGCCAGCGGGATTGCCTTGGTTGGGCGTTATTTGAGTACTTGACCGGATTTCGTCAGGGATTAAGCTGCCGGCCGCCCTGACAATCGGCGCACCGCAGCAACATCCATTTGACGCAGTAGGCTTGCACCATGAATTCGCAAAGCATCATTGTCCCGAAAATCTCCACACTGCCGGTACACGAACCCCGGGCCCGGGCGGTCGTGCGGTGGCTGGTGCGCAAGAACATCATTAAAGAAGAGCTGACCACCTGTGGCCGCACCGGCAATCACATGGCCCACGCCATCGCCGACGGCGCCCGCGCCGTGGTCCTGCACCCTGAAGCGCTGCCGTTCGGCGAGCCGATCAATGGGCTGGAGATCATCACCAAGCGTTGCATCTATACACCGGCCAAGGGTTTTCTCGAAGAAGCCGGCTGCGCCGAGTGCCGCAAGGAGATCGGCGAAGCGCTGTTCGAAAGCCTGGAAGACTGGATGCCGGGGCGCACCGATAACTTCACCTGCCCTGAGTGCGGGCATGAAGACGACATCAACGGCTTTCTGTTTTTGCAGGAATGCGGCTTTTCCAACCTGGGGTTCATCTTCAACAATTGGCTCGAGGCCGGGTTCAAGCAGGACTTTATCGATGAGTTTGCCGATTGGCTGGATCAGCCCGTGAGTTGGGTCAAAGTCGAACTCTAAATGCCGGCGTCGGTCCCCTATGGGGGACAATGTTTCTCCGTATGTCAGTAATGCCAATAATAGACAGAGTTTTACATTGAACCCGAGGGGGTGTCTGACTATAATGGCGCGCTTCCATTTTCCCGCTCGGGAGCCCCCGCGATGCTGCGTATCAGCCAAGAAGCTCTGACATTCGACGACATTCTCCTAGTGCCCGGTTATTCCGAGGTGCTTCCTAACGAAGTCAGTCTCAAGACCCGCCTTACCCGTGGCATCGAGCTGAATATTCCACTGGTTTCCGCCGCTATGGACACCGTTACTGAAGCCCGTCTGGCAATCGCCATGGCTCAGGAAGGTGGCATCGGCATCATCCACAAGAACATGACCATCGAGCAGCAAGCTGCCGAAGTGCGCAAGGTCAAGCGTTACGAAGCCGGTGTGGTCAAGGACCCGATCACCATCGAGGCCGATGCCACGGTGCGTGAACTGTTCGAACTGACTCGCCTGCACAACATCTCCGGCGTTCCGGTACTGCACGATGGCGACCTGGTCGGCATCGTCACTTCCCGTGACGTGCGTTTCGAAAACCGCATGGACGTCAGCGTCCGTGAAGTGATGACGCCTAAAGAGCGTCTGGTCACGGTCAAGGAAGGCGCCAACAAGAATGATGTGCGTGAATTGCTGCACAAGCACCGCATCGAGCGCGTGCTGATCGTCGACGACAAATTCGCCCTCAAAGGCATGATGACCGTCAACGACATCGAAAAAGCCAAGGCTTATCCGCTGGCCAGCAAGGACGATCAAGGTCGTCTGCGCGTTGGCGCTGCAGTCGGTACCGGTAAAGACACCGGTGACCGTGTAGCTGCCCTGGTCCATGCCGGTGTTGACGTGGTGGTGGTCGACACCGCCCACGGTCACTCCAAAGGCGTGATCGACCGCGTTCGCTGGGTCAAACAGAACTTCCCTGAAGTGCAGGTCATCGGCGGCAACATCGCCACCGGCGCTGCCGCCAAGGCCCTGGCCGAAGCCGGCGCTGACGCAGTCAAGGTCGGTATCGGCCCAGGCTCGATCTGCACCACCCGTATCGTCGCTGGTGTCGGCGTTCCGCAAATCAGTGCCATCGCCAACGTTGCCGCTGCCCTTGAAGGCACCGGTGTTCCGTTGATCGCCGACGGCGGCATCCGTTTCTCCGGTGACCTGTCCAAGGCCATCGTAGCCGGTGCCTCCTGCGTGATGATGGGCTCGATGTTCGCCGGTACTGAAGAAGCGCCAGGCGAGATCGAACTGTTCCAGGGCCGTTCGTACAAGGCTTATCGCGGCATGGGTTCGCTGGGCGCAATGTCCCAGGCTCAAGGTTCCTCCGACCGTTACTTCCAGGACTCCTCCGCGGGTGCCGAGAAGCTGGTTCCGGAAGGCATCGAAGGGCGTGTTCCTTACAAGGGCACCCTGAGCGCCATCATCCATCAACTGATGGGCGGCCTGCGTTCCTCGATGGGTTACACCGGCAGCGCCGACATCGAAGAAATGCGCACCAAACCTGAGTTCGTGCGGATCACCGGCGCTGGCATGGCTGAGTCCCACGTACACGACGTACAGATCACCAAAGAAGCGCCAAACTACCGCGTAGGTTGAGGCTTCAAGCAAATCGTTAAGCAACCGGGGCTGTTCTATTCAGCCCCGAGTTGTTTCTGAATCACGACTGTTTCTGAATTACTTAGACGAGACTGAATCATGGCCCTCGACATTCACGCTCACCGCATCCTGATCCTCGACTTCGGTTCCCAGTACACCCAACTGATCGCCCGCCGCGTGCGTGAAATCGGCGTTTACTGCGAACTGCATCCGTTCGACATGGACGAGGAAGCCATTCGCGAATTCGCACCAAAAGGTGTGATCCTCGCCGGCGGCCCCGAGTCCGTGCACGAAGCTGACAGCCCTCGCTGCCCGCAAGCGGTGTTTGACCTGGGCGTGCCAGTCTTCGGTATCTGCTATGGCATGCAGACCATGGCCGAGCAACTGGGCGGCAAGGTTGAAGGTTCCGACCTACGTGAGTTCGGTTACGCCCGTGTCGATGTGGTCGGCAAGAGCCGCCTGCTCGACGGCATCGAAGACCATATCGACGCCGATGGCCTGTTCGGCCTCGACGTTTGGATGAGCCACGGTGACAAGGTCACCAAGATGCCGGAAGACTTCCACATCCTGGCCAGCACCCCGAGCTGCCCGATTGCCGGCATGTTCAACGATGACCGTGCCTACTACGGCGTGCAGTTCCACCCGGAAGTGACCCACACCAAGCAGGGCGGTCGCATCCTGTCGCGCTTCATCCTCGACATCTGTGGCTGTGAAGCCCTGTGGACGCCGTCGAAGATTGCCGAAGATGCCATCGCCCAGGTCCGTGCCCAGGTCGGCACCGACAACGTACTGCTCGGCCTGTCCGGCGGCGTGGACTCCTCGGTGGTTGCCGCGCTGCTGCACAAGGCCATTGGCGATCAGCTGACCTGCGTGTTCGTCGACAACGGCCTGCTGCGTCTGCACGAAGGCGAACAAGTGATGGCCATGTTCGCCGAGAACATGGGCGTCAAAGTGATCCGCGCCAACGCCGAGGACCAGTTCCTCAACAACTTGGCTGGCGAGTCCGATCCAGAGAAGAAGCGCAAGATCATCGGCCGTACCTTCATCGACGTGTTCGATGCCGAATCCTGCAAGCTGGACAACATCAAGTACCTGGCCCAAGGCACCATCTACCCGGACGTGATCGAGTCGGCTGGCGCGAAAAGCGGCAAGGCGCACGTGATCAAGTCGCACCACAACGTGGGTGGCCTGCCGGAAGAAATGAACCTCAAGCTGGTTGAACCGCTGCGCGAGCTGTTCAAGGACGAAGTCCGTCGTCTGGGCCTGGAACTCGGCCTGCCGTACGACATGGTCTACCGTCACCCGTTCCCGGGTCCGGGCTTGGGCGTGCGGATCCTCGGTGAAGTGAAGAAGGAATACGCCGACCTGCTGCGTCGTGCCGACCACATCTTCATCGAAGAACTGCGCAAGGCCGACTGGTACCACAAGGTCAGCCAGGCGTTCGTGGTGTTCCAGCCGGTGAAATCGGTTGGTGTTGTCGGCGATGGCCGTCGTTACGCCTGGGTCGTTGCCCTGCGTGCCGTGGAAACCATCGACTTCATGACCGCGCGTTGGGCACACCTGCCTTACGAGCTGCTGGAAACCGTCAGCGGCCGCATCATCAATGAAATCGAAGGCATCTCCCGCGTCACCTATGACGTGTCGAGCAAGCCGCCGGCGACGATTGAGTGGGAATAAGTTGAACGACAAGGGCGCTGAGAAGCGCCCTTGTCGCATCTGAAGGAAACGTTTACATCAGTCTGTTCGACGCACCAACTGGAAGCTGGTGCCCGGACAAAGAGTGATATCAAAATAGTGTCAAACTCGTCGAATCAAAAGATTCGGACTCCGACAACATGGATGTGTACAGGCTTTGAACGGGCCTGCGTAAGGGATATATGGTTTCCATCAGCGTGCGCGGTATAGACAAGACCCGTCAGATCAACGACTGGACAATAAAGAGTGACGGGAGCGGTGGATTCTCGCTGACTTGCCACTTTCCCTCCGGCAAGAGTTTTCCTAGCCCGCTGGGTGACTGCGAGGTCGTTCCCACTCGAGAGGTGAAAGGCCAGCTTCTGCGAAAAAAAGGCAGCTCAGTGGTAAGCGCCGTTGAGAAAGCTGTGATCTACGGCGAGAAATATGCCGTCGTTCAGTATTCCTCAAGCGCGGCTAGTTACGTGTTCAAGATGGACTCTATCGAGCTTGTGACGCCGACGGACATGAAGGACGAGTCGACCTTCCGCTATTTCCATTCTGTGGCTACTGCCCGCGTCGATCATGCAGCGTCGACGGACAAGGAGATCGCCCAAAATGTGTTGCGCCAGCTCGACGCACTACCTCCCTGCGCGGATACGGCATTGCACGCCTACTGCAAGGGGCACAATGGCAGGCAGGAGCAGGCGGGAAATTTCATCTTCCCTTTCGGCATCAATGAAAGCCAGCTTGCAGCAGTCGAACGCGCGTTCGCATCGCAGATCAGTCTGATCGAAGGGCCTCCCGGCACCGGCAAGACGCAGACCATTCTGAATATCATCGCCAATCTGCTGTTGCGTGGAAAAAACGTGGCGGTGGTCTCCAACAACAATGCGGCCGTTGGGAACGTCTGCGAAAAACTGGGCAAGTCCGGGCTGGATTATCTGGTTGCCACGTTGGGTAGCAAAAGCAACCGAGAGGCATTCTTCGCCAACCCTGCCCCAAAACCATCGGCAGAGCCCGACGCCGCGCCCTCGATGGAGCGCATCCAGGGCGTGTTGCAACAGCTCAAGCGCTATCTGCATACCCGCAACGCGGTAGCCCAGCTGCAGATTGAAATCGCCGAGCTGGAGGTCGAGCGTCGCTATCTCTTGCAATGGCAGCAGGAAAACGCCGTGCAGGTGCTCGCTCTGGACAAGTACAAGCTCTCCCCGCAAAAGTCGGCCGACCTGATGGCCTACCTGACACATCTTGCGGGCAGGCACGTCAGGCTCAAGGACCGGATCGAGCTGCTGTTCAATTTCAGGATTGTGCGCACGAAACCATTCGATAACTGGGAAAAGCGCAAATCGGTGTTCTATGGCCTGCAGCTTCACTATTACGACAAAGCGCTGCTGGAAAGAAAAACCCTACTGGCCGCCCACCAGGAAACGTTGCGACTCGGCAATTACCAGGCGCTGCTGGATGAGCTGACGAGCGTTTCGATGAACTACCTGAAGCAGCACTTGCATCAGCATGTGCCAGACTCTGAACCCTTTGATGCCAAGTCTTACAAGCGCCAGTTCGATGGATTCGTGAAGCGCTATCCAATCATTTCCAGCAGCACGCACTCGATCGTCAACTCTCTCGCCAGTGGTGCCTTGCTTGATTACGTCATCATCGACGAGGCTTCGCAACAGGACATCATCCCGGGAATATTGGCGCTGGGTTGCGCGAAGAATCTGATCATCGTTGGTGATAGAAAACAGCTGGCACACATCCCGGCGCAACTGGGTTTACCTGCGCCCAAGGACTTCTACGATTGCGACAAGTACAGCCTGCTCGATTCGTGCATCGGAGTATTCGATGGTTCGATCCCGGTGACGCTCCTGAAAGAGCATTATCGCTGTCACCCGCGAATCATTCAGTTCTGCAATCAGCAGTTTTACGACAACCAGCTGGTTCCGATGACGCAAGACCTCGGGGAAAAACCGTTGTCGCTGCTCGTTACCGCCAAGGGTAATCACACTCGAAAGAACACCAATCTCAGGGAGCTGGATTCGCTGCTGGCAATGCTTGAGGGGGAGGGCGAGTGTGCATGGACGGGCGAAGACGGCAGGGGCTTCATCGCACCTTTCAGGGCACAGGCCACGCTCTCGGGTACGCTTTTGCCAGCGGATTTCGTCAAGGACACCGTGCACAAGTTCCAGGGCAGAGAGTGCGACGAAATTGTTTTTTCCACCGTACTGGACAAGAAGCGCGTACCCCAGGAACGTCTGGATTTCGTGGATGACCCACGCATGGTCAATGTGGCTGTATCACGGGCCAGGAATCGATTCACCCTGGTCACAGGGGATGATGTCTTCACGGCGAACAACGGGCATATCGCCGCGCTGGTGCGATACATCGAATACTACGCGGAACAAGGGCAGCTCCACCGCGCACCCGTGATATCAGCCTTCGACCTGCTCTACAAAGAATACGACCAATCGCTCGAGCGTCTTAACGCAAGACTTCGGCCGAATGATTCATCGTTCAAATCAGAACAGATAGTGGCGCAGCTACTTCGTGAAACGCTTGCTCAGGATGCCTACCGATCGGTGATGTTTCACACTCAGATTGAGTTGATACAACTGGTCTCGGTCGCCAATGAAGTTTTGACGGCACAGGAACTGGCGCTCATGAAAAACAAGGCCAGCTGTGATTTCGTGCTTTATTTCAAGGTAGGGAAAAAACCTCTGGGCGTCATCGAGGTTGATGGGGGCTCTCATGATGAGCCTGAACAGGCCGAACGAGATGCCCTGAAAAACAGCATTCTGCAAAAATGCAATATCCCGTTGCTGCGCTTGCGAACCATCGAGAGCCATATTGAAGAAAAGCTGGCGGCAGCTTTGGCTCAATGGACCAGCAGTGTTCATGATGAAAATCGCGAACTCTCGCCGGTTTAAATACTTTTATGGTTTTGATTGAATAATCAATTCGAGACTGAGGAATCCCGGCTGTCACTGATCGTCCGTGACACCCGGAAGGCCGTGTGAACGTGAGTTCATACGGCCTTTTGCGTTTCAGCGCCGGGCTATGTCGGAGAAGTAGAACTTATCCAGCGTATGCCGCGACTCGGTGTACTCGAATTGCCGCCCATCCTGCAGGAATGTCTGGTTACTGACCACAATCACATGGCTCTGGCCGTCGAGGTCCAGGTGTTGCTGGTCGTCCTTGCTGCGCGGCACCGCTTCGATGGTGCGCTGGGCGTAGGCGATCTGCAGTTGCAGGGTTTGCTCGATGAAGGCATAGATCGAGTGCTCGGCGATTTCGCGGGACAAGCCGGGAATCACGTCGCTGACGAAATGGTTGATGTCCAGGATCACGCGTTTGCCGTCGATCCGCCGCACGCGCTTGATCCGCGTGATCAGGCTACCTTCAGCCGCCTTGATGTGTTCGAGCAGCGGGCCTTCGAGGGGAATCTGGGTGAATTCGACCACTTCGGTGCTGACGTCGTTGCCCAGTCGCGGGTAGGTTTCCTGGAAGCTGACGATGCCGCCGAGCTGAAACTCGATCGGGTTGGTGGACAGCACGAAGGTGCCTTTGCCGTGGACTTTCTGGGCGAAACCGCGCTCCTGCAATTGCTCGATGGCCTTGCGCACGGTGCCGCGACTGGCTTGATAGCTGTCCATCAGTTCGGTTTCGGAAGGCAATCGGGCGCCGCGTTCCAGACGTTCGGTGGTAATGCTGGCAAGCAGATCGCTGTAGATCTGGTTGTATTTACTCATGGGGATGGCTCTGTGCCGCGTTGTGCTCAAGGTTTTGAACCTTAAGGGCAGGGTAGGGGTTTGTCCATGCGGCTTTGGGTTTCTTTGACTTCGGAGGTAGGAAATATCGCCGCCTGTCGGGTTCAGGATAAACAAAATCAAACTCGTCTGTACGAGTTGTTGCTTTAACTCGTACAGACGAGTATTTTTCGCTTCGGCGTGCTGCCAATAACAAAAAACTACAGCGGAAGAACAAGCATGAGCCATGACTATCCGAACATCGTCACCGAGCTGCTGCATAGCCTCGGTGGCAGCGACAACCTCGAGCAGGCCGCGCACTGTGTCACACGGCTGCGCCTGGCCCTCAAGGACCCGAGCCTGGTCAACAGCGCCACGCTGAACCAGATCGATCTGGTCAAGGGTTCGTTCTATACCGGCGGCTTGTTCCAGGTGGTGATCGGCCCCGGCGAAGTGGAAAAGGTCTACGCCGAGCTGCGCCGACAGACCGGTCTCGCCGTCTCGACCATCGCCGACGTCAAACAGAAAAGCGCCGACAAGATCAACGCCATGCAGCGACTGGTGCGGGTGTTTTCCGATGTGTTCATGCCGATTCTCCCGGCGCTGATCATTGCCGGCCTGTTGATGGGCATCAACAACCTGATCGGCGCCAAGGGCATGTTCATCGAGGGCAAGACCCTGCTGGACGCCTATCCGACGCTGGACGGGCTCTGGAGCCTGATCAACCTGATGGCCAACACGTCCTTCGTGTTCCTTCCGGCGCTGGTGGGCTGGTCGGCGGCCAAGCGCTTTGGCGGCAGCGAAATCCTCGGCATTGTGCTCGGCCTGATGCTGGTGCACCCGGATCTGCTCAACGCCTGGAACTACGGCAAAGCGGTGGCCGGGCTTGAGGGGCAGAGCCTGCCGTACTTCGACATCCTCGGTGTGTTCCAGATCGAGAAAGTCGGTTACCAGGGGCAAATCTTGCCGATCCTGCTGGCGGCCTATGTGATGAGCGTCATCGAAAAGTGGCTGCGGGCGCGGGTGCCTAACGCGGTGCAATTGCTGGTGGTGCCGATCACCACCATCGTCGTCACCGGTGTGCTGGCGCTGGCGGTAATTGGTCCGGTGACCCGCCATCTGGGGATTCTCATCACTGAAGGCGTGGTCACCCTGTTCGACCTGGCGCCGATGGTTGGCGGGGCGATTTTCGGCCTGCTCTACGCACCACTGGTGATCACCGGCATGCACCACATGTTTCTCGCAGTCGACCTGCAACTGATCTCCACCCAGGGCGGCACGTTCATCTGGCCGATGATCGTCATGTCCAACCTCGCACAAGGCAGCGCGGCACTGGGGGTGTTCTACATGACCCGCAGTGTGCGGGACAAAAGCATGGCCTCGACCTCGGCGATTTCTGCCTACTTCGGCATCACCGAACCGGCCATGTTCGGGGTCAACCTGCGCTACAAGTTTCCGTTCTATGCGGCCCTGATCGGCTCGGCCCTGGGCTGCGTCTTCCTGTCGCTGAACAAGGTCCAGGCCTCGGCGATCGGCGTTGGCGGTTTGCCCGGTTTCATCTCGATCATCCCGCAGTTCATCCCGATGTTCGTGGTCGGGATGGTGATTGCCATGGTCGTGCCGTTTGTTTTGACCTGCGGGTTGAGCATGAAGATTGTCCGGCCCGGGTATCGGGTCGCCTGATAGATCGCATTCGCCAGTACCTATTCAAAAAGGAATCCGCCATGCAAGACTGGCAACGTTCGGTGATCTACCAGATCTACCCGAAGAGTTTTCACAGCCACGCCGGCAACCCCACGGGGGATTTGCTCGGCGTCGTGGCCAAGCTCGATTACCTGCACTGGCTGGGTGTCGATTGCCTGTGGATTACGCCGTTCCTGCGTTCGCCCCAGCGTGACAACGGTTATGACATCAGCGATTACTACGCCATCGACCCGAGTTACGGGACCATGGCTGACTGCGAGTTGCTGATTGCCGAAGCCGCCAAGCGCGGGATCAAGCTGATGCTCGACATCGTGGTCAACCACACCTCGATCGAACACACCTGGTTCCAGCAGGCCCGCAGCAGCCTCGATAGCCCTTACCGCGACTTCTATATCTGGCGCGACCAGCCGAACAACTGGGAATCCAAGTTCGGCGGTTCGGCCTGGGAGTACGAAGCCCAGACCGGCCAGTATTACCTGCACTTGTTCGACCACACGCAGGCCGACCTGAACTGGGACAACCCCAGGGTGCGCGCTGAAGTCTTCAAGATGATGCGATTCTGGCGCGACAAAGGCGTGGGCGGTTTCCGTCTGGATGTGATCAACCTGATTTCCAAACCGGCGGATTTCCCTGAGGACAACACTGACGGTCGACGCTTTTACACCGATGGCCCGAACGTCCACGAGTACTTGCAGCAGATGCACCGCGAAGTGTTCGAAGGTCATGACCTGATCAACGTCGGCGAGATGTCGTCCACCAGTCTGGAACACTGCATTCGCTACTCGCGGCCGGAGTCGAAAGAGCTGTCGATGACCTTCAACTTTCATCACCTGAAGGTTGATTACCCGAACCTGCAAAAGTGGATTCGCGCCGATTTCGACTTCCTCGAACTCAAGCGCATCCTCTCCGACTGGCAGACCGGCATGCAGGCCGGCGGTGGCTGGAACGCGCTGTTCTGGTGTAACCACGACCAGCCGCGGGTGGTTTCGCGGTTTGGTGATGACGGCGAGCATCGGGTGGTGTCGGCGAAGATGCTCGGCACCGCGTTGCATTTCCTCCAGGGAACGCCGTTTGTGTATCAAGGTGAAGAGCTGGGCATGACCAATCCGGGGTTCGATCACATCGATCAGTACCGCGATGTCGAGACTCTGAACATCTTCCGGCTCAAGCGCGAGGCCGGTGCCAGCGACGCCGACAACATGGCGGCGATCATGCAGAAGTCCCGGGACAACAGTCGCACGCCGATGCACTGGAGCGCCGAGCCGAACGCCGGTTTCAGCGCTGTCGAGCCGTGGATCGGAGTGCCGGCCAATGCCGCGCAAATCAACGTCGCCCACCAACTCGACGACCCGGATTCGGTGCTGCATCACTACCGTCAGCTGATTGCCCTGCGCCGCAGTGAAGCGCTGATGTCCGATGGTGTGTACCGACAGTTGTTGCCTGAACACACGCAAATCTGGGCGTACGTGCGTGAAGGCAATGGTGAGCGTTTGCTGGTGCTGAATAACTTTTATGGCACACCGTGCGAAGTTGAACTGCCGCCGGAGGTGATCAGCGAAGCGATGGCACAGCGTCTGGTGATCAGCAATTACCCGGACTGTCCGTCACGGCATCGGCAGGTCTTTTTAAGGCCCTATGAGTCGTTCGTTCTGCACCTGACCAACATTTAAAAACACTGTTTCGAACAACACGCAGAACACTGCGCGGGGGAGTTTTGCGCGCCGGTTTTGCTGCATCACACAATAAAAATAATGAGGTGGTTCTTGAAAACAACAATAAATCGCAGTCTTGCAGTTGCGGGTGTGTGCCTTGGATTACCGTTCTCGGCCCAGGCGCTGGAGTTCGCCGGCTATTTGCGTAGCGGTGTCGGCACCTCGGTCAACAGCAGTTCACAGTCGTGTTTTCAATTGCCGGGCGCGCAGTCCAAATACCGGTTGGGCAACGAATGTGAACAGTATGCTGAGCTGGAATTGCGTCAGGACCTGTTCACGCTGGACGACGGTTCGGTGCTCAGTGTCGACGGCATGGCTTCGCTGTATAACCAGTACGACCGCAACCTGACGTTCAATGGTGACAACGGCTCGGTGCGCATGCCGCAGCTGTATGCGCAATGGTCGAACATGCCCAGCCTCAATGGTGGTTCGCTGTGGGCCGGTCGGCGTTACTACAAACGTAACGACATCCATATTTCCGATTTCTACTACTGGAATCAGAGCGCCACCGGCGGCGGTATCGAAGACGTGCTGATCGGTGATCTGAAGTACAGCTACGCCTTCTCGCGCAAGGACAACCTGTACCAGAAGGACTACATCAACCGTCACGATTTCAACGTCTCCGGCTTCAACACCAACCCCGGCGGTGAGCTGGAGTTCGGCTTGAGCTACATCGACGAACCCGACAGCCGCGACGCTCACCGTGGCTGGGCGATCACCACCCAGCATGTGCAGAAGGGTTTCCTGGGCGGCAAGAACAAACTGGCCTTTCAGTACGGCGAAGGCCCCGGCACCGGGTTGGGCTATACCGGTAACGTGAAGCTGGACGACAGCAGTAAAAGCTACCGCGTGGTGGAGTTCTTCGACTGGCAAGTGACGCCGCGCTTTGGCGGGCAGGTCGAGGCTGTTTATCAGAAGGACATTCGCCCCGACGGCGCTGACCAGAACTGGATTTCCCTCGGGATTCGCCCGGCCTATGCGATCACCGAGCAAATCAAACTGGTGACCGAACTGGGCCACGATCAGGTCGAGGCCACAGGCGGCACGCGCAAACTGAGCAAGTTCACCATCGCCCCGACCTGGTCACCCAAGGGCCCGGAATTCTGGGCGCGCCCCGAGGTGCGTCTGTATTACACCTATGCCAGCTGGAACGAGGCGGCCAAACGGGTGGCCAATGAACTGGCTGCAGGTTCGGCGTTATCCGACACCGGCGCCTTCGGCACGGCGCGGCATGGTTCGAACGTCGGATTGCAGGTCGAGTATTGGTGGAAATAAGCGATGCTGTCGGGGCCTCGCGCTCCATCGGCACTTCAAAGAACAAAACAGCAGGTGACGTCATGGCCACACCCCAACAATTGCAATTGCTGGCACCCTTGTCCGGCGTGCTGATGCCGCTGGACCAAGTGCCCGATCAGGTGTTTTCCAGTCGCGTGATCGGTGACGGTCTGTGTATCGACCCGACCTCGTCCACCTTGTGCGCACCGCTGGCTGGAGTGATCAGCAATGTGCAGGCCAGCGGGCATGCCGTCAGCATCACCGACGACAACGGCGTGCAGGTGTTGATGCACATTGGCCTCGACACTGTGAACCTGGCCGGCAAGGGCTTCACCCGGTTGGTGGAGGAAGGTCAGCGGGTTGAGGAGGGGGAGGCGCTGATCGAGTTCGATGCCGATTACATTGCCTTGAACGCCCGCAGTTTGTTGACCTTGATGCTGGTGGTCAGCGGCGAGCCGTTTACCTGGCTGGCCCCTGAAACGGGGGTGGTGCAAAACGGTCAGCCGTTGCTGAGCTTGAATCCGTCTGAAGTAGCGGCCGATGAGCCGGAGGAGGGCGAGGCACTGTTCTCAAAACCGCTGACGCTGCCCAATCTCAATGGCTTGCACGCTCGCCCTGCGGCGGTGTTTGCCCAGGCGGCGAAAGGTTTTTCGGCGAGTATTTGTCTGCATAAACAGCAGGACAGCGCGAACGCCAAATCCCTGGTGGCGATCATGGCGTTGCAGACCGCTCACGGCGACATCGTGCAAGTCAGCGCGGCGGGCGCGGATGCCGAAGTGGCGATCAAGACCCTGGTCGAGTTGTTGGCCGCCGGGTGCGGAGAAGCCGTGACGGTGATGGCAGAGGTTGAGACGGTTGCGACTGATGCTTCATCGCTGAAGGTGTTGCACGGCGTCTGTGCATCGGCGGGGTCGGCGTTTGGTCAGGTGGTGCAGATCGCGCAGCAGACCCTTGAAATCATTGAATCCGGTCGGGGCGCGCAAGTTGAGCGCGAGCACCTGTCCCAGGCGTTGGCGACGGCAGTCCTGGACCTGCAGCAGTTGCGTGACCAGGCCACGGGTGACACCCAGGCAGATATCTTCAAGGCGCATCAGGAACTGCTCGAAGACCCAAGCCTGCTGGATCAGGCCCTGGCGCTGATCGACGCCGGCAAAAGCGCCGGTTTCGCCTGGCGGGCGGCCACCGAGTCGACGGCTACCTTGTTCAAAAAACTGGGCAATGCCTTGCTGGCCGAACGGGCTGCGGATTTGGCCGACGTGGGTCAACGGGTACTCAAGTTGATTCTCGGTGTGGAGGATCAGGCGATGGAGTTGCCGGAAGGGGCGATTCTGATTGCCGAGCAACTGACACCTTCCCAGACGGCAGGGCTGGACACGCGCAAGGTGCTCGGTTTTGCAACGGTCGGCGGTGGCGCCACCAGCCACGTGGCGATTCTCGCCCGGGCCTTCGGCTTGCCAGCGATCTGCGGTTTGCCGGTTCAGGTGCTGGCACTGGCCAACGGCACGCGGGTTTTGCTCGATGCCGACCAGGGCGAGTTGCAGCTGGATCCCGAACTGGCCGCTATCGAGCAGTTGCAAGCCAATCGTCAGCGACAAAAGAAACGCCGGCAATATGAATTGGAAAATGCCGCGCTGGCTGCCTGTACCCGCGATGGTCATCACGTTGAAATCACCGCCAACATCGCTTCGCTGGCCGAAGCTGAGCAGGCCATGACACTGGGCGGCGAGGGCGTCGGTCTGTTGCGTTCGGAGTTTCTTTATCTGGATCGCAACCATGCACCGAGCCATGACGAGCAAGCGTCCACCTACAGCGCTATCGCCCGAGCATTGGGGCCAGCGCGCAGTCTGGTGGTGCGGACCCTGGATGTCGGCGGCGATAAACCATTGGCCTACGTGCCGATGGACCGCGAAACCAACCCGTTCCTGGGCATGCGCGGCATTCGTTTGTGCCTGGAGCGTCCGCAGCTGTTGCGCGATCAGTTCAAGGCGATCCTGAGCAGCGCCGGGCTGGCTCGCTTGCACATCATGTTGCCGATGGTCACGCAGTTGTCGGAGTTGCGGCTGGCCCGTCAGCTGCTTGAAGAGGAAGCGCTGGCAGCAGGGCTCACGGAACTGCCGAAACTGGGGATCATGATCGAAGTACCGGCCGCGGCGCTGATGGCGGATCTGTTTGCGCCCGAGGTGGATTTCTTCTCCATTGGTACCAACGACCTGACCCAATACACCTTGGCCATGGACCGCGATCACCCGCGGCTGGCCAGCCAGGCTGATAGCTTTCATCCATCGGTGCTGCGCTTGATCGCCGGTACTGTGAAAGCCGCTCATGCCCATGGCAAATGGGTCGGTGTGTGTGGTGCCCTGGCTTCGGAACATCTGGCGGTGCCGCTGTTACTGGGGCTTGGCGTGGATGAGTTGTCGGTGAGCGTGCCGCTGATTCCGGCGATCAAGGCGGCGGTTCGCGAAGTCGACCTGCTGGACTGTCAGGCCATTGCCCAGCAAGTGCTGGGGCTGGAAAGTGCCGGGCAGGTGCGCGAGGCATTGCGGCTGCACCACGAGGCCACGGTCGATACTTCACTGGTTCTGGAGAACTGAGCATGTTCGAGAAAATACAGCGGGCGTTCTGGAAAGCGTTGACCCCGGATCTGGTAGTGGATGAGTCGAAAGCGGTAGCTCAAGCCGTTTCCGGTCTGGCACCGAATGTCGTGGCCGCACTGGGCGGTGTGGATAACCTCAAGTCGCATCAGCCCGTGGCGCTGACCCGGATGCGGGTGGAGTTACGGGATGTGGCGCGGATGGATCGGCAGGCGTTGACGGCGGCGGGGGTGCCGGGAGTCATGATGCTGGATGGTGGGGTAGTGCATCTGATCACCGGTCTGCAGCCATAACCGGACCTTTGTGGTGAGGGGGCTTGCCCCCGTTGGGTCGCGAAGCGGCCCCAAACCCTTCAATCGCACTGCATCAGACACACCACGTCGGATGGTTTTACGACTGCTTCGCAGCCGAACGGGGGCAAGCCCCCTCGCCACAGATGCGTTGTCAGCCTTACGTTGACTGCGCCCATCCGCCGCGTTGCCCTTACTGTTTCTCATCCGCAGGTGTATCGTATTCGCCTTTTGCAGGCACCGTGCCTGTGGCTGATACGTGAGGTAGTTGAGTTCATGTCCTTTACCCGTCGACAAATACTCGGTGGTCTGGCCGGTCTTGTGGTGGTTGGCGTGGGGGCCGGTGGCGCGTCGCGTTACTGGCTGGGCAAGATGGCCGACGCTGAGGCCGGCCATGACTATGAGCTGATCGCCGCACCGCTGGACGTCGAACTGGTAGCCGGGCACAAGACCGAGGCCTGGGCGTTCGGCCCCTCGGCGCCGGGCACTGAGTTGCGTGTGCGTCAGGGCGAATGGCTGCGGGTGCGCTTCATCAACCACTTGCCAGTGGCGACCACCATTCACTGGCACGGCATCCGTCTGCCGCTGGAAATGGACGGCGTGCCCTACGTGTCGCAATTGCCGGTGCTGCCGGGCGAATACTTCGACTACAAATTCCGCGTGCCCGACGCCGGTAGCTACTGGTATCACCCGCACGTGAACAGCAGCGAAGAACTCGGTCGCGGGCTGGTCGGTCCGCTGATCATCGAAGAGCGCGAGCCCACCGGTTTCAAGTACGAAAAGACCTTGAGCCTCAAGAGCTGGCATGTCGATGAAGAAGGCGCTTTCGTGCCGTTCAGCATTCCTCGTGAAGCGGCCCGTGGCGGTACGGCCGGGCGCCTGTCGACCATCAATGGCATCTCGCAAGCGGTGATCGACTTGCCTGCCGGGCAGATCACCCGCGTACGCCTGCTCAACCTCGACAACACCCTGACTTATCGCCTCAACATCCCCGGCGTCGAAGCGCAGATCTATGCGCTGGATGGTAATCCCATCGAACCGCGCCCACTGGGCAAGGAATACTGGCTCGGCCCGGGCATGCGCATTTGCCTGGCAATCAAGGCTCCGCCGGCCGGCGAAGAACTGTCCCTGCGCAACGGTCCGGTACGCCTGGGCACCTTCCGCTCAGTGGCCAATACCGACGCGCCGACCGAGTGGCCGCCGGCACTGCCCGCCAACCCGGTGGCCGAGCCAGACCTGGCCAATGCCGAGAAACTCAACTTCAATTTTGAATGGGTGGGCTCGGTGTCGGTTAACGTCGACAATGGCAAGCCGCCCAGCCTGTGGCAGATCAACGGCAAGGCTTGGGACATCACCGACAAGACCTGTGCCGACCGACCGATTGCCAAGCTCGAAAAGGGCAAAAGCTATATTTTCGAATTGAAGAACATGACTCAGTATCAGCACCCGATCCATTTGCATGGCATGAGCTTCAAAGTCATTGCCTCGAACCGGCACAGGGTTATCCCGTACTTCACCGATACTTACCTGTTGGGCAAGAACGAGCGCGCGCAAGTGGCGCTGGTGGCGGATAACCCGGGCGTCTGGATGTTCCACTGCCATGTGATCGACCACATGGAAACCGGCCTGATGGCCGCCATCGAGGTGGCGTGATGCGGCAGATACGCCCCGCAGCGATTATCGACCGTAGCCGTGATCGTGACTTCATGCGCGAAGCCCTGGCCCTTGCCGCCCAAGGTGCGGCGCTGGGTGAAGTGCCGGTGGGCGCGGTGCTGGTGCAGGACGGTGAAATCATCGGGCGCGGTTTCAATTGCCCGATCAGTGGCAACGACCCCAGCGCCCACGCGGAAATGGTCGCGATCCGCGCCGCCGCCCAGGCCGCCAGCAACTATCGCCTGCCGGGCAGTACGCTATACGTGACGCTGGAGCCGTGCAGCATGTGCGCCGGGCTGATCGTGCATTCGCGGATTGCACGGGTGGTGTATGGCGCGCTGGAGCCCAAGGCCGGAATTGTGCAGAGCCAGGGGCAGTTTTTTACCCAGGGCTTTTTGAATCACCGGGTGCTGTACGAAGGCGGGGTGTTGGCCGAGGAGTGCGGGGCAGTGTTGAGCGAGTTCTTCAAGGCCCGAAGAGCAAAACCTTCAGACTAAACACTGATCCTGTGGGGGCGGGCTTGCCCGCTCCCACAGGTTTTTCGATGCCTGGGCAATAGGCTTTTATTTGCGGGCAACAATCACCGCACGCATCGGCGCCGGCAGCCCTTCGATCGTTTTGCTGTGATCATCCGGGTCAAGGAAGTCGCTCAACGACTGATACTTCATCCACTCCGTCCCGCGTTGTTCCTCGACCGTGGTCATGCTCACATCCACGCAACGCACATCGCTGAACCCGGCGCGACGCAGCCACAGCTCCAGCGCCGGCACCGACGGCAGGAACCAGACATTGCGCATCTGTGCGTAACGGTCTTCCGGCACCAATACCTGCTGTTGATCGCCTTCGATCACCAGCGTTTCCAGCACCAGTTCACCACCCTTGACCAGACAATCCTTCAGCGCCAGCAAATGCTCGATCGGCGAACGGCGGTGGTAAAACACACCCATGGAAAACACCGTGTCGAACCCTTCCAGATTCGGCGGCAGGTCTTCGAAAGGGAAGGGCAGGTGCCAGGCATTGGGTTCGGACAGGTAACGCTGCACTGCCTGGAACTGGCAGAAGAACAGCCAGTTGGGGTCGACACCGATCACGCTGTCGGCCCCGGCACCGAGCATGCGCCACATGTAATAGCCGTTGCCGCAGCCGACATCGAGGATGCGTTTGCCCTTCAGGTCCAGATGCGGAGCCACTCGGGACCATTTCCAGTCCGAGCGCCATTCGGTGTCGACATGCACGCCGAACAGGTCAAACGGCCCTTTACGCCAAGGTGACAAGCCCATCAGCGCGCTGCGCATTTGTGCACGGGTTTCGTCGTTGCAATCGGTGTCCAGCTTAAGGCCGTTCAACAAGTCGACTTCGCTCGGCTGGATCTTCGGCAACGCATCCAGTGCGCTCTGCCAGCGTTCCAGGTCGCCGTGACCTTTCTCCATTTTCTTGTCGAGTTGCACTTGCAGGGTGTTGGCCCATTCGGCCAGCGGAGTACCGGCCAGACGGCGGGCGAGGGGAGACAAATCAATCATGGCAAGGCAATCAACGAGGCAAAGTTAAGACACTGGAACCACGGCACGACTTTCGAGAACCCGGCGGCCAACAGGCGTTCGCGATGTTCTTCAAGGCTGTCGGGCTTCATGACATTTTCGATGGCGCTGCGCTTCTGGGCGATTTCCAGTTCGCTGTAGCCGTTGGCGCGTTTGAAGGCCACGTGCAGATCGGTGAGCAGCGCGTGTTCTTCGGGGTCATTGAAGCGCAGCTTCTCCGAAAGAATCAGCGCGCCACCGGGCAGCAACGATTGGCGGATACGCGCGAGCAGCGCGGTGCGCTGGTCCGGGGCGATGAATTGCAGGGTGAAGTTCAGCGCCACCACCGAGGCTGGCTGAAATTCCAGGGCAAGGATGTCGCCTTCGATCACTTCCACCGGCAGCAACTCCTGGAACATCGAGTCCTGGCCGTTGAGGTATTCGCGGCAACGCTCGACCATGGCCGCGGAGTTATCCACAGCAATGACGCGGCAGCCGTCGGTACGCACGTGGCGGCGCAAGGCCTGGGTCACGGCGCCCAGCGACGAACCCAAATCATAGAGCACGCTGTTTGGCTGAGCGAATTGCGCGGCGAGCACGCCGAGGTTTTCCACGATGGTCGGATAACCCGGCACCGAGCGCTTGATCATGTCCGGGAACACCCGCACCACGTCCTCGTTAAAGGCGAAGTCAGGCACCTGGGCCAAAGGCTGGGCGAAAAGGCGATCGGATTCTTTGCTCACGGCGGTTCCAGCGGTGTAGGTGGAAAAGGCCGGCATTTTAGCCAACTTGGCGCGGGGATGCGCGGGTTTGCTGATAAACCGGCTGGTTGATGCAATTTGAAGGGCGAAGGGGCTTTTGTGGCGAGGGGGCTTGTCGGAACGCCGCATCGCCCCGTTCGGCGGCGTAGCCGTCGTAAAGCGGGTAGATGCAATTAATTTGAAAGGATGCGGCGGCTGGGTTTGGGGCTGCTGCGCAGCCCAACGGGGGCAAGCCCCCTCGCCACAGGGTTAGCGTTGCCGCTGGGTGAACGCCGACGCCGCAATCCCCCATTGTCCCAACCAGTAACTCAGAATGATCACGTAAGGCGCGGCATGAAATGGCATCACAAACCGGTTAATGCCAATCACACTGTCAGAAAACACAAACGCCACCGCGCCCGCCGCCGCCAACAGCGCCGAGCGTTTGGGCACGTCGGTGCCGACTCGGGCCAGGGCGCGCCAGAGCATGGCGCTGATGGCCAGACCGTAGACGATCACCGGGACCAGCAGCGGCCCCAAACCATTGGAAATCAGAATCCCCAGCAGCACGGCACCCACGCCGAAGGCGAGGATCAGCGGCAACACAGCCAGACGCCGGCAATCGCTCAAGTAAGCCTTCAGATACGCCAGATGCGCGAGCAAAAATGCTCCAAGTCCAAACACGAACAAGTCTTGCGGCCATGCCAGCAACACATCGCCGACCAAGGAGAAAATCAAACCCAGGCTGATCCAGCGCCGATACTCGCTGGGCGGTGCATCGTGCAACCAGCCGAGCAGGGCCAGCACAGGCATCGGTTTGACCAGCAGGCAGAGCAGCGCGGCATGCACGCTCAGGCCATACACAAAGGTCACCGCGCCCATCAGCGCCAGAATCAGCCAGCCCACGATCAGTTAACCGCGATGGCGCAGTCGAAGGTTTGCACCGCCGGTACTTCCGGTGCCCACGGTTGTGAGTAAGTCAGCCGCAGGCGGCCAGTGCCGGTGGCGAAGGCCTGGAAACGCCAGGTCGAGACGCCGGCACTGCCGACGATCCCGGCGTCTTCCGGGTTGCTGTAAACCTCGGGGCTGAGCGCGCGCAACACACCACCGGCCGAATCCTGGATCGCCCAGCGGTAACCCGTGGTCGGGTTGCTTGGCAGCGTCAGGATCAGGGTTTGCCCGTTGTGCAGTTTCGCCGGGCATTCGCTTTGTTTTTCCACGGTCAGGTTCTGTTTCGGTTGCGAGGCGCAAGCACTCAGCAGAGCAAGGGCGAGGGGGACAAACAGGCGAGTGGGGGACATAAGATCAGCGGCTCCGGCGTTCACGACGAACGGCGAGCATAACTGAAGATGAGACAAATTGTGACGAGGGGCTGAGTCTCAGGTGAAATCGTTGGCTCGGCAAAGGATTCTTCTATGAAACCCGGATGCTATGCCAACGATTTACCTGTTGCACACGTCTGATCGCTAACTCGAAGTGAGGTCAAAACTCCCTTCAATGTGCAATCGAAGGTTAGGAGGGTAGTCGGCCTTTACATCAAAAGACATTTTGAAGTGCTGAGTGGCCTTATCGAAATCCACGGTGCAGGTGCCCTCAGAGATTTTCGCCTTGTCGGTAATTTGGCCTTTTTTGGTGATACAGACCAGGGTATCAATCCCCTTGGGATAAGTATGTGATCCGTTTTCCACATCCTTTTTAGTGGTTATGTAAATGGACTGGAAATCATCATTAGGTAACTCGCTACCCATCGAGCCACTGAAATGATGAATGTCATCTGCATCTGAATAGATATTGACGCGGGCCGCAATGAAGTCGCTGCCATCGATAGTTGCGGTAAAAGTGCCAGTTGTTGCGCTGGTAATGGTGGACGGAGTCATTTCCAAACCTTTTAGTTGTAGAGAGGGATAGTGTCGGGATGAATGTCACTCGCAATCAGCATGCCCAGTAGGCGGAGAGAAATGAACTGTCAGAGTTGACAGTTTTTTAGACTGTTTTTTCTGTGGTTACTGTTTTTTTGGATATAAAATAGTCGCCGCAAGTCGAGAGTTTTGAGGGGGCTGGATCATCTGGGGCCGCAGCATAGCAAACTAAAAAGCCCGCTGAATCTGCGCAGATCAGCGGGCTTTGTGTAATGAGTTGCGTTTGAAAAATTACAGCGTACCGAAGACTTTCTTCGCCAAACTGGTCGCCGCTGCCGCAGGGTTCTTGCGAATGGTTTCTTCCTGTTTGCCAATCATCTCGAACAACCCGTTCAACGCCTGCTCGGTGACGTAGCTTTCGATGTTGGCGTTTTTCGCATCCAGTACACCCAGCGTCGCGGCTTGCCCGGCGAACGCGTTGTATTGCTGAGCCAAGCCCACTTGGTCGGTGGCTTGCTTGACGATCGGCAAGAACTTGGTGCGGATCTGTTCGCGGCTGGTTTTGCTAAGGTACTGAGTGGCCGAATCCTGGCCGCCGCTGAGAATCCCCTTGGCATCTTCCACGGTCATCTTCTTCACCGCATCCACCAGAATCGGCTGAGCCTGCGTTACCGCCGCTTCAGCTGCCTTGTTCATGCTGGTTTCCAGTTGATCGACCTGATCGCCCATGCCGAACTGTTTCATTTTCTTGGCGACCTTGCCCAGTTTCCCCGGCAGTTCGATTTTCACGTCCGGGTTGTTGCTGAAGCCGCCGGGTGTGCCCAGTTGTTTAACGGCCAGCTGCGCGCCTTGGGTCAGGGCGTCCTTGAGCCCGCCGGTGGCGTCTTGTTGCGACAGGTCACTGAGTGACAGTGCCAGGGCGTTGGCGCAAATCATCAAGCCTGCGCACAGGCCGGCGAAGCGAAGGGTAGGGCGGAGCATGGTGGCTTCCTTGTTCAGAAAAAAAGGTTCAGAAAAGTGAATTAACGGACCGCGTCCACACGGATTTTCAGGGGCTGCGGATCGCTGCCATCAAGTTGCACGGCGTGATGTTCAGTGGTGATGAACATCAGTTTGCCATTTATTTCTATGCGCGCGCTGACGGAATAGCGATGGCCGGGTTTAATCTGGGCCGGATCGAAACTCAGATGAAACGGCAGCGGCACCTGGCTTTTGACCGGGCCTTTCTGTTCGTCGAGCACTACCGCTGGTGCGTCGGCCAGAGACACATCTTGCAAGCTGACGCCCAAGGTCGCGCTCGGTGGCAGAGCGAGGCGTTGCAGATAGAACACTTCTCCGTCGAGGCTGGCGTTGGCGGTCGGCTGCGGTGACTGACAGGCGCCCAGCAGCGCTGCGACGGCGAGAATGGACAGTCTCTTCATTGTCGAACTCCGTAGCGAAGGCACCAGAAGATGCTGGTGCCAAAACCAATTTAACGGAATTTTACGCTGGATTCTCGGTTGTGTTTGCTCGCTGTCCAGTGATTACACGATGAAGAACGCTACTGGAAAGACAACTTCACGATGCGTGTCACTATTTTGCAGGTCGACGGTAAAGTAATGATCGGCTTTTACCATTAGGGTTGCGTCAGGATCATCTGTGCGATTCAGATACCTTCCATCGTCTGGTTGGTTGTGGCCAGGTTGCCAAATGTTCATAACAACGCGATAAGTTTTTTGCGCATCTTCGGGGTCTTGATTTAGTTCAAGGCCGCTGACGGATACACCCTCTTCGAGGCTCTCTTCAAAGGATGTGCTGATAAGGTTTTCTTCCGAGTCGCTGGCAACTTCGTAGAGATATTCCTCCAGAGCGAAATGCTTTTCGATTTTATAGGGTACATATTTTAGATCGTATTGGATTTCTATTTTCTTGGTCATTTTAACTTCCTTGTTGAGGTGTTGCTGCGTGTCATTAAGGCTAACACCGTTGTTTAGTGCTTGACGGTACAGAGTTGTATATGGGTATTTGTTTGGCGAAAGTTTTCTGGGGCGTATGGCGGTCTTGATGTGTGTAAAACGGAAAGAACATCCTTGTTCTTTCCGTTTATTACCTTTAAGGGGTGATCACATCGGTTTCTGCCGCATCTTCACTGCGATGCAATGCCACCTGACGGATCGACAAACGAATCTCCGCCGGCAATACCCGTTTGGCCGCGCCTTCGGCCAGTTCACCCAGCAGTTCGTGGTAGCTCAGTTTGCCGGCTTCGTCGCGGCGCAGCACGTCGAGATCCAGCATCGTCTGGATGAAGTGCCGGAACAGGCTCTTGTCGAAAAACTCCGGGGCATTCAGGCCGTGGAGGATCGACAGGCGCTGGGCCATAACGGTGCACAGGTCTTCCAGTTCTTCGGCGCTGATGCTGTTCTGGCCGCTGTTGAGCAGCAGGGAAACGGTCATGTAGAAGCGTTGCAAGGTCTGGGCAATGCTTTTTGACAGCAGCGTCAACAACACGAAATGTCGCGAACTTGGCGCCGGACGCAGGTACACGTCCTTCTCGAAACGCAGCAGGCCTTGCTCGACGAAGGCTTCGAGCCACTGATCGATCACGCCATCGAGTTCGTCCAGTGTCCAGCGAATGAACAGCTCCGATTGCAAGTACGGGTACAGCGCACGGGTGTAGCGCAGGATCTGCTCGCGGCTCATGCGCGACGCGCTCTGGAAGAAACTCGCCAGCAGCGACGGCAACGCGAAGATATGCAGCACGTTGTTGCGATAGTAGGTCATCAGGACGGCGTTCTGTTCGTCCAGGTACAGAATTTTGCCCAGTGCATCGTTCTGCTCAGACAGCAGGTCCATGTCTTTCACATGCTCGATCAGTGCGCGGCCGTCACCGTCCGGCAGGGTGGTGTGCGGCGAGTAGGGAACCTTGCGCAACAGCGCCAGATACAAATCGAGCACCCGCGCCATGGCGCGATCGTCCAGGGCCAGGCGGCTGGTGGACAGCAACGCCAGGGCTACCAGATTCACCGGGTTGATCGCCGCCGCTTCGTTCAGATGCTGTGCGACTTTCTCGCCGAGGCGGTTGGTGGTTTCGTTGAGCCAGGCCGGTTTGAATTGCGGGCCGTGTGCCTGTTGGCGCCAGTCTGGCTGTTCGCTGTCGAGGAACTCCGCCAGTTTGATCGGCTCACCGAAGTTCACCGCGACCTGACCGAAACGCTGTTTGAGCGCGCCGATGACTTTGAAGATGTCGAAGATCGATTCTTTCTTCTTGCTCGCGCCACGCAATTCGCCGAGGTAGGTACGGCCTTCCAGCACGCGCTCGTAACCGATGTACACCGGCACGAACACGATCGGCATGCGCGACGAACGCAGGAAGCTGCGCAGCGTGATCGCGAGCATCCCGGTTTTCGGTTGCAGCATGCGCCCGGTGCGCGAACGGCCGCCTTCGACGAAGTATTCGACTGGGAAGCCTTTAGTGAACAGAGTGTGCAGGTATTCGTTGAACACCGAGGTATAGAGCGGATTGCCCTTGAACGTGCGGCGCATGAAGAACGCACCGCCGCGACGCAACAGACCGCCGATCCCCGGCATGTTGAGGTTGATCCCGGCGGCGATGTGCGGCGGGGTCAGGCCGTTGCGGAACAGCAGATAGGACAGCAGCAGGTAGTCGATGTGGCTACGGTGGCAGGGGACGTAGATCACTTCGTAACCCGGGGCGACCTTTTGCACGCCTTCGATGTTGTTGACCTTGATCCCGTCGTAGATCTTGTTCCAGAACCAGCTCAGCACCACTTCCATGAAGCGGATCGCGGTGTAGGTGTAGTCGGAGGCGATTTCGTTTCCGTAGCGCAAGGCCTGGGCCTTGGCTTTTTCCGGGGAGATGTTTTCGCGCTCGGCTTCGTCGAGGATCGCTTGCTTGACCAGCGGCTGGTTGAGCAGGCCTTTGACCAGGTTGCGCCGGTGGGAAATGTCCGGGCCGATCACCGCGGCTTTCAGATTGCGGAAGTGCACCCGAAGAATCCGCTGGGCCATGCGCACCGTGCGCTCGTGGCCCTTGTTGTGTTCGATCAGTTCGCGCAGATGGATCGGTGCCGAGAACTGCACCCGGGTCTTGCGCCCCAGCACGATGATGCTCAGCAACCGGCGCAACCGTCCGGTGACCGCCCAGCTGTCGGCGAACAGCAGCTTCCATGGGCTCGACTCGCTGTCTGGCGACTGGCCCCAGAACACGCTGACCGGAATGATCTGCGCGTCTTCGGCGGCGTTCTGGCTCAGGGCGCTGACCAGACGGGTCAGGGTTGGCGGCGCACCGCGTTTGTCCTGACGGCCAAGCCAGTCGGGATCCGGTGTCAGGTAAAAGAACGCGGCGGGCTCCACCAGCGCACCCACTGATACCGGCAATACCGGACGGGGAAGGCCGGCCTTGCTGCATTCGGTATCGACCACGGCAAGGTCGGTCAGCGAAGGATTTTGCAGGACGTAGAACACCGGCCGGCTGCGGTCGAGGTTAAGGGTGAACGACGACTGGTTGATCGTCTCTGAGCGAACCCAGAGGTACAGCAGTCGGCGCAGGGTGCCAAACACAAGACGGCGGAACGGGGAACGGGTCATACGGCTTCTGCGTGAGTGAATAAAACCGAGCAGTTGCTCGGGCGGGCGATAGTGTGCCGTATTCGCTGAAAATCGGCAAAAAAGCAGCGAAGTAAACTCCTGTTGAGAGTTTTTGCGCCTGTCATATACTCGGCGAGCCCGCACTGGCCAGACAGTGGCACCTTTCAGTGCAAGCGATGTTCCCGAGGCTTTCCTGCGAAAAGCCCGATCAATAATAAAAGAGGAGTATGAACAGATGGCAACACGCGAAACCGGCAACGTGAAGTGGTTCAACGACGCCAAGGGTTATGGCTTCATTCAGCGCCAGGACGGGGTGGACGTGTTCGTGCACTACCGCGCGATTCGCGGCGAAGGGCATCGCTCGCTGACTGAAGGTCAGCAGGTTGAGTATGCGGTGGTGGAAGGGCAGAAGGGGTTGCAGGCTGAGGATGTTGTAGGTCTGTAAACCTTAAGATCAAAAGATCGCAGCCTTCGGCAGCTCCTACAGGGGTACACAAAACTCTGTAGGAGAGCTGCCGAAGGCTGCGATCTTTTTCGTTTTACGCGGTTTTCCAGGTGATCTCTTCTTCGCCATCGACGCTGATGCGAATCCAGCGATCTGCCGTTTCCTCACCTTCTTCCTCGACCCAGCTACCCGGCGCGCAACGCACTTCGACGTTCAGTGCGGCAAATGCGGCGCGGGCGCAAGCGATGTCGTCTTCCCATGGGGTCTGGTCGCTTTCCAGGTACAGGCTGTTCCATTTTCCTACGGCTTTGGGCAGCCAGGTCACTGGCACGCTACCAGCCTTGCACTTGTAGGTCTGGCCTTTCTGAACCCAGTCGGTGCACGGGCCTAGAGCCGCGCCGAGCCAGGCCGCGATGGCTTTGTGATCGACGTCGGCGTCTTTCAGGTAAATCTCGATGTCCGGTTGGCGCATGGATGTCCTCACTGCGGGTCTGAAAAATCCATTCGCGGATTTAGCCGGCCTTGAGCCTTTACTCAAGACCAAAAATTAAAGTTGTTCTCTAACTACTACTGCAGAACGAAATAATCGTAGCGCATCGAAACGGTGACCTCGAACGGTTCCACTTGTTCAATGACTGCTGTCCGGCGTTCGGCACTGGCGCGCCAGCCGTGAGGTGTCATCGCCAAGAGGTTCGCGCGATCCTGACCATTGACCAGCGTCAGTTTGAATTCCAGGGTTTCGCTGTGTTGCAACGCCATGCCTTCCGGCACCAGCGCCAGGTGCTTGTCGTCGGTGTACTCGCGCACTTCGTCGTACAGCCGCTCACGCAATTCCATCAGATGGCCGCTGGTGGGCCCGACTTTCATCAAGCCGCCACCGGGGCTGAGCAGACGTTTGGCTTCTTCCCAGTCCAGCGGGCTGAACACGCTGGCCAGAAACTGGCAACTGCCCGAGGCCAACGGCACCCGCGCCATGCTGGCGATCAACCAGGTTAGCGCAGGGTTGCGTTTGCAGGCGCGTTTGACCGCTTCCCGGGAAATGTCCAGGGCGTAGCCATCGGCGTTGGGCAAGGCTTCGGCGATTTGCGCGGTG
Organism: Pseudomonas sp. KD5; assembly: GCF_012932895.1. NCBI lineage: Bacteria > Pseudomonadati > Pseudomonadota > Gammaproteobacteria > Pseudomonadales > Pseudomonadaceae > Pseudomonas > Pseudomonas sp. KD5. The sequence goes on along the minus strand of NZ_JDWJ01000005.1, from coordinate 391,857 downwards.
TAATAACCCTCGCCACAACCGATGTCCAGCCAGCGCTGCGGCGCATAACCGGCCGCCAGTTCCGCCAGACGCTTGGCCACCGGCGCGTAATGGCCGGCGTTCAGAAAGTCGCGACGGGCTTCGACCATCGCCTGGTTATCCCCAGGGTCACGGCTGTTCTTGTGCTGCACCGGCAGCAGGTTCAGGTAACCCTGCCGTGCGCGGTCGAAACGATGCCCGGCGGGACAGGCCACGCCGTTGTCCACCGCGTTCAGCGGTTCGCTGCAGATCGGACAGGCGAGCATCAGGCGAGCAACTTGATCAGGGTCTGGTAGTAGATTTCGGTCAGCACGTCGAGGTCGGCCGCCAGTACACGCTCGTTGACCTGGTGGATCGTCGCGTTGACCGGGCCCAGTTCAACCACTTGGGTGCCCATGGTCGCGATGAAGCGCCCATCTGAAGTGCCGCCGCTGGTGGAGGCTTTGGTGTCACGACCGGTGATGTCCTTGATGCTCGCCGACACCGCGTCGAGCAGCGCGCCCGGCTCGGTGAGGAACGGCAGGCCGGACAGCGCCCAGTCGATGTGCCAGTCCAGGCCATGCTTGTCGAGAATGTCGGCGACGCGCTTTTGCAGGCCTTCGACAGTGGACTCGGTGGAGAAGCGGAAGTTGAACACCGCCACCAGATCACCCGGAATCACGTTGGTCGCACCGGTGCCGGAATTGACGTTGGAGATCTGGAAACTGGTCGGCGGGAAGAAATCGTTGCCATGGTCCCAGTGCTCGGCGGCAAGTTCGGCCAGCGCCGGGGCGGCGAGGTGGATCGGGTTCTTTGCCAGGTGCGGATACGCCACGTGGCCCTGCACACCGCGCACGGTCAATTTGGCGCCGAGGGAACCACGACGGCCATTCTTGACCACGTCACCCACCAGGGTCGTGCTCGACGGCTCGCCGACGATGCACCAGTCCAGACGCTCCTTGCGGGCGGCAAGGCGCTCGACCACAGCCTTGGTGCCATGGTGCGCCGGGCCTTCTTCGTCACTGGTGATCAGGAACGCGACCTTGCCCTTGTGATCCGGATAGTCGGCGACGAAACGCTCGGCTGCCACGGTCATGGACGCAAGGCTGCCTTTCATGTCTGCCGCACCACGACCGCAGAGCATGCCGTGCTCGTCGATCACCGCGTTGAACGGATCGATCTGCCAGGCCGCCACCGGACCGGTCGGCACCACGTCGGTGTGACCGGCGAAGCACAGCACCGGACCGTCATGTTTGCCGTGGGTCGCCCAGAAGTTATCCACATCTTCGATGCGCATCGGCTCCAGCATAAAACCAGCATCGCCCAGGCGCTGCATCATCTGCTTCTGGCAATCGGCGTCGACCGGCGTCACGGATGGACGACGGATCAGGTCGATGGCGAGTTGAAGGGTCGGCGAAAGGTCGGCGTGGGCCGTCATGTAAGAACTCCGAGGTGCGCACGGTAAACATGTAGGGGCTGCCGAAGCAGCTCCTACCGAGTTTGTTGGCATTGAAAAAGGCGATCATTCTAAAGCAAAACGGCGGCCCGAAGGCCGCCGTTTGACGTTATCTAATAACGGATTACGCCGGTACCGGCGCAGCTTCTACCGAAGGTTTGGGCAGCGACGACAGGAACGCCATGATCAGCGCCGCCAGGTACGGCAGCGACTGCACCAGCAACATGGTCACCCAGAAGCGCATGTCGTTGCTTGGTATACCCTGCACCAGGAAGATCCCCAGCGCCGCGCCCCACAGCAGCAGCATGATGAACAGCTCTTCGCGAGCCTCCGAAATCGCCACCCAGAAGCCGTGGTTATCGGCATTTTTCGGTGTGCGGAAGAACGGAATGCTGCTGGTGAAGAAACCGTACAGCACCGCTTTGGCGATGGTGTGCGACAACGCCAGCCCGGCCAACGCGGCGCAGAAGGCGTCTTTCAGGTTGACCCCGACCGCGCGGCGGTACAGGAAGATGATCTTGCCCACCTTGAACACGAACAGCGCCAATGGCGGGATCGCGAAAATCAGCAGCGGTGGATCGACCCGTTGCGGCACGATGATCATCGCCGCCGACCACAACAGTGCGCCGATGGTGAAGAAGATGTTCATGCCGTCCGCCACCCACGGCAACCAGCCCGCGAGGAAGTGGTAACGCTGGCCACGGGTCAGCTCGGTGTCCTTGCCGCGCAGCAGGCTGGCGGTGTGACGCTTGATGATCTGGATCGCGCCATAGGCCCAGCGGAAACGCTGTTTCTTGAAGTCGATAAAGGTATCGGGCATCAGGCCTTTGCCGTAGCTGTCGTGGTAATACGCTGCCGACAGACCTTTTTCGAATACACGCAGACCCAGCTCGGCGTCTTCACAGATACACCAGTCGGCCCAGCCCAGTTCCTCGAGCACCGAGCGACGGGTCATGGTCATGGTGCCGTGCTGGATGATCGCGTCGCGGTCGTTGCGGGTGACCATGCCGATATGGAAGAAGCCTTTGTATTCGGCGTAGCAGAGCTTCTTGAAGGTGCTTTCGTTCTGGTCGCGGTAATCCTGTGGCGATTGCACCACGGCGATTTTCGGGTCGGCGAAGTGCGGCACCATGTGCTTGAGCCAATTCGGGTGCACGCAGTAGTCCGAGTCGATCACCGCAATCACTTCGGCGTCCTTGGCGGTGTGCGGAATCAGGTAATTCAGTGCGCCGCCCTTGAAACCGGCCAATGGCGCGACGTGGAAGAACTTGAAGCGCGGGCCGAGGGTTTCGCAATAATCACGCACCGGTTCCCAGACGGCCGGGTCCTTGGTGTTGTTGTCGATGATCAGGACTTCGAAGTCCGGATAGTCGAGGTTGGCCAGGGCGTTGAGGGTCTGTTTGACCATCTCCGGCGGCTCGTTGTAGCACGGTACGTGAATCGACACTTTCGGTCGGTAGTCCGAATCGCCCACCACTGGCAGGAATTCACGCCGGCGTTTGTGGGTCCAGACTGCTTCGGCCAGCTCATGGGCTTCAGTCAGCAGAACGATGAACACTCCGAGCGCACCGAGGGCAAGCAGGAAACCCACCGTCAGACTGAACCAGGTGCTGTATTGCTGGCTGTAGTCGTAACCGATCCACACCAGCACCGAACCGCAGAGGAACGCGATAAAGGTCAGGAAGGTACGGCCGCGTTGACGCAGGGCCGAACCGTCGATCATCAGCAGGGTCAGGGACAGCAGCGCCAGCACTACCGAGCCGATAGCCAGTACGCGCCATTGCGGGATCGCGACAACCGGGCCTTCGAAGTTGAATTTCTGCTGACGCGCGGCGTTGAACACGCCCCAGTATGCGCCCACCGAGCCTTCGTCACTGGCCTTCCACGGTTGGTCAAACGCTTCGATCACGAAGTAGTTGAAACCCTGGCGGTTGAGCTTGTTAACCAGCGTGCGCAGGTAAATCGCCTGGTCTGCCGGCGACGCATCGGCGCCACCGCGCATGCGGCCGTTGCTCGGCCAGCCGACTTCGGAGAGCAGCAACGGTTTTTTCGGGAACATCTTTTTCAGGTCACGGGCGCGGTCGAGAACGAACTGGCCGGCCTTGTCCACAGGGATGAACTCCCAGTAGGGCAGGACGTGAGCTGCGATCAGGTCGACGTGCTTGGCCAGTTCCGGGTGTTCTTCCCAGACGTGCCACTGTTCGGAGGTGGTGACCGGAACCTTAACGGCTGCGCGCACACGATCCAGGATCACGCTCAACTCGGCAGCGGTGATTTCCTTGCGGAAGATCGCCTCGTTACCGACCACAACGCGAACCACGCTGCGGGAGGTGTTGGCCAGTTGGATGGCGCGCTGAATCTCGCGCTCGTTGCGTTCCTGGTCCGGGCTGATCCAGATCCCCAGGGTCACCCGCAGGCCGAACTCTTCCGCCAGTTTGGGAATGTCCTCCAGCGTGCCGTCGACCGAGTAGGTCCGGATGTTGTCCGTCAGCTTGCTCATGATCTCCAGGTCGCGACGCATTTCATCGTCGGTCGGATACTGGTCTTTCTGCGGGTACTGGCCTTGTTGAAACGGCGAGTACGAGAAGCCGGAGATCTGTTCAGGCCAGTTGGGGGCGGTGACCGGGCGATTGACCAACGCCCAGAAACCGGTGAACAAGGCGGCGATTGCTAGAACCACTACCAGGTTGAGTCCAAATTTACGCGATGACATAGCTTTTTCGGGTTCCAAAGGCTGTGGAACGAAGGAACGGTTGGCGGCCGGCTGCCAGGTGGCAGGGGCGCGCATCCTACACTGGAGGTTCTCTGACCGTACAGCGAACAGGGAAACGCCCGACATTGGGCAATCCAGGTCGACTTAAGTTCTTCGACCGGGATGATGTAGCCCAATTCCAATAAATTTGTAGTCAATTGAAGCCGTCAAGTCTGTCGTCCATAGCACCAAAGGTGCTCTTGACCGCCGAGAGCCCTATAATGCGCGCCGGTTTTTGGGGTAATGGTCATGAGTACAGAAGATCCGCGGTTTGCTGGTATCGCCCGCTTGTATGGCATTGAAGGCATGGAGCGCTTGCGCGCGGCCCATGTGGCGATCGTCGGCGTCGGTGGTGTCGGCTCCTGGGCGGCGGAAGCGGTTGCCCGGTGTGGCGTGGGCGAGATATCGCTGTTCGACCTGGACGACGTCTGCGTCAGCAACGTCAACCGTCAGCTGCATGCGCTGGACAGCACCGTCGGCAAGCCCAAGGTCGAGGTGATGGCCGAGCGCCTGCGCGGGATCAACCCGGACTGCACGGTGCATGCGGTGGCGGACTTCGTCACCCGCGAAACCATGGCCGAGTACATCACGCCGAACATCGATTGCGTGATCGACTGCATCGACAGTGTCAACGCCAAGGCGGCGCTGATCGCCTGGTGCAAGCGGCGCAAGATCCAGATCATCACCACCGGCGGCGCGGGCGGGCAGATCGACCCGACGCTGATCCAGGTCTGCGACCTGAATCGCACGTTCAACGATCCGCTGGCGTCGAAAGTGCGCTCTACATTGCGCCGCGACTACGGCTTCTCCCGTACCGTGACCCGTCACTACAGCGTGCCGTGCGTGTTTTCCACCGAGCAACTGCGCTACCCGAAACCCGATGGCAGCATTTGCCTGCAGAAGAGTTTTGTCGGGGACGGCGTGAAGCTCGACTGCGCCGGGGGCTTTGGCGCGGTGATGATGGTGACGGCGACGTTTGGCATGGTCGCGGCGACCAAGGCTGTGGATAAGATTGTGGCGGGCGTGCGGCGTCCGGCGGATCGGGTCAAACCTCAGGTTTGATGGTTGTGGTTCGATCGTTCCACGCTCTGCGTGGGAATCCAGCCCGGGACGCTCCGCGTCCCTTCCAGAGCCGAACACGGAGCGTCCGTGGAGGCATTCCCACGCAGAGCGTGGGAACGATCAGTGCGCTAGCTCACGCATCCGCTGCAACACCGCATTCAAGCCATTGCTACGGGATTGGGATAACTGGCGACCCAGCCCCAGCTGACTGAACCAATCTGCCAAATCCACCTGTTGCAACTCAACTGCAGACAACCCGTTGACCCGCGCCAGCAGCAACGCCACCAACCCGCGAATCAATCGCGCATCGCTGCTGGCGCTGAATTGCCAGTGCCCATCCTGCAACGTGCCGACCAGCCAGACCTGGCTTTCACAACCGTGCACGCGGTTGGCGTCGACTTTATCCACATCGCTCAACGCGGGCAGACGGTCGCCCCATTGCATCAGCAACCGCGCCCGCTGTTCCCAGCTCGCCGCCTGCTGAAACGTGTCCAGTGCCGTGACGGCATCCGCGGGCAGTGTCATCGCAACAACTCCAGGGCCTGATCCAGTGCTTCGAAAAAACGCTCAAGGTCTTCGGAATTGTTGTACAGCGCCAACGACACCCGAATCGCCCCCGCCAGTTCAAAGCTTTTGAGCAACGGCATGGCGCAATGATGACCGGCGCGCACGGCGATGCCCTGTTCAGTCAGCAAATGCGCCAGATCAGAGTTATGCACACCTTCGACGACAAAACTGGCCAGCGCCAGTTGCGGTTTGCCCAGCAGGCGAATGCCGTTGCGCGCTTCCAGGCCTTTGAGCAGATAGTCATGCAGCGCCGCTTCGTGGGCGGACACGGCGTCCTGATCCAGCCCCGCGAGGTAGTCCAGCGTTGCGCCCAGACCGATCACACTGGCGATCGGCGGTGTACCGGCCTCGAACCCCAGCGGTGCGGACCGAAAGCGAGCATCGTGGTAGTTGGCATCCAGCACCATTTCGCCGCCGAACTGCCAGGGGCGCAGCTGTTGCAGCGCTTCGTTGCGCCCGAACAGCACGCCCAGGCCATCGGGGCCGTAGAGTTTGTGGCTGGAAAACACGTAGAAGTCGCAGCCCAGTGTCTGCACATCGTGTCGGCCATGAACCACGCCTTGGGCGCCGTCGATCACGGTCAGCGCGTTGTGTGCCTTGGCCATCGCCAACAGCGCGGGCAACGGTTGCCAGGCGCCCAGCACGTTGGACAGCTGGCTGACCGCCAGCAAACGGGTGCGCGGACCGATCAACTGCGCGGCGACATCCAGGTCGATCAAACCATCGACATTCAGCGGCAGGATCACCAGCTTCAGGTCGCGACGGTGGGCCAGTTGCTGCCACGGCAACAGGTTGGCGTGGTGCTCCAGAGCGCTGATGACAATTTCATCGCCCGGATTGAAAAGGTGTTCCAGGCCATAGGCCAGGAGGTTCAGCGCGGAAGTCGCACCGTGGGTAAAGATAATCTGCCCGCAATCGCCGGCATTGAGCCATTGCGCAACTTTGCGGCGGCTGTCCTCGAACGCCTGGGTGGCATGGGCGCCAGGCAAGTGTTGCGCCCGATGCACGTTGGCCGCGCCGTTGGCGTAGTAATGCGCCAGGGCATCCAGCAGGGCTTGAGGTTTTTGCGTGGTGGCGGCGTTGTCCAGATAGGTCTGGTCTTGCCGTTGCAGTGCGGCGATGGCCGGGAAATCGGCGCGCCAGGGAGAAGGAATCATCATGTTGTTCGGCCCTGGTGACATGGGCGGGTGTACGCCTGACCTTGTAGGAGCGAGCGATGCGGCGCTCCTACAAGGTGATCGTTTGACGCTCTGCTTAGTTGTGAGCGTGCAGCGCTTCGTTCAGTTCGATGGCCGACTTGTGGGTTTTGCACTCCACGGCACCGGTTTCCGAATTGCGGCGGAACAACAGGTCAGGTTGACCGGCCAGTTCACGGGCTTTAACCACTTTGACCAGCTGATTCTTTTCGTCGAGCAGCGCCACCTTGGTGCCGGCCGTCACGTACAGGCCCGACTCAACGGTGTTGCGATCGCCCAACGGGATACCGATACCGGCGTTGGCGCCGATCAGGCAGCCTTCGCCCACCTTGATCACGATGTTGCCGCCACCCGACAGGGTGCCCATGGTCGAGCAGCCGCCGCCCAGGTCCGAACCCTTGCCGACGAACACGCCAGCCGACACGCGGCCTTCGATCATGCCCGGGCCTTCGGTGCCAGCGTTGAAGTTAACGAAACCTTCGTGCATCACGGTGGTGCCTTCGCCCACGTAGGCGCCCAGACGAATACGTGCCGCGTCAGCGATACGCACGCCGGCTGGTACCACGTAGTCGGTCATTTTCGGGAACTTGTCCACCGAGAACACTTCCAGCAGCTCGCCGCGCAGGCGGGCTTCCAGTTGATGCTCGGCCAGTTCGGACAGGTCGATCGCACCCTGGCTGGTCCAGGCCACGTTCGGCAGCAGCGGGAAGATCCCGGCCAGATTCAGGCCATGCGGCTTGACCAGACGGTGGGACAGCAGGTGCAGCTTGAGGTAAGCCTCAGGCGTGGAGGTCAGTTGCGCGTCTTCGGCCAGCAGTGTGGCAACCAGCGGCTTGTGGCTCTCGGCCAGACGGGTCAGCAGTGCAGCTTGTGCAGCATCGACACTTTTCAGCGCTTCAGCCAGTTGCGACGCCTGAGTCGTGCTGAAGGCGATGGCCTGATTGCCGTCGGTGTAGCCCAGGATCGGGGCAATGGCCGCGACCAGTTCGGCAGAAGGATTGAGCAGTGGCTGCGCGTAAAACACTTCCAGCCATGCGCCTTGACGGTTTTGAGTGCCGACACCAAAGGCCAGGCTGAACAGGGTAGTGGACATGTTGATACCTCTAACAAAATGGAACGGGCTGCCTTACTTGAGTGCGGCCGCGTAGATATCTGGCTTGAAGCCAATCAGGGTTCTGTCACCGAGATCGAGCACCGGGCGCTTGATCATCGAGGGTTGTGCGAGCATCAATTCGATGGCTTTCGGCTGGTCGAGATCGGCTTTGCGTTCGTCGTCGAGCTTGCGAAAGGTCGTGCCTGCACGGTTCAACACCACTTGCCAGCCGTGCTCCTCGCACCATTGGGTCAGGTGTTCACGGTCGATTCCGACCGCTTTGTAATCATGAAAGTCATAGCTCACAGCGTGTTCATCGAGCCAGGTGCGCGCCTTTTTCATGGTGTCGCAGGCTTTGATGCCGAAAAGGTGCAACGTTTTGCTTGAAACGGTCAAGGAATTGCCCCCTTTACAGGTGCTGAAAATAAAAGGTGACGGATTATGCCATGACCGGACGGTTTCGCGTCGGCTGTGGTCGGGTTTGTCTGTTTGAAGTGTTCAACGATTCGGCGAGAAGCGCAGGCGGTGGCGTTTCGGATGGGGTTGTTGGAGCTCTACAGCCTGAGTTGGCATCTGCTCGGTGATGGTTTTTGGCGATGGTTTTTGGTGAGGGGGGCTGAAAAGATTGCAGGCAACTTGATATGCGAAGTGCCCGCGCCAGATTGCCTGGCACGGGCATTCAGGGGTTACTTGTGGCGGGTAATGAAGGCGCGAATCCGTTCAGCCGCCTCAACGCACTCCGCCAGTGGCGCGACCAGCGCCATCCGCACACGCCCGGCTCCCGGGTTGACGCCATCTACTTCACGGGACAGGTAGGAGCCTGGTACTACGGTCACGTGTTCCTCGGCAAACAGATCCCGGCAGAACGCCGCGTCGTCGCCTTCAACGTTTGGCCACAGATAGAAACCGCCATCCGGGCGCTGCACATCCATCACCGGGCTGAGGATTTCCAATACCGCATCGTACTTCTCACGGTACAGCGCACGGTTGGCCCGCACATGCACTTCGTCGTTCCACGCTGCAACGCTGGCCAGTTGCGTTTGAACCGGCATCGCACAGCCGTGGTAAGTGCGATACAGCAGGAAACCCTTGAGGATGTCTGCATCGCCGGCCACAAAGCCCGAACGCAGGCCTGGCAGGTTGGAGCGCTTGGACAGGCTATGAAACACCACGCAACGCTTGAAGTCTTTGCGGCCTAGTTCCACACAGGCGCTGAGCAGGCCGGGTGGCGGGGTCTGTTCATCGAAGTACAGTTCGCTGTAGCACTCGTCAGCGGCGATCACGAAATCGTATTCGTCGGCCAGGGCGATCAGTTTTTTCAGGGTTTCAACCGGGATCAACGCGCCGGTCGGGTTGCCCGGCGAGCACAGGAACAGGATCTGGCAACGCTTCCAGATGTCTGGCGAAACAGCGTCGAAATCCGGGTTGAAGCCGTTTTCGTCAAGGCATGGCAGGTAATGCGGCTTGGCTCCGGCCAGGAACGCCGCGCCTTCGTAGATCTGATAGAACGGGTTCGGGCTGACCACCAGCGCGTCTTCACCACGGTTGACCACGGTCTGGGTGAAGGCGAACAACGCTTCGCGGGTGCCGTTGACCGGCAGCACGTTGCGCGCGGGGTCGAGCCAGCCATTTGGAACACTGAAACGGCGTTCGCACCATGCGGCGATCGCTTCACGCAGGGCCGGGATGCCGAGGGTGGTCGGGTACACGGCCATCTGATCCAGATTGCTTGCCAGGGCTTCGGCGACAAAGCTTGGCGAGCGATGCTTCGGTTCGCCGATGGACAGCGCGATGGCGCGTTTGTCCGGGTTTGGCGTGACGCTGCCGAGCAGGGCGCGGAGCTTTTCGAACGGGTAGGGCTGCAACTGGTTCAGAGCGTTGTTCATGGGGGCCTCGTTCAATGTGGGAGGACTAATGTGGTGTAGGGGGCTTGTTGTGGCGAGGGAGCTTGCCCCCGTTCGGCTGCGGAGCAGTCGTAAAACCTTTGCATGCGGTGTATCTGATACATCGCGGTGTAGGTTTTGGGGCCGCTTCGCAGCCCAGCGGGGGCAAGCTCCCTCGCCACAACAAGCCCCCTCGCCACAGGCGCTCCCACAGGGGGATTGGGTTAATTCAGATGCTGATGCGCGAATGTTTGATATCGGGTTCCTGGTTGACGCTCAGCTGTTTGACGATTGCATCCTGCAAACGACTGCACAGCAACGGGTCGGATAGCGGCTGATTGTTGGCGTCGGTGATGAAGAACACGTCTTCCACGCGCTCGCCCAAGGTGGCGATCTTGGCGTTCTGCAACGACAAGTCGAACTCAAGGAAGATCGTGCCGATTCGTGCCAGCAACCCAGGACGGTCGGGTGCACTGAGTTCCAGCACGGTCACCGGACGCTGGGCATCGTTGTGGATCGTCACTTGTGGCGCAAAGGCAAAATGTTTGAGCTGACGCGGCACCCGACGCTGGATAATCGTTGGGTAGTTGTCCGGATTGCGCAGGGCTTCGGTCAAGCCTTCGCGAATCTGCTTGACCCGCGCCGGGTTGTCGCCGATCGAGTCGCCATCGGTGTCGAGCACGATATAGGTGTCGAGGGTGAACTGGCTGCTGGAGGTGATGACCCGGGCGTCGTGAATGTTCAGGTTGAGCTGGTCCATCGCCGCCACGGTCACGGCGAAGAAGTCGTGCTGGTCCGGCGCATAAATGAAGATCTGCGTACCGCCCTCGAACTCGCGCTGGGTGGTTTCCTTGATCAGCACCAGCGGGCCGCCGTCGGCCGGCTGCTGCAAGATTGCATCGGTGTGCCAGGCTACGTCACCGGCGGTGTGACGCAGGAAGTAGTCATCGCCCAGTTGTGCCCACAACTGCTCGACGTCGTCCGGGTCGGTGCCGCCGCGTACCAGAATGTCCAGCGCTGCGCTTTGGGTCTGGCGGATCTGTTCTTCGCGATCCACCGGGTTTTCCAGGCCGCGACGCAAGGCGCGCTTGGTCTCGGTGTAGAGCTGGCGCAACAGGCTCGCGCGCCAGGAGTTCCATAGCGTCGGGTTGGTCGCGTTGATGTCGGCAACGGTCAGCACATACAGATAATCGAGGCGGGTTTCATCGCCGACAATCTGCGCGAAATCGTGGATCACATGCGGGTCGGACAAGTCCTTGCGCTGGGCAGTGGTCGACATTACGAGATGGTTTTGCACCAGCCAGACGATCAGGCGGCTGTCCCAGATCGGCAACTGATGGCGCTGACAAAAGGCTTCGGCGTCCACTGCGCCGATTTCCGAGTGGTCGCCATGCCGGCCCTTGCCGATGTCGTGGTACAGGCCGGCCAGGTAAATCAACTCCGGCTTGGGCAGTTTGGCCATGAGCTTGCTGGCCAGCGGGAATTTTTCCGACACCTGGGTGTACTGCAACTTACGCAGGTGCTTGATCAGGTTCAGGGTGTGCGCGTCGACCGTATAGATGTGGAACAGGTCGTGCTGCATCTGCCCGACAATAAAGCCGAACTCTGGCAGATAACGCCCAAGGATCCCGTAACGGTTCATCCGCCGCAGGTTGCGGTGGATACCGATCTTGCACTTGAACAATTCGATGAACAGGCTGGTATTGCGAATATCGTTGCGGAAGTCGTCGTCGATCAAATGACGGTTCTCGCGCAGCAGGCGGATGGTGTCGGCGCGTACGCCTTTGATCTCCGGCTGCTGGGCCATCAGCACGAAGATTTCGAGCATGGCGAACGGCGTGCGGCGGAACACATTGTTGTTGCGCGCCTCGATGTAGCCGTCGTGCAGTTGGAATCGCGAGTTGATTGGCTGCGGCGGTGCTTCGTCTTCGGGGGCCAGGATCACTTCTTCGAAGTGCTGGATGATCAAGTCGCTGAGCTGGGCAATGCTCATGACCACCCGGTAGTACTGCTGCATGAAGTTTTCGATGGCGTGCTTGGCGTCATTGCCGACGAAACCCAGCAGCCCGGCAATCGTGCGCTGGTGGTCGAACAGCAGGCGGTCTTCGGCGCGGCCGGCGAGCATGTGCAGCGCGTAACGCACTTTCCACAGGAATTCCTGGGACGAAGCCAGCAAGGCGTTCTCGCTCTCCACCAGGAAACCTTCGCCGGCCAGGGCCCGCAGGTTCAGGGTGCCGTACTCACGACGGGCGACCCACAGAATCGTCTGGATATCCCGCAGGCCACCGGGCGAGCCCTTGACGTTGGGTTCCAGGTTGTACTCGGTGTCGTTGTATTTGTGGTGACGGGCTTTCTGCTCGGCGCGCTTGGCCAGGAAGAACTCCTTGCTGGGCCACATGTGCGCGGTGCTGGTCACGTCCAGCATGCGCTGGCGCAGGCGCTCGGGACCGGCAATGGTGCGGCTTTCCATCAGGTTGGTGATCACCGTCAGGTCGGCGCGGGCTTCCTCGGCGCATTCGTCAACCGAGCGAACGCTCTGGCCGACTTCCAGGCCGATGTCCCACAGCAACGTCAGAAAACGCTCGATTGAATCACGGAAAATTTCGTGGTCGGCGCCGTCCAGCAGGATCAGCAGGTCGATGTCGGAGTAGGGGTGCAACTCGCCACGACCGTAGCCGCCGACCGCGACCAGCGCGATGTCGGCTTCGAAGTTCCAGTTAAATTGCTCCCAGGCCTTTTGCAGGATGTTATCGACGAACCAGGCACGATCCTCGATCAACCGGCGAATCTCCCGGCCGCTGCGAAACCGCTCGTCGAGCACTTCGCGGGCCTGACGGATCGCCTTCTTGAAAGCAGCGATAGGGCTTGCCTTCAGGGCCAGTTCAGCCTGGAACTGGCCGCGGTCGAAGAGTTCGGGATCCACCTGCGGCATCGATTGGCTTTCCTTTCTATAAGGCTGGGAACGGCGCGGGCGGGATCAGGCCGAAACGCGCGGGATGGTATCGTCGCTGCGCAGGGTGAAGATCTCGTAGCCGGTATCGGTCACCAGCAGAGTGTGTTCCCATTGCGCCGACAGCTTGCGGTCCTTGGTGATCGCGGTCCAGCCATCGCCCAGCACCTTGGTGTCGGCCTTGCCCTGGTTGATCATCGGCTCGATGGTGAAGGTCATGCCGGCTTTCAGTTCCATGCCGGTGCCGGCGCGGCCGTAGTGCAGGATCTGCGGTTCTTCGTGGAACACCTTACCGATGCCGTGGCCGCAGAACTCGCGAACCACCGAGAAACCGTTCTTTTCCGCGTGCTTTTGGATCACTTCACCGATATCGCCCAGGCGGCAGCCGGGTTTGACCAGTTCGATGGCCTTGTACATGCATTCCTGTGTCACCTGGGACAGACGCTCGGCCCAGACTGGCACGGTGCCGACGTGGAACATGCGGCTGGTATCGCCGTGGTAGCCGTCCTTGATCACTGTGACGTCGATGTTCAGCGTGTCGCCATCCTTCAACGGCTTCTCGTTCGGGATGCCGTGGCAGACCACGTGGTTGATCGAGGTGCAGATCGACTTCGGAAAGCCCTTGTAGTTGAGCGGGGCAGGAATGGCTTTCTGCTCGTTGACGATGTAGTCGTGGCAGATGCGGTCCAGCTCTTCGGTGGTAACGCCCGGCTTGACATAATCGGCAATCATTTCCAGCACATCGGCGGCCAATTTGCCGGCGATCCGCATTTTTGCGATGTCCTCTGGGGTTTTGAGGGTGACGGTCATACAGGCTCTCTCTGCGCTCAATGGCGCCTTCTAAAACGAAATGGGCATTGCGCGAACGATCGTCGCGGCCCTGAAAAACGCAATTCTACCAGACGATCAGGGCAAATCTGAGCTTCTGTGCATCGCTTCTCTCTATAGGATGGCGCATTCTTGGGGGATTCCAAGGGCGGGATCAAAAGCATTCGCCAGGTTTTCAGAATGCGGGTTCCGTTTTTTCCGGCCTTGTGATATAAAATGCGCCGCTTTCCGGGGTACCCTGAAAAGCTTAAATCCACACACGTGTCGACACGATGACCTGGGTGCCTTCAGCTGATGCTGCTGGTTGGTCATTGGGATACGTGGAGGCCAAACCCGACTTATTAAGGAACTATCATGTCCCAAGTCAACATGCGCGATATGCTGAAGGCCGGTGTGCACTTCGGTCACCAAACCCGTTACTGGAATCCGAAAATGGGTAAGTACATTTTCGGCGCGCGTAACAAGATTCACATCATCAACCTTGAAAAAACCCTGCCAATGTTCAACGAAGCTCTGACTTTCGTAGAGCGTCTGGCCCAGGGCAAAAACAAGATTCTGTTCGTCGGCACCAAGCGTTCCGCTGGCAAGATCGTTGCTGAAGAAGCAGCACGTTGCGGTTCGCCGTACGTCGATCACCGCTGGTTGGGCGGCATGCTGACCAACTTCAAAACCATCCGTGCTTCCATCAAACGTCTGCGTGACCTTGAAGTGCAAGCCGAAGACGGTACTTTCGCCAAGCTGACCAAGAAAGAAGCGCTGATGCGCACTCGCGATCTTGAGAAGCTGGATCGTTCCTTGGGTGGTATCAAGGACATGGGCGGTCTGCCAGACGCTCTGTTCGTTATCGACGTTGATCACGAGCGCATCGCGATCACCGAAGCCAACAAGCTGGGCATCCCGGTTATCGGCGTAGTCGATACCAACAGCAGCCCGGAAGGCGTTGACTACATCATCCCAGGCAACGATGACGCAATCCGCGCTATCCAGCTGTACATGGGTTCGATGGCTGACGCTGTTATCCGTGGTCGCAACAATGTTGCTGGCGGCACTGTAGAATTCGTAGCTGAAGAAACTCAGGCTGCAGCTGAGTAATTGACGCCCTGGCGTTGACTCAGTAAGCAAAAAGGGGGCTTGGCCCCCTTTTTGCCACCTCGAAAACCATTTGTCGGCGCCCACTGCTTTATCTGTAACGTGCGGCAGCTAACAAGGGTGGTTCGGGAAGAATTGATCGCCCGTTCGATCGGGTGGAATGGTTGAAAACCTATCCAAGAGGAATTTGAAAATGGCAGAGATTACTGCAGCGTTGGTCAAAGAACTGCGCGAGCGTACCGGCGAAGGCATGATGGACTGCAAAAAGGCCTTGACCAAGGCTGGCGGCGACATCGAAAAAGCCATTGATGACATGCGCGCTTCGGGCGCCATCAAGGCTGCCAAGAAAGCCGGCAACGTTGCCGCTGAAGGCGCAATCGCTCTCAAGGAAGACGGTAAATCCGCCGTCCTGCTGGAAGTGAACTCGCAGACCGACTTCCTGGCTCTGCAGGACGACTTCAAGGCATTTGTTGCTGCCAGCATTGAAAAAGCGTTCGCTGACAAACTGACCGATGCTGCTCCGCTGATCGAAGCGCGTGAAGCTGATCGTCTGGTTCTGGTTGGCAAGGTTGGCGAAAACGTCAACATTCGTCGCCTGGCTCGCGTTGAAGGCGATGTTGTTGGTGGCTACCTGCACGGCAACAAGATTGGTGTTGCGGTTGTTCTCAAGGGCGGCGACGTTGAGCTGGCCAAAGACATCGCTATGCACGTAGCGGCTACCAACCCTGAATTCCTGCTGCCGTCGGAAGTTTCCGCTGAAGCGATCGAACGCGAGAAAGGCGTGTTCCTGACCCTCAACGCTGACAAGATTGCCGGCAAGCCAGAAAACATCGTTGAAAACATGGTCAAAGGCCGTATCAGCAAGTTCCTGGCTGAAGCGAGCCTGGTTGAGCAGGCGTTCGTCAAGAACCCTGAAATCAAGGTCGGCGACCTGGCCAAGAAAGCCGGTGCTGAAATCGTTTCTTTCACCTACTTCAAAGTGGGCGAAGGCATCGAGAAGCCAGTAGACAACTTCGCAGAAGAAGTTGCTGCCCAGCTGGCTGCCAGCAAGCAATAAGACGGTTTTTTAACTGTCGCCCTGAAGAGGCTGCCCGCTTACGCGCGCAGCCTCTTTTCAGATGGGGTTGCCAATTTTATTTGGTTTCCTTTTGGAACTGGCTTACAAAGCCATGTTCCGATGGCGCTGAAGCAGCGCCAAGCTAGAGTGAACGCCAGCTGTAAACAGCTCGCAAAGAATTTTTAAAATACGCCGCAGGAGAGATTCGCAATGGCTCAGCAGGGCAGTGGTTATCAGGCTCGCTATAAACGCATTCTACTCAAGCTTAGCGGCGAGGCCCTGATGGGCTCGGAAGAGTTCGGGATCGATCCGAAAGTTCTGGATCGCATGGCACTGGAAGTTGGCCAGCTGGTTGGCATCGGTGTTCAGGTCGGTCTGGTGATCGGCGGGGGTAACCTATTCCGCGGCGCAGCGCTCAGTGCAGCCGGTATGGATCGGGTCACTGGCGACCACATGGGCATGCTGGCCACTGTGATGAACGCCCTGGCGATGCGCGATGCGCTGGAACGTGCCAATATCTCGGCCATCGTGATGTCGGCCATTTCCATGGTTGGCGTGACCGATCACTATGATCGCCGCAAAGCCATGCGCCACCTGAACTCCAAGGAAGTCGTGATTTTCGCGGCCGGTACTGGCAACCCGTTCTTCACTACGGATTCGGCTGCCTGCCTGCGCGCAATCGAAATCGATGCCGATGTGGTGCTCAAGGCAACGAAGGTTGATGGCGTCTACACCGCTGACCCGTTCAAAGACCCGCATGCCGAGAAGTTCGATCATCTGACCTACGATGAAGTGCTGGATCGCAAGCTGGGTGTGATGGATCTGACGGCCATTTGCTTGTGCCGCGACCACAAGATGCCGCTGCGCGTGTTTAATATGAACAAACCCGGTGCCCTGTTGAATATCGTACATGGCGGCGCTGAAGGAACCCTGATCGAGGAAGTTCAACAATGATCAACGAAATCAAGAAAGACGCTAAAGAGCGCATGCAGAAATCCGTAGAATCGCTGGCGCACAACTTCGGGCGTATCCGTACCGGCCAGGCGCACCCAAGCATTCTGGAAGGCGTGATGGTTCCGTACTACGGCGCTGACACTCCGATCAAGCAAGTGGCGAACATCACCGTTAAAGACGCCCGTACCCTGCAAGTCGTTGCCTTCGAGCGCAACATGCTGGGCGCGGTCGACAAGGCTATCGGTAGCGCTGGCCTGAATCTCAACCCGACCAACCTGGGTGAGTTGCTGCTGATCTCCATGCCAGCCCTGACTGAAGAAACCCGCCGGGGCTTCACCAAGCAGGCTCGTGATGTCGCTGAGGATGCCCGTGTTGCCGTGCGCAACATCCGTCGCGATGCAAACAGCTCGCTGAAGGACCTGGTCAAGGAAAAGGAAATCAGCGAAGACGAAGAGCGTCGTGCCACTGGCGAGATCGACGATCTGACCAAGAAATTCGTGGCTGAAATCGACGCTAAGTTGGCGGAAAAAGAAAAAGACCTGATGGCCGTATAAGGGTCGAGTTTCAAATGGACAAGACCAAGCAGACTGCGCCGTCCGCGGTGCCGCGCCATGTCGCGATCATCATGGATGGTAATAATCGTTGGGCGAAAAAACGCTTTATGCCGGGTGTCGCCGGGCATAAAGCGGGTGTGGATGCTGTTCGTGCGGTCATCGAGGTGTGTGCGGAGTCCGGGGTTGAGGTATTGACCCTGTTTGCATTCTCCAGTGAGAACTGGCAGCGCCCGGCCGATGAGGTCAGTGCCTTGATGGATCTGTTCTTCAGGGCGCTGCGTCGCGAGGCCAAGCGCCTGAACGACAACAACATCAGTTTGCGCATCATCGGCGACCGTTCGCGTTTTCATCCGGAGCTTCAAGCTGCCATGCGTGAAGCCGAGGCGATGACTGCCGGCGCCAATCGTTTTATCCTGCAGATCGCCGCCAACTACGGTGGTCAGTGGGACATCGCGCAAGCCGCGCAACGTCTGGCGCGCGAAGTTCAGGCCGGGCATCTGCGCCCGGAAGACATCACTCCCGAGCTGTTGCAAACCTGTCTGGCGACCGGCGATCTGCCGTTGCCAGACTTGTGCATCCGTACCGGTGGCGAGCATCGCATCAGCAACTTCCTGCTGTGGCAGCTGGCTTACGCCGAGTTGTACTTCTCCGACCTGTTCTGGCCGGACTTCAAACACGACGCCATGCGCAATGCGCTGGCCGATTTCGCTTCTCGTCAGCGTCGCTTCGGTAAAACGAGCGAGCAGGTCGAGTCTGGAGCCCGGGTTTAATGCTTAAACAACGAATCATCACGGCACTGATTCTGCTGCCGATTGCCCTGTGCGGGTTTTTCCTGCTTGAAGGGTCCGGTTTTGCGCTGTTTATCGGGCTGGTGGTGACGCTGGGGGCATGGGAATGGGCACGCCTGGCAGGTTTTGCTGGCCAGGCGATCCGTGTTGCTTTTGCAGCTGTGGTCGCGCTGATGCTGTTTGTCATGCATATCCTGCCGGGGCTCGCGCCTTGGGTGCTGGGCGCCTCGGTGCTCTGGTGGGGCGTGGCCACCTATCTGGTGCTGACTTATCCACGGTCCAGCGAACACTGGGCCAGTGCTGCCTGCAAACTGGCGATCGGTTTGTTGATTCTGTTGCCGGCCTGGCAAGGTCTGATCCTGATCAAGCAGGAGCCCTTGGGCAACTGGCTGATCATGGCCGTGATGGTGCTGGTCTGGGGCGCCGATATCGGTGCGTACTTTTCCGGCCGAGCCTTCGGCAAGCGCAAGCTGGCACCACAGGTCAGCCCTGGCAAGAGCTGGGAGGGCGTGTACGGCGGCTTGCTGCTGAGCCTGGTGATCACGGCAATCGTCGGTTTTGCGCGGGGCTGGAGTTTCGCTCAGATGCTGATGGGCCTGTTCGGTGCCGCGATCATCGTGTTCATTTCGGTGGTGGGCGACCTCACCGAAAGTATGTTCAAGCGCCAGTCGGGGATCAAGGACAGTAGTAATCTGCTGCCGGGGCACGGCGGTGTGCTGGACCGCATCGACAGTCTGACAGCGGCGATTCCGGTGTTCGCTGTGTTGCTGTGGATGGCGGCATCGTGAGTCGCCCACAACAGATTACCGTGCTGGGGGCGACCGGCTCGATTGGTCTGAGCACTCTGGACGTCATCGCCCGTCACCCCGAACGCTATCAGGTATTCGCCTTGAGCGGTTTCACTCGTTTGAGTGAGCTGCTGGCGCTTTGCGTGCGTCATGCGCCACGTTTCGCGGTCGTGCCGGAATCAGGCGCTGCCCGGGGCTTGCAGGACGAATTGCATGCGGCAGGCCTGTCGACCCGTGTTCTGGTGGGAGAGGAGGGCTTGTGTCAGATCGCCTCGGATCCAGAAGTCGATGCGGTAATGGCGGCGATCGTCGGGGCGGCGGGTTTGCGTCCGACCCTGGCGGCGGTCGAGGCCGGCAAAAAGATTCTTTTGGCCAATAAAGAAGCGCTGGTAATGTCCGGTGCGCTGTTCATGCAGGCCGTGCGTAAAAGCGGTTCGGTACTGCTGCCGATCGACAGCGAGCACAACGCGATTTTCCAGTGCATGCCGCAGGATTTCTCCCGTGGTTTGGGCGCGGTCGGTGTACGGCGGATTTTACTGACAGCCTCTGGTGGTCCGTTTCGGCAGACGCCCCTTGCCGAACTGGCACATGTTACCCCTGAGCAAGCGTGTGCTCACCCGAATTGGTCCATGGGGCGCAAGATTTCGGTGGATTCGGCCAGCATGATGAACAAAGGGCTCGAGCTGATCGAGGCCTGCTGGCTGTTCGACGCTACGCCCTCTCAGGTCGAAGTGGTGATTCACCCGCAAAGCGTGATTCATTCGCTGGTCGACTATATCGATGGTTCGGTGCTGGCGCAGTTGGGTAATCCTGATATGCGCACGCCAATTGCCAATGCCCTGGCCTGGCCAGAGCGGATCGACTCGGGTGTTGCGCCGTTGGATCTGTTCGCCATCGCTCGCCTGGATTTCCAGGCACCCGATGAAGAGCGTTTCCCTTGCCTGCGCCTTGCGCGTCAAGCCGCCGAGGCTGGTAATAGCGCGCCGGCCATGCTCAACGCCGCGAATGAAGTGGCTGTTGCGGCCTTTCTCGACGGACGGGTTCGCTATCTGGAAATCGCGAGTATTATCGAGGAAGTATTGAACCTCGAGCCTGTGGTTGCGGTTGATGATCTCGAGGCAGTGTTTACGGCCGATGCGAAAGCACGGGTACTGGCCGGGCAATGGTTGAGTCGTCACGGCCGATAAGTGCTGCAATACGTTGGCCCATGCAGCACCGATAGGATTGCGGAGAAAGTAGATGAGCGCGCTCTATATGATTGTCGGCACCCTGGTAGCGCTGGGCGTGCTGGTCACCTTCCACGAATTCGGCCATTTCTGGGTCGCACGTCGCTGTGGGGTCAAAGTGCTGCGTTTCTCCGTGGGCTTCGGCATGCCGCTGCTGCGCTGGCACGACAGCAAAGGCACTGAATTCGTGGTTGCCGCCATCCCGCTGGGTGGCTACGTGAAAATGCTCGACGAGCGCGAAGGTGAGGTGCCGGCCGATCAGCTCGATCACGCCTTCAATCGCAAGTCCGTCCGTCAGCGCATTGCTATCGTGGCAGCCGGTCCGGTTGCCAACTTTCTATTGGCGATGGTGTTTTTCTGGGCTCTGGCAATGCTGGGCAGCGAGCAGGTGCGCCCGGTTATCGGCGCGGTCGAATCCGGCAGTATCGCCTCCAGGGCAGGTTTGAGCCCGGGGCAGGAAATTATTGCCATCGATGGCGAGCCAACTTCCGGCTGGGCTGCGGTGAACCTGCAACTGGTCCGCCGCCTGGGCGAGAGCGGTTCCCTTCAAGTGCTGGTCCGCGAACAGGGCTCCACCGTGGATTCGCCTCGTGAGCTGGTGCTGGACAAGTGGCTCAAGGGTGCTAACGAGCCGGATCCTATTCACTCGCTGGGTATTCGCCCCTGGCGTCCGGCATTGCCGCCGGTGCTGGCCGAAATTGATCCGAAAGGGCCAGCGAAGGCGGCGGGTCTGAAGGCTGGTGACCGTCTGTTGGCCCTTGATGGCAAGGCACTGGATGACTGGCAGCAAGTAGTCGACATCGTCCGTTTGCATCCGGATACCAAAATCATGCTGCGCGTTGAGCGCGACGGTGCTCAAATCGATGTCCCGGTGACGCTGGCCGCGCGCGGCGAGAGCAAGGCACCCAGTGGTTATCTGGGTGCTGGGGTGAAAGCGGTCGATTGGCCACCAGAGATGATTCGCGAAGTCAGTTACGGTCCGGTGGCCGCGATTGGGGAGGGTGCCCGACGCACCTGGACCATGAGCGTGCTGACCCTCGACTCGCTCAAGAAAATGTTGTTCGGCGAGCTCTCGGTAAAAAACTTGAGTGGACCGATAACCATTGCTAAAGTGGCGGGCGCTTCTGCCCAGTCGGGCATCGCTGATTTCCTGAATTTCCTTGCTTATCTGAGTATTAGCCTGGGTGTTCTGAATTTGCTGCCCATTCCTGTACTGGATGGGGGGCATTTGTTGTTTTATCTGATCGAGTGGGCGCGTGGTCGTCCCTTGTCGGATCGGGTGCAAGGTTGGGGGATACAGATCGGTATCAGTTTGGTGGTCGGGGTGATGTTGCTTGCTCTGGTCAATGATCTGGGTCGACTGTAACGCTTCGCTGAATTGCGAATCTGCCGCATTTTGCGGCAGTTTTTATTGCCAGTTGGAATAAGAAAGGACTTCATGAAACGTCTGCTGCTAACTGCGGTTCTCACCGTATTGATGATCGCCGAAGTTCACGCCGAGTCCTTCACTATCTCTGATATTCGCGTCAATGGCCTCCAGCGGGTCTCCGCGGGTAGTGTCTTTGGTGCCTTGCCGTTGAACGTCGGCGAGCAGGCGGATGATCGTCGCCTGGTGGAATCCACTCGTGCGCTGTTCAAAACCGGGTTCTTTCAAGATATCCAGCTGGGCCGTGAAGGCAACGTCCTGGTCATCACTGTAGTCGAGCGTCCGTCGGTCGCCAGTATCGAGATCGAAGGTAACAAGGCGATCTCCACTGAAGACCTGATGAAAGGCCTCAAACAGTCCGGTCTGGCCGAAGGCGAGATCTTCCAGCGCGCGACCCTCGAAGGTGTGCGTAACGAACTGCAGCGTCAATACGTCGCTCAGGGCCGCTACTCGGCTACCGTCGACACCGAAGTGGTGCCGCAGCCGCGTAACCGCGTTGCCCTGAAGGTCAACATCAACGAAGGCACCGTAGCGGCGATCCAGCACATCAACGTGGTGGGCAACACTGTCTTCCCTGAAGAAGACCTGATCGACCTGTTCGAACTCAAGACCAGCAACTGGCTGTCGTTCTTCAAGAACGATGACAAGTACGCCCGTGAAAAACTCTCCGGTGACCTGGAGCGTCTGCGCTCCTATTACCTGGACCGTGGCTATATCAATATGGATATCGCTTCGACCCAGGTGTCCATCACCCCGGACAAGAAACACGTCTATATCACCGTCAACGTCAACGAAGGCGAGAAATACACCGTTCGTGACGTGAAACTCAGCGGCGACCTGAAAGTGCCTGAAGACCAGGTCAAGTCCCTGCTGCTGGTTCAGAAAGGCCAGGTGTTCTCGCGCAAGTTGATGACCACCACCTCCGAACTGATCACCCGCCGCCTGGGTAACGAGGGTTACACCTTCGCTAACGTCAACGGCGTGCCTCAGCCTCACGACGAAGACCACACGGTCGATATCACGTTCGCTGTCGATCCGGGCAAGCGTGCTTACGTGAACCGCATCAACTTCCGTGGCAACACCAAGTCCGAAGACGAAGTGCTGCGCCGTGAAATGCGTCAGATGGAAGGCGGCTGGGCTTCGACCTACCTGATCGACCAATCCAAGACCCGCCTGGAACGCCTGGGCTTCTTCAAGGAAGTCAACGTCGAAACGCCGGCCGTGCCGGGTGTCGATGATCAGGTTGACGTGAACTACAGCGTTGAAGAGCAGGCTTCCGGTTCGATTACCGCCAGCGTCGGTTTCGCCCAGAGCGCCGGTCTGATCCTTGGTGGTTCGATCACTCAGAACAACTTCCTGGGTACCGGTAACAAGGTCAGCATCGGCTTGACTCGCAGTCAGTACCAAAGCCGTTATAACTTCGGTTATGTCGACCCCTACTGGACAGCTGACGGTGTGAGCCTGGGTTACAACGCTTTCTATCGTACGACCGACTACAAAGACCTCGATGTCAACGTAGCCAGCTACGCCGTAGACAGCCTGGGTGCAGGTGTCAGCGTTGGTTACCCGATCAGCGAGACTTCGCGTCTGACGTTTGGTTTGTCTGCACAACAAGACAAGATCAAGACGGGTCTTTACACCGTCGACGAAATCTTCGACTTCGTTAACAAGGAAGGTGATCAGTACCTCAACTTCAAGGCGTCGGCCGGTTGGTCTGAATCCACCTTGAACAAAGGGGTACTGGCGACCCGTGGTCACTCCCAGAGCTTGACCGCGGAAGCCACGACACCGGGCAGCGACTTGTCGTTCTTCAAGCTCGATTATCGCGGTCAATTGTTCCAGCCGTTGTCTGAAAACTACACCATGCGCCTCCACACCGAGCTGGGCTATGGCGATGGCTATGGTTCGACCGACGGCTTGCCGTTCTATGAAAACTATTATGCAGGTGGTTTCAACTCGGTTCGTGGCTTCAAGGACAGCACCCTCGGGCCTCGTAGTACGCCGAGCCGGGGCGTGAACCCGGGCACCGCAACCGATCCGGACCAGGATCCACTACCGTTTGGTGGTAACGTCCTGATTCAGGGTGGTGTAGAAGTTCTATTTCCTCTGCCGTTCGTGAAAGATCAGCGTTCCTTGCGCACTTCGGTATTCTGGGACGTGGGTAATGTGTTCGATTCGACTTGCAAGCAGAGCACCAACGCCGATGGTTCCAAGTCCAACACTCAGTGTAACGACGTCAGCCTGAGCAATATGGCCAGTTCGGTGGGTGTCGGTGTGACATGGGTTACCGCCCTTGGTCCGTTGAGCTTCGCCTTGGCGATGCCAGTCAAGAAACCGGACAGCAATGCCGAGACTCAAGTGTTCCAATTCTCCCTCGGCCAGACGTTCTAAGCGTCTGACCCAAGATAATGA
This sequence comes from Pseudomonas sp. KD5, assembly GCF_012932895.1. Taxonomy (NCBI): domain Bacteria; kingdom Pseudomonadati; phylum Pseudomonadota; class Gammaproteobacteria; order Pseudomonadales; family Pseudomonadaceae; genus Pseudomonas; species Pseudomonas sp. KD5. Next base: position 367,779 of record NZ_JDWJ01000005.1, on the reverse strand, counting down.
CAATGGATTTTGTAGGAGTGCATCGTGCGTAAGTTGACTCAATTGGTTCTCCTGGCGACCGTGCTGGTTGCAGGTCCGGCTTTTGCCGACATGAAAATCGCCGTTCTGAACTATCAGATGGCACTGCTGGAATCCGATGCGGCGAAGAAATACGCCGTGGATGCCGAGAAAAAATTCGGCCCGCAACTGACCAAGCTCAAGAGCCTGGAAAGCAGCGCCAAGGGTATCCAGGACCGTCTGATGGCCGGTGGCGACAAGATGCAGCAAGGCGAGCGTGAACGTCTGGAGCTCGAGTTCAAGCAAAAGGCCCGTGATTTCCAGTTCCAGTCCAAGGAGCTGAACGAAGCCAAAGCCGTTGCCGACCGTGAAATGCTGAAGCAGCTCAAGCCGAAACTGGACAGCGCTGTGGAAGAAGTCATCAAGAAAGGTGCTTATGACCTGGTCTTCGAGCGTGGCGCAGTGATTGATGTCAAGCCTCAGTACGACATCACTCGCCAGGTTATCGAGCGCATGAATCAGCTGAAGTAACCCATGACAGCGACTATAAAGCTCGGCCAGCTGGCCGAGTTCCTCGGCGCCACCTTACGTGGCGACCCGGAGAAAGAAATTACTGGGCTGGCCACTTTGCAAGAGGCTGGCCCAGCTCAGTTGAGCTTTCTGGCAAATCCTCAATACCGTAAATACCTGGCTGACAGTCAGGCCGCAGCCGTGCTGCTGAAGGCCGCTGATGCTGAAGGTTTTGCCGGTGATGCGCTGGTGGTGGCAGATCCATATGTGGCCTATGCGCGCATTTCCCATCTGTTCGATCCCAAGCCCAAGGCGCCGGCCGGTATTCATCCGACAGCGGTAGTGGCGGCGGATGCGGTGGTCGATCCGGCGGCGAGCATCGGTGCCTTTGCGGTCATCGAAAGTGCAGCGCGTATTGGCGCCGGTGTGACCGTTGGTGCGCATTGCTTCATCGGTGCACGCTGCGAAATTGGCGAGGGTGGCTGGTTGGCCCCGCGCGTCACGCTGTATCACGACGTGCGCATCGGCAAACGGGTGGTGATTCAATCCGGTGCCGTGCTCGGTGGTGAAGGCTTCGGTTTTGCCAACGAGAAAGGTATCTGGCAGAAAATTGCCCAGATCGGCGGCGTCTCGATCGGAGACGACGTGGAAATAGGCGTAAATACCGCTATCGATCGTGGCGCGCTGGCCGATACCGTCATTGGTAATGGTGTGAAGCTCGACAACCAGATTCAGATTGCCCACAACGTCCAGGTTGGTGACCACACTGCCATGGCCGCGTGCGTGGGAATTTCCGGCAGCACCAAAATCGGCAAGCATTGCATGCTCGCCGGTGGCGTAGGGCTGGTGGGGCATATCGACATTTGCGACAACGTTTTCCTGACCGGGATGACCATGGTGACCCACTCGATTACCGAGCCGGGTTCCTATTCTTCCGGTACGGCGATGCAACCGGCAGCCGAATGGCGCAAAAGCGCGGCACGTATCCGTCAGCTCGATGACATCGCGCGACGTCTGCGACAGCTGGAAAAGCGTGTAGGGGACGTGACCCCTGACGGTAATGCTTCATCAGATGGCTGATACCATTTCCATATCAAGTGTGCACAGCCGCTAGACTGCCTCCCTTGATTTGCTAGAGGAGTGCGCGTCAGTCGCGCGCTCCCAATCTTTACATAGGCTTCCCCCCGAAATGATGGACATCAACGAGATTCGCGAATACCTGCCTCACCGTTACCCGTTCCTGCTGGTGGACCGGGTCGTGGATCTGGATGTGGAAGGCAAGCGCATTCGCGCCTACAAGAATGTCAGCATCAACGAACCGTTCTTCAATGGTCACTTCCCTGCGCATCCAATCATGCCGGGCGTACTGATCATCGAAGCAATGGCTCAGGCTGCCGGGATCCTTGGTTTCAAAATGCTCGACGTGAAACCGGCCGATGGCACGCTTTACTACTTCGTCGGCTCCGACAAACTGCGCTTCCGTCAGCCGGTGCTGCCGGGCGATCAATTGATCCTTGAAGCCAAGTTCATCAGCTGCAAGCGTCAGATCTGGAAGTTCGAGTGCCAGGCTTCGGTCGATGGCAAGCCAGTCTGCTCCGCTGAAATCATCTGTGCGGAACGCAAACTATGAGTTTGATTGACCCTCGCGCAATCATCGATCCGACGGCCATCCTGGCCGACGACGTCGAAGTCGGCCCTTGGTCGATCGTCGGCGCAGGTGTGGAAATCGGCGAGGGAACAGTGATCGGGCCGCATGTGATTCTCAAGGGCCCGACCCGAATCGGTAAGCACAACCGCATCTACCAGTTTTCTTCGGTAGGTGAGGACACGCCCGATCTGAAATACAAGGGCGAGGAAACCCGTCTGGTCATCGGTGACCACAACGTCATCCGTGAAGGCGTGACGATTCACCGCGGGACCATTCAGGACCGTTCGGAAACGACCCTGGGTGATCACAACCTGATCATGGCCTATGCCCACATCGGTCACGACAGCGTTATCGGCAATCATTGCATCCTGGTCAACAACACCGCGTTGGCGGGGCATGTGCACGTTGAAGACTGGGCGATCCTGTCCGGCTTCACCCTGGTTCACCAGTATTGCCACATTGGCGCCCACAGCTTTTCCGGCATGGGCACTGCCATTGGCAAAGACGTTCCAGCGTACGTCACGGTATTCGGCAACCCCGCTGAAGCTCGCAGCATGAACTTCGAAGGCATGCGCCGTCGCGGCTTCAGCGAAGAGGCGATCCACGCGCTGCGTCGTGCCTACAAGGTGGTTTACCGCCAGGGCCTGACAGTCGAGCAAGCGCTCGCCGAGCTGGCCGAACCCTCGCTGCAGTTCCCGGAAGTCGCGGTGTTCCGTGATTCCATCCAGTCTTCGACCCGCGGCATCACCCGCTAATCATGGCCAATCTGCGTATTGCGCTGGTGGCGGGTGAGGCTTCCGGTGACATTCTGGGTGCGGGACTCATGCGTGCGCTCAAGGCACAGCATCCGGCGGTCGAGTTCATTGGTGTCGGCGGTCCGCTGATGCAGGCCGAAGGCCTGACCTCGTATTTCCCGATGGAACGCCTTTCTGTCATGGGGCTGGTGGAAGTGCTGGGCCGTTTGCGCGAGCTGTTGGCCCGTCGCAAGAAACTGGTTGCGGACCTGATCGCCGAGAAGCCGGACGTGTTCATCGGTATCGATGCCCCGGACTTCAACCTCAATATCGAACTCAAGCTGCGTCAGGCCGGGATCAAGACCGTGCATTACGTCAGCCCGTCGGTCTGGGCCTGGCGACAGAAGCGGGTGCTGAAGATTCGCGAAGGTTGCGACCTGATGCTGACGCTGTTCCCGTTCGAAGCTAAATTTTATGAAGAGAAGGGCGTGCCGGTACGGTTTGTAGGGCATTCCCTGGCCGATGCGATCCCGCTGGAGGCCGATCGCGCCGCCGCGCGGGCCGAACTCGGTTTGCCGGACGGGCCGTTGGTTGCCCTGATGCCGGGCAGTCGTGGCGGTGAAGTCGGGCGCCTCGGTGCGTTGTTCCTCGACACTGCTCAGCGCCTGCGGGCCATGCGTCCGGGCGTGCGATTCGTCATGCCGTGCGCCAGTCCGGAGCGTCGGGCCCAGTTGGAAGAGCTGCTGGCTGGTCGCGATCTGCCGCTGACTTTGCTCGACGGCAAATCCCATCTTGCGCTGGCGGCGTGCGACGCGGTGTTGATCGCTTCGGGCACCGCCACCCTGGAAGCATTGCTGTACAAGCGGCCGATGGTGGTCGCTTATCGCCTGGCACCGCTGACGTTCTGGATTCTCAAACGGATGGTGAAGAGTCCCTACGTCTCGTTGCCGAATTTGCTGGCCCAGCGCCTGCTGGTGCCAGAGTTGTTGCAGGACGATGCGACAGTCGAAGCCCTGGCCCAGACTCTGTCGCCGCTGATCGAAGGTGGCGAGGAGCAGACCCGAGGCTTTGACGAAATCCACCGAACCCTGCGACTGGACGCCTCCAATCAGGCAGCGGACGCGGTACTGAACCTGATTGGCAGAGCATAATGAGCAAAGCAAGCAAGCAACTGGGCCTGGATTTTATGCTGGTCGATGAAGTTGAAGATCTGGTGGCAGGTGTTGATGAAGTCGGTCGCGGCCCGCTGTGCGGTGCCGTGGTGACGGCGGCGGTGATCCTCGACCCAAGCCGGCCGATCCTTGGTCTCAATGATTCGAAGAAACTCACCGAAGCCCGTCGCGAAGCGCTTTACGATGAAATCTGCGAAAAAGCCCTGAGCTGGTGCATCGCTCGTGCCGAAGTCGAAGAAATCGACGAGTTGAATATTCTCCATGCCACCATGCTGGCTATGCAGCGTGCGGTCGAAGGGCTACACATTCAGCCGAAACTGGCGATGATTGATGGCAACCGGTGCCCGAAGCTTTCGATGCGCGCCGAAGCGGTGATCCAGGGTGATGGCAAGGTCCCGGCCATTGCGGCGGCGTCAATTCTGGCCAAGGTCAGCCGTGATCGTGAAATGGCGGCGTTCGAGCTGATTTACCCGGGTTACGGCATCGGTGGCCACAAAGGCTACCCGACGCCCGTTCATCTGGAAGCGCTGACGCGTCTGGGGCCGACACCGATTCACCGCCGCTCGTTCGCCCCGGTACGCCTGGCGTATGAAGCGCGGGAAAACCTGATCGAGGGTTAGTCGCAGGCTGATGTTTTACTCAAGGCCCGGTACAATCCGGGCCTTGTTGTCTTCACGTTTCTAGTTTCTAGACAGGATCACTATGCCGGCTTCATTCGTTCATCTACGCCTGCACACTGAATATTCCCTGGTCGACGGTCTGGTGCGGATCAAACCGCTGGTCAAGACCCTGGTCGGCATGAACATGCCTGCCGTGGCGGTCACTGACCAGAACAACATGTGTTCCCTCGTCAAATTCTATAAAGCCGCCATGGGCGCCGGGATCAAGCCGATCTGTGGCGCCGACCTGTGGCTGTCGAACAAGGATCCGGACAACCCCTTGAGCCGGATCAGCCTGCTGGCGATGAACGCCACGGGGTATCGCAACCTCACCGAACTGATCTCCCGTGGTTTCATCGACGGCCAGCGCAATGGTTCGATCATCATCGAGCGCGAGTGGGTGGCCGAAGCCAGCGAAGGCTTGATCATGCTGTCGGCGGCGAAAGAGGGCGAAATCGGTCTGGCGATGCTCGGCGGCAACCCGGACGAAGCCGAAACCCTGGCTCGCGAGTGGATGGCGGTGTTCCCGGATCGTTTCTACCTGGAAATCCAGCGCACCAACCGCCCCAACGACGAAGAGCAGCTGCACGGTGCAGTGGCCCTGGCCGAGAAAATCGGCGCGCCGCTGGTGGCGACCAACGACGTGCGCTTCATCAAGCAGGAAGACTTCGAAGCCCACGAAACCCGCGTTTGCATCGGTGAAGGCCGCGCCCTCGACGATCCGCGGCGTTCGAAGAATTACAGCGATCAGCAATACCTCAAAAGCGCCGAGGAAATGGCCGAGCTGTTCAGCGACCTGCCTGAGGCGCTGGAGAACACAGTCGAGATCGCCAAGCGCTGCAACATCGAAGTGAAGCTGGGCAAGCACTTCCTGCCCAACTTCCCGATTCCCGATGGCATGACCATCGACGAGTATTTCCGCAAGGTTTCCTTCGACGGTCTGGAAGAACGCCTCAGCGTTCTGCTGCCCAAGGACACCACCGAAGACTACGAAGCCAAGCGTCAGGTTTATGTCGACCGGCTGAATTTCGAGCTGGATATCATCATCCAGATGGGGTTCCCCGGTTACTTCCTGATCGTGATGGACTTTATCCAGTGGGCCAAGAACAACGGCGTACCGGTGGGGCCTGGCCGTGGGTCGGGTGCCGGGTCGCTGGTGGCCTATGTGCAGAAGATCACTGACCTTGACCCGCTGGAATATGACCTGCTGTTCGAACGGTTCCTTAACCCGGAACGGGTTTCCATGCCCGACTTCGACGTCGACTTCTGCATGGACGGTCGCGACCGCGTGATCGAATACGTGGCCGAGAAATACGGCCGTAATGCGGTAAGTCAGATCATCACCTTCGGTTCCATGGCGGCCAAGGCTGTGGTCCGTGACGTGGCGCGGGTGCAGGGCAAGTCCTACGGCCTGGCGGATCGTCTGTCGAAGATGATTCCGTTCGAAGTCGGCATGACCCTGGAAAAAGCCTACGAACAGGAAGAAATCCTGCGCGACTTCATCAAGGTCGATGAAGAAGCCGCGGAAATCTGGGAAATGGCGCGCAAGCTCGAAGGCGTTGTGCGTAACGTCGGTAAACACGCCGGTGGTGTGGTGATCGCGCCGACCAAGCTGACCGACTTCTCGCCGATCTATTGCGACGAAGCGGGCGACGGTCTGGTAACCCAGTTCGACAAGGATGATGTCGAGGCTGCCGGTCTGGTGAAGTTCGACTTCCTGGGGCTTCGGACCCTGACGATCATCGACTGGGCGCTGAAAACCATCAACCGCGACCGCGCCAAGGTCAACGAACCGCCGCTGGACATCGCGTTCATCCCGCTGGACGACAAGCCGACTTACACGCTGCTGCAAAAAGCCGAAACCACTGCGGTGTTCCAGCTCGAGTCGCGGGGCATGAAAGAGCTGATCAAAAAGCTCAAGCCCGACTGCCTGGAAGACTTGATCGCACTGGTGGCCCTGTTCCGTCCGGGCCCGCTGCAATCGGGCATGGTGGATGACTTCATCAACCGTAAGCACGGTCGTGCCGAACTCGCGTACCCGCACTCGGACTACCAGTACGACGGCCTCAAGCCGGTATTGGCGCCGACTTACGGCATCATCCTGTATCAGGAACAGGTGATGCAGATTGCCCAGGTCATGGCTGGTTACACCCTTGGCGGCGCGGACATGTTGCGTCGAGCCATGGGTAAGAAAAAACCCGAAGAAATGGCCAAGCAGCGCGGCGGTTTCATTGAAGGTTGCGCCACCAACAATATCGATGCTGACCTTGCCGGTAACATTTTCGACCTGGTAGAAAAATTCGCCGGTTACGGCTTCAACAAATCCCACTCCGCGGCCTACGGCCTGGTGTCGTACCAGACCGCGTGGCTGAAAGCCCACTATCCAGCGCCGTTCATGGCCGCGGTACTGTCGGCGGATATGCACAACACCGACAAGGTCGTGACCTTGATCGAAGAAGTGCGGACCATGAAGCTGCGCCTCGACGCGCCGGACGTGAACACCTCGGAGTTCAAGTTCACGGTGAACGACGAAGGCCGCATCATTTACGGTCTGGGCGCGATCAAGGGCGTGGGCGAAGGCCCGGTCGAAGCGATTACCGAGGCGCGGCAAGACGGGCCGTTCAAGGACCTGTTCGATTTTTGCGCGCGGGTCGACCTCAAGCGCATCAACAAACGCACCCTCGACGGCTTGATCCGCAGTGGTGCCCTGGACCGCCTTGGCCCGTATTTCCACGATGAGCAGAAAGCCTATCAGGCCAACATCGACCGCAACCGCGCGGTGTTGTTGACGGCCATGGAAGAGGCGATCAAGGCTGCCGAACAAACCGCTCGTACCCACGACAGTGGGCATGCCGATCTGTTTGGCGGTCTGTTCGTTGAAGAAGACGCCGACGTCTACGCCAATCACCGCAAGGCCAAGGAACTGACCCTCAAGGAACGCCTGAAAGGCGAGAAAGACACCTTGGGCCTGTACCTCACCGGCCACCCGATCGACGAATACGAAGGCGAGATCCGTCGCTTCGCCCGTCAGCGCATCATCGACCTGAAACCGGCTCGCGACACGCAAACGGTCGCGGGCATGATCATCGCCCTGCGAGTAATGAAGAACAAAAAGGGCGACAAGATGGGCTTCATCACCCTCGACGACCGCTCCGGTCGGATCGAAGCCTCGTTGTTCGCCGATGCGTTCCATTCCGCGCAGTCGCTGTTGCAGACCGATGCGATGGTGGTGGTCGAAGGCGAAGTCAGCAACGACGACTTCTCCGGTGGCTTGCGGTTGCGGGTCAAGCGGGTGATGAGCATGGAAGATGCGCGCACCAACCTGGCCGAAAGCCTGCGCCTGAAGTTGCATGCCAAGGACCTCAAGGGCGATCAGCTACGCTGGTTGGGCGAGTTGTTGAAGCGTCATCGCGGTGCGTGCCCGATCACCATGGACTACACCAGCCCCGATGCGAAGGCCTTGTTGCAGTTTGGCGAGACCTGGCGGATCGACCCGGCGGATGCCTTGATTCAAGCCCTGCGTGACCAGTTCGGGCGAGACAACGTCTTCCTCCAATACCGTTGACGGTCAGGCGTCATTCCTTACCATGGGAACGCGCCTGATCCCGACCCGAATTTTTAATCTCGACCTGAACGCGCCTGTCCCTTAAGGTAGGGCGCGAATAGACAACCGGCCGGCCCAAGCTCCCTTGGACGCGACCCTAGACGGACGCCTATGAACCCGAATTTTCTAGATTTCGAACAGCCGATCGCCGACCTGCAAGCCAAGATCGAAGAGTTGCGCTTGGTCGGTAATGACAATTCGCTGAATATCGGCGATGAGATCTCCCGCCTACAGGACAAGAGCAGCACGCTGACCGAAGACATCTTCGGCAAGCTGACCAGCTGGCAGATCGCGCGTCTGGCGCGTCACCCGAAACGTCCGTACACCCTGGACTACATCGAACACATCTTCACCGAGTTCGATGAGTTGCACGGCGACCGTCACTTCTCTGACGACGCTGCCATCGTTGGCGGTGTTGCCCGTCTGGACGATAAGCCGGTGATGGTTATCGGTCACCAGAAAGGCCGTGAAGTGCGCGAGAAGGTTCGCCGCAACTTCGGTATGCCGCGCCCTGAGGGCTACCGCAAGGCGTGCCGCCTGATGGAAATGGCCGAGCGTTTCAAAATGCCGATCCTGACCTTCATCGACACCCCGGGCGCTTACCCTGGCATCGACGCCGAAGAGCGCAACCAGAGCGAAGCGATTGCCTGGAACCTGCGCGTCATGGCTCGCCTGAAAACCCCAATCATCGCCACCGTGATCGGTGAGGGTGGTTCCGGTGGTGCGCTGGCCATTGGCGTCTGCGATCAGCTGAACATGCTGCAATATTCGACCTACGCGGTGATTTCGCCGGAAGGTTGCGCCTCGATTCTGTGGAAAACTTCCGAGAAAGCCCCGGATGCCGCTGAAGCGATGGGCATCACTGCCGAGCGTCTGAAGGGCCTGGGCATTGTCGATAAAGTGATCGGCGAGCCGTTGGGCGGTGCTCATCGTGATCCGGCCGCTGCCGCTGCCTCGATCCGCGCCGAGCTGAGCTCGCAACTGGCGATGCTGAAGAAGTTCGACAACGACGCGCTGCTGGCCCGTCGTTACGAGCGTCTGATGAGCTACGGTCTCTGATCTGATCGCGCTATAGCCATGTGGGAAGAGCCGGGCGACGTTCGTCTGCTCGCGATTGCGGTATAACAATCAACAAATATGTTGAATGTTAAGCAGCCTTCGCGAGTAGGCTCGCTCCCACAATGGGTCTATGTGAAGCGACTGACGTCTATGAGCCCTAAGACGATTGATCTGCCAGCCAGGCTTCTCCAGGGGCTGGCTCCGTGGCGCAACGCCACGACCTGGCGCATCGCCTTCTCCGGTGGTCTCGATTCCACCGTCCTGCTGCACCTTCTCGCACACCTCGCAAAAACCGAATCCTTGCCGGCGTTGACCGCCATTCACGTCCACCACGGCCTGCAGGCTGCGGCTGATGCGTGGCCGGAACATTGTCAGTCGGTCTGTGATGCGTTGGGTGTGCCGCTGGAGGTTGTGCGTGTTCAGGTTGAGCGTGGCGCGAGCCTTGAGCGTGCGGCGCGGGACGCGCGTTACGGCGCCTTCATTGCGGCAACTCACGCCGGTGAAGTACTGCTCACAGGTCAGCACCGTGACGATCAAGCGGAAACCCTGTTGTTTCGGCTGATGCGCGGGGCAGGGGTGAGAGGTTTGTCGGGGATGCCGAGTGAGCGTCCTTTGGGGCATGGGCATCTGCTGCGACCACTGCTTGATGTCACTCGCGCCGAGCTTGAGGCCTATGCCACTGAATATCAGCTGAACTGGATCGAAGATCCGTCGAATCAGGACCGGCAGTTCTCGCGCAATTACCTGCGTCATCAGGTGTTCCCGGTGTTGACCGCGCGCTGGCCGCAAGCAGTGGCGACCATGGCTCGCAGCGCTGCGCATCTGAGTGAGGCGCAGGGGTTGCTCGACGACCTGGCGCAAATTGATCTGGCCCAGGCCGGCACCGTCAGTGATTTCGATTGGCTGGGGTTGCCGTCGCTGGAGCTGGCGCCCCTGGAAAAGCTCTCTGATGCACGCCAGCGCAATGCCCTGAGTCATTGGCTCAAACCACTGACGTCTTTGCCGGATAGTGACCATTGGTCGGGTTGGCAGGATTTGCGCGATGCGACTGGCGATGCACGTCCGGTCTGGCGATTGGCGGCGGGCGAACTGCATCGCGCTGGTGGGCGTCTCTGGTGGTTGTCAGGTGGATGGTTGCGCACTCCGCCATCCCCTGTGTCCTGGGCTGACCCCGCGGTATTGCTGGCGTTACCGGATAATGGCGTGCTCACACTCACCGGACAGATCCCCGATGGCCCGTTGCAGATCCGCTATCGTGAGGGCGGCGAAGTCATGAATTTGCCCGATCGCGGTCACCGTGACTTGAAGCGTTTGCTCAACGAAAGCGGCGTGCCGGGCTTCGCCCGTGGCAGATTGCCGCTGGTCTACAGGGGCCAGCAATTGCTGGCGGTGGCGAACCTGCGGGGGCTGAATGGCAGTGAGCGCAGTGGCTGGTATTTGCATTGGCAGCCGCCGATCGAAGATCAAGGTTTGAGCTGAAAGGGGCTTTCCGGTAGACTACGCTCCCTTCTTGATACAACTTCTGTGGATTCGCCTGAATCGCAGGAGTTGCCGATTACCAAGCAGTCTTTGCTGGGCGATTCCAAAAAATGTGTAGCGAGCAACCTACCGGTGTTTCATCTTCCGGTCTGTCCCAACGCGGCGGTTTTTTTGAAAGGTGCACTGTGATTAATGCAGGTGATCGGGGGCTTCGGCCTTCCTTCGCTTTCCCCGGCGGCTCGGACCGCTTTAACGCAGACTTCTAGGGTTTTTCATGACGCGCTACATATTCGTCACGGGCGGTGTTGTTTCTTCATTGGGGAAAGGCATTGCCTCGGCTTCATTGGCGGCCATCCTGGAGGCGCGGGGACTTAAGGTCACCATGCTGAAGCTGGACCCGTACATCAACGTTGACCCGGGCACCATGAGCCCGTTCCAGCACGGTGAAGTGTTCGTCACCCACGACGGCGCCGAGACCGACCTGGACCTGGGCCACTACGAGCGGTTCATCCGCACGACCATGACCCAGAACAACAACTTCACCACTGGCCGTGTCTACGAACACGTCCTGCGCAAAGAGCGCCGTGGTGATTACCTGGGCGCAACCATTCAGGTGATCCCGCACATCACCGACGAAATCAAGCGCCGGATCATCAAGGGCGCCGGCGATGCCGACGTGGCCATGGTCGAGATCGGTGGCACCGTGGGTGACATCGAGTCGCAACCGTTCCTCGAAGCGATCCGTCAATTGCGTTTCGAAGTCGGCGCCAAGCGCGCGATGCTGATGCACCTGACACTGGTGCCGTACATCGCCACTGCCGGCGAAACCAAAACCAAGCCAACCCAGCACTCGGTCAAGGAACTGCGTTCCATCGGCCTGCAGCCTGACGTGCTGGTGTGCCGCTCCGATCACCCGATCGACATTTCTTCGCGTCGCAAGATCGCGCAGTTCACCAACGTTGAAGAACGTGCGGTGATTGCACTGGAAGACGCCGACACCATCTACAAGATCCCGGGCATTCTGCACTCCCAGGGCCTGGATGATTTCGTCGTTGAGCGTTTCGGCCTGCAATGCGATAGCGCCGATCTGTCCGAGTGGGAAGCGGTGGTTGATGCCAAGCTGAACCCGGAGCACGAAGTCACCATCGCCATGGTCGGCAAGTACATGGAACTGCTGGACGCCTACAAGTCGCTGATCGAAGCGATGAGTCACGCCGGCATCAGCAACCGCACCAAGGTCAACCTGCGCTACATCGATTCCGAAGACATCGAAAACCAGGGCACTGCTCTGCTGGAAGGCGTCGACGCGATTCTGGTACCGGGCGGCTTCGGTCTGCGTGGTGTTGAAGGCAAGATCACTGCCGTTCAATACGCTCGCGAAAACAAGGTTCCATACCTGGGTATCTGCCTGGGCATGCAAGTGGCCGTTATCGAGTTCGCTCGTAACGTCATGGGCTGGAAAGATGCCAACTCCACTGAGTTCGATCGCACCAGCGGTCACCCGGTGGTCGGTCTGATCACCGAGTGGGAAGATGCCACCGGCGCCGTCGAAACCCGTACCGAATCGTCCGATCTGGGCGGCACCATGCGCCTTGGCGCTCAGGACTGTCTGCTTGAGCCAGGTTCCCTGGTGCACGATTGCTACGCCAAGGATGTGATCGTCGAGCGTCACCGTCATCGCTACGAAGTGAACAACAACCTGCTGCCGCAAATCATCGATGCCGGCCTGAAAATCTCCGGTCGCTCCGGTGATGGCGCGCTGGTTGAAGTGGTTGAAGCACCGGATCACCCATGGTTCGTCGCTTGCCAGTTCCACCCAGAGTTCACCTCGACGCCACGCGACGGTCACCCGTTGTTCAGCGGTTTCGTTAAAGCCGCTTTGGCTCAACACCAGAAGAAGGCGTAAACCTTATGGCGCAGAAGATCATCCGCGTAGGCGATATCGAGATTGCCAACGACAAGCCAATGGTGCTGTTCGGTGGCATGAACGTGCTGGAAAGCCGTGACATGGCGATGCAGGTCTGCGAAGAGTACGTAAAGGTCACCGAAAAACTCGGTATCCCTTACGTGTTCAAGGCCAGTTTCGACAAGGCGAACCGTTCTTCTGTGACCTCTTACCGTGGCCCTGGCCTGGAAGAGGGCATGCGGATTTTCCAGGACATCAAGCAAGCCTTTGGCGTACCGATCATCACCGACGTCCACGAGCCTGACCAGGCCGCGGTCGTCGCTGAGGTCTGCGACATCATCCAGTTGCCGGCCTTCCTGTCGCGCCAGACCGACCTTGTGGTCGCGATGGCCAAGACCGGCGCGGTGATCAACATCAAGAAAGCCCAGTTCCTCGCGCCCCAGGAAATGAAACACATCCTGAACAAATGCGTGGAAGCCGGTAACGATCAGTTGATTCTCTGCGAGCGTGGTTCGAGCTTCGGCTACAACAATCTCGTGGTCGACATGCTCGGCTTCGGCATCATGAAGCAGTTCGAATATCCGGTATTCTTCGACGTGACCCACGCGCTGCAAATGCCCGGCGGTCGCTCCGATTCCGCCGGCGGTCGTCGTGCCCAGGTCACTGACCTGGCCAAGGCCGGCATGAGCCAGTCGCTGGCCGGGCTGTTCCTTGAAGCCCACCCGGACCCGGACAACGCCAAATGCGACGGCCCTTGCGCCCTGCGTCTGGACAAACTGGAGCCATTCCTGGCCCAGCTCAAAGCACTGGACGAACTGGTGAAGAGTTTTCCGACGGTAGAAACCGCGTAAACCTCAATTCTCCGGTAAAGTACCGCACGGTTTAAATGCTCAGGCCCTCGGGCTTGAGCCTTATCGTCCGCAAGCCTGCCCGCTTTCTGTCACTTGCCGACGATAAAAGATTTCCTTCAGCTGCGTCGTTTTCGTCAACTTTGGAGTGTTTACAACAATGGCAAAAATCGTCGACATCAAAGGTCGTGAAGTTCTCGACTCCCGTGGCAATCCCACTGTGGAAGCAGACGTGCTTCTCGATAACGGCATCATCGGCAGCGCATGCGCGCCATCCGGTGCTTCCACTGGCTCGCGTGAAGCGCTCGAGCTGCGTGATGGCGACAAGAGCCGTTATCTGGGTAAAGGCGTGCTCAAGGCCGTAGCCAACATCAACGGTCCGATCCGCGACCTGTTGCTGGGCAAAGACCCAAGCGACCAGAAAGCGCTGGATCACGCGATGATCAAGCTCGATGGCACTGAGAACAAAGCAACTCTGGGCGCCAACGCAATCCTCGCCGTTTCCCTGGCCGCGGCCAAGGCAGCAGCACAGGACCAGGACCTGCCGCTGTACGCTCACATTGCCAACCTGAACGGCACTCCGGGTGTCTACTCGATGCCGGTTCCGATGATGAACATCATCAACGGTGGCGAGCACGCCGATAACAACGTCGACATCCAGGAATTCATGGTTCAGCCGGTTGGCGCCAAGTCTTTCTCGGAAGGTCTGCGCATGGGCACCGAGATTTTCCATCATCTCAAAGCCGTTCTGAAGGCTCGTGGCCTGAGCACTGCCGTCGGTGACGAAGGTGGTTTCGCGCCGAACCTGGCTTCCAACGAAGACGCTTTGAAAGTGATCTCCGAAGCCGTGGCCAACGCCGGTTACAAGCTGGGCACCGACGTGACCCTGGCCCTGGACTGCGCGGCCAGCGAATTTTACGAAGATGGCAAGTACAACCTGTCCGGCGAAGGCCAGGTGTTCACTGCTGAAGGTTTCGCCGACTACCTGAAAGGTCTGACCGAGCGTTACCCGATCATCTCCATCGAAGACGGTCTGGACGAGTCCGACTGGGCTGGCTGGAAAATCCTCACCGACAAGATCGGCGAGAAGACTCAGCTGGTAGGCGACGACCTGTTCGTGACCAACACCAAGATCCTGAAAGAAGGCATCGACAAAAAGATCGCCAACTCGATCCTGATCAAGTTCAACCAGATCGGCACCCTGACCGAAACCCTGGAAGCCATCCAGATGGCCAAGGCCGCTGGTTACACCGCCGTGATCTCGCACCGCTCCGGCGAAACCGAAGATTCGACCATTGCCGACCTGGCCGTGGGCACCTCGGCTGGCCAGATCAAGACCGGTTCGCTGTGCCGTTCCGACCGCGTTTCCAAGTACAACCAACTGCTGCGTATTGAAGAGCAGTTGAATGGCAAAGCCAAGTACAACGGCCGTAGCGAATTCCGCGGCTGAGTGGTAAACGATAAAAAGACACCGGATTGTGTCGGAAAAATCGCGACAGCGACGGATTTGCCACTAATCTGATGCCTTAAGAGCACAAGCCTGGTTCTTCCAGGCTTCGTGCTATCAGAAGCTTCAAAGTTTGGCATGGCTGTCTTTTTTCACTGGATACCTGATATTCGATGCGCAGTCCCAATTGGTTGTTCCTCGTCTTGCTCTTGCTGCTGGCCGGCCTGCAGTACCGCCTGTGGGTGGGTAATGGCAGTCTGGCGCAAGTGGCCGAGCTGAAGCAGCAGATTGCGGATCAACACGCCGAGAACGAGGCGTTGCTGGAGCGCAACCGAGTGATGGACGCCGAAGTTAGTGAGTTGAAAAAGGGCATGGAGACCGTTGAAGAGCGGGCTCGCCATGAGTTGGGCATGGTCAAGGATGGTGAAACCCTTTACCAGTTGGCCCAATGATTGAGTCGCTACCGGCCTTCTGGGCCGTGATTCCTGCCGCGGGCGTCGGTGCCCGTATGGCCGCGGACCGTCCCAAGCAATACTTGCAATTGGGTGGGCGCACTATTCTCGAACACAGCCTTGGCTGTTTCCTCGATCATCCTGCCCTGAAGGGGTTGGTGGTCAGTCTTGCCATCGACGATCCTTACTGGCCGAATCTGGCCTGTGCTGCCGATCCGCGTATTCAGCGGGTTGAAGGCGGCGCGGAGCGTTCCGGATCAGTGCTCAACGCCTTGCTGCATCTGCATGCCCAGGGCGCTGACGATGAGGATTGGGTGTTGGTTCACGATGCCGCGCGACCGAATCTGGCGCGCGATGATCTTGATAAATTGCTCAGTGAACTGGCTGACGACCCGGTGGGCGGCCTATTGGCGGTGCCTGCGCGCGACACCCTCAAACGGGTCGACAAGCACGGGCGTGTGCTGGAAACAGTGGATCGCAGTGTGATCTGGCAGGCTTATACACCGCAGATGTTTCGCCTTGGAGCATTGCATCGGGCGTTGGCGGATAGCCTGGTGGCGGATGCTGTCATCACCGATGAAGCCTCGGCGATGGAGTGGGCAGGTATGGCACCCCGTTTGATCGAAGGTCGATCCGATAACATCAAAGTCACTCGCCCCGAAGACCTTGAGTGGTTGCGCCAGCGTTGGGCTAACCGCCGTTAAAAGATCGCAGCCTATGCAGGCTGTGATCTTTTGCTCTTAAACCCGATACTCCGGCCGTTCGGCCAACCCTTTCTTCAAATAATCCACCAACTTGCGCACCTTCGGCGACAGATGCCGCTGCTGCGGATAAAGCGCCCAAACCGCTGTGTTCGGCGGTTGATGGGCTTCCAGCAGTGAAATCAACTCGCCGTTTTTCAGGTGCTCCAGCACGTAGTAGTCCGGCAACTGACACAACCCAACCCCTTGTAGCGCGGCATCCAGCACCGCCTGCCCACTGTTGCAGCGCCAGTTTCCCTGTACTCGCTGGGAAAATTCCCGCCCGTTCTGTTCCAGTTGCCAGATATCCGAGCTGCCGATGAGGCAGTTGTGGCGACTCAGTTCCGACAAACTGTGTGGACGACCATACCGTTCCAGGTAGGACGGCGAGGCGCACAGATA
This sequence comes from Pseudomonas sp. KD5, assembly GCF_012932895.1. Lineage (NCBI taxonomy): Bacteria > Pseudomonadati > Pseudomonadota > Gammaproteobacteria > Pseudomonadales > Pseudomonadaceae > Pseudomonas > Pseudomonas sp. KD5. Next base: position 351,122 of record NZ_JDWJ01000005.1, on the reverse strand, counting down.
CATGCGCCGTGGTGCCAAACGAGTCGCGACCAATCTTGAATCCTGCAGGCGGCCGAGGCGGATGGCCAGGTCCAGCCCTTCGTGCACCAGATCGAGCGGGCGGTTGCTCAGTTCGATGTCGACACGCAGTTGCGGATACAGCCCCATGAAGCGAGTCACCAGCGGCACAATGAATCGTTCGCCGTAGGCCACGGCACAGGTCATGCGCAGCATGCCCTTGGGTTCGCTGGTCAGGTCGCCGACAGCGCGCAACGCTTCTTCGCGGCCGTCCTGCAAACGTTGGCAATGTTGCAGAAAGGTTTGCCCGGCTTCGGTCAGCGTGACCCGGCGGGTGCTGCGATAGAGCAAGCGGGTTTGCAGTCGCTCTTCCAGTCGTACGATTTGGCGACTGATGTGGGAGGAAGACACTCCAAGGCGTTCAGCCGCGGCGGTGAATTGGCTGCACTCGGCCACGGCGACGAACTCGTCGATGCCTTCCCAGCGGTTTTCGGACATCAGGATTATCCCTGCATGGCAATAATGTTTTGCTTTTGTCCCGATTATTCATCGTATGCAGCTGTATTACACTCCTTGTCTCGTTTTTATTCACTGGAGAGTCAGCATGATCAAGTCGCGCGCCGCCGTTGCCTTCGAGGCCAAGAAGCCCCTCGAGATCGTTGAAGTCGATGTCGCCATGCCCAAGGCGGGCGAAGTCCTGCTGCGCGTCGTCGCTTCCGGTGTCTGCCATACCGATGCCTACACCCTATCGGGCGCGGACCCGGAAGGTATCTTCCCGTCGATCCTGGGCCACGAAGGTGGCGCGGTGGTCGAAGCGATCGGCGAGGGCGTGACTTCGGTTGCGGTGGGCGATCATGTGATCCCGCTGTACACCCCGGAATGTGGCAAGTGCAAATTCTGTCTGTCGGGCAAAACCAACCTCTGCCAGGCGATTCGTGCAACCCAGGGTAAAGGCCTGATGCCGGACGGCACTTCGCGCTTTTCCTACAAGGGCGAAACTATTTTCCACTACATGGGCACCTCGACGTTTTCCGAGTACACCGTACTGCCGGAAATTTCTGTCGCCAAAATTCCTAAAGAAGCACCGCTGGAAAAAGTCTGCCTGCTGGGCTGTGGCGTCACCACCGGCATCGGTGCAGTGATCAACACTGCCAAGGTCAAACCGGGTGACACCGTCGCCATCTTCGGTCTGGGCGGCATCGGACTGTCTGCCGTGATCGGCGCGGTCAAAGCCAAGGCTGGCCGGATCATCGCCATCGACATCAACCCGGCCAAGTTCGAAATCGCCAGGCAATTGGGCGCCACGGACTGCGTGAACCCGAAAGACTTCGATCGTCCGATTCAGGAAGTGATCGTCGACATGACCGATGGCGGCGTCGACTTCTCGTTCGAATGCATCGGCAATGTTCAGTTGATGCGTGCCGCACTTGAGTGCTGCCACAAAGGTTGGGGTGAGTCGGTCATCATCGGTGTGGCTGGCGCCGGCCAGGAAATCTCCACCCGTCCGTTCCAGTTGGTCACCGGTCGCGTCTGGCGCGGTTCGGCGTTCGGTGGCGTGCGTGGCCGTACCGAGTTGCCAAGCTATGTCGAAATGGCCCAGACCGGCGAGATCCCGCTGGATACCTTCATCACCCACACTATGGGCCTGGAAGATATCAACAAGGCGTTTGACTTGATGCATGAAGGCAAAAGCATCCGTAGCGTCATTCATTTCTGAGGTCGCTTATGAGCCTGGAAAATATCTCCTGCCAGAAAAGCTTCGGCGGCTGGCACAAGCGCTACCGGCACCGCTCCGACGTGCTCGGCTGCGACATGGTGTTTGCCGTGTACCTGCCGCCGCAAGCGGAGCAGGGCGGCAAGCTGCCAGTGTTGTACTGGTTGTCTGGCCTGACCTGTACCGATGAGAACTTCATGCAGAAGGCCGGTGCCATGCGCATGGCCGCCGAGCTGGGGCTGATTATCGTCGCACCGGACACCAGCCCACGCGGTCCCGAAGTGCCGGGCGATCCGGATGGTGCCTGGGACTTCGGTCTCGGTGCCGGGTTTTATCTGAATGCCACGCAGGAACCGTGGTCGCGGCACTATCGGATGCATGACTACGTCGTGCAGGAATTACCGGCATTGGTCGAGGCGCATTTCCCGGCATCGGAAAAGCGTGGCATCAGCGGCCACTCCATGGGTGGCCACGGTGCGCTGGTCTGCGCCTTGCGCAATCCGGGGCGTTATCAGTCGGTGTCGGCGTTCTCGCCGATCAACAATCCGATCGATTGCCCATGGGGACAGAAAGCCTTTTCCCGTTACTTGGGTGAAGACCGGTCGAAATGGCGCGAGTGGGACGCCTGTGCATTGATCGCCGAAGCCGACGAGAAACTGCCGCTGCTGGTGGATCAGGGTGATCGCGACGATTTTCTCGCCACCCAGCTTAAGCCTGAAGCCCTGCAACAGGCGACCAAACAGGCTGGTCATCCGCTGACGTTGCGCTTGCAACCGGGCTACGACCACAGCTATTTCTTCATCGCCAGTTTCATCGACGACCACTTACAGCATCACGCGCGCGCTCTAAGCGCCTAATGCAGGTAGAATCACGCCCTGACAAAAATCGGGGCGTTTTTTTATGCGTATTGGCCACGGCTATGATGTGCACCGTTTCGGTGAAGGCGATTTCATCACGCTGGGCGGTGTGCGGATTGCACACAGCTTCGGGCTGCTTGCCCATTCCGACGGTGATGTCCTGCTGCACGCCTTGAGCGATGCGTTGCTCGGCGCTGCCGCGCTGGGTGATATCGGCAAGCATTTTCCGGATACCGACCCGCAATTCAAGGGCGCCGACAGCCGTGCGCTGTTGCGTCATGTCGTCGCACTGATCCACGCCAAGGGCTGGAAAGTCGGCAACGTCGATAACACCATCGTCGCCCAGGCCCCGAAAATGGCCCCGCATATCGAATCGATGCGCGCGCTGATTGCCGCGGATCTTCAAATTGAGTTGGATCAAGTGAACGTGAAAGCTACCACCACCGAAAAGCTTGGCTTTGTCGGTCGCGAAGAAGGTATTGCCGTGCACTCCGTTGCCTTGTTGCTGCGCGCATGAACGAGGCGCAATTGCTCGGCCCGCGGGCCTATGGTGACGCTCTCGGCAGCGCGGTGCTGAAAGCCACGGCGGAAGATTTCCAGGTCGATGAAGTCCTCGATATTCCCCTGAGCGGCGACGGCGAACACCTATGGATCTGGGTGGAAAAGCGCGGTCTGAATACCGAAGAAGCGGCACGGCGGATTGCCAAGGCTGCGGGCGTGCCATTGCGTACTGTCAGCTACGCGGGCCTCAAGGACCGTCAGGCGTTGACTCGCCAGTGGTTCAGCGTGCAACTGCCCGGCAAGGCTGATCCAGACCTGTCGGCAGCGGAAAACGACACGCTGAAGATTCTCAAGACCGGTCGGCACAGACGCAAGCTGCAACGCGGTGCCCATTCGGCCAACGGCTTCACGTTGCGCCTGACCCAGTTCGCTGGCGACAAGGCAGCGATCGAAGAGCGTCTGCAACTGATCGCCAGGCAAGGTATTCCCAATTATTTCGGCGCCCAGCGTTTCGGGCATGACGGCGGCAACGTCGTCGACGCCCGTGCCTGGGCAGCGCGCAAGGCCCTGCCGGAACAACGCAATGTGCGTTCGCGCCTGCTCTCAACCGCGCGTAGTTTTCTGTTTAATCAGGTGCTGGCGGCACGCGTCGCCGATGGTACCTGGCAGCATGCTCAGGTTGGCGATCTGCTGGCGTTCACTGACAGCCGCAGTTTCTTCCCGGCAGGTGAAGCCGAGTGCAGTGACCCGCGTCTGGCGATTCTCGACTTGCACCCGACCGGCCCGCAGTGGGGCGAAGGTGACTCGCCGGCGTCAGGCGCTGTCCATGAACTGGAGCAGGCGATCGCTGCGCGCGAAGCGGACCTGCGCGATTGGTTGATTAACGCTGGAATGAGCCACGAACGTCGCATCCTGCGGCTGCCCATTGGCGGGTTGACGTGGCATTATCCCGAGCCTGACATTCTGCAACTGGAATTCGTCCTCCCGGCCGGATGCTTCGCCACCGTATTGGTGCGTGAACTCGTCGATCTGGTGCCGGTGGGGCAGACGGACAGCCCATGCGTATTCTGATTTCTAACGACGATGGGGTAACCGCACCCGGTCTCGCCGCGCTTTATGCTGCGCTGGCGGATTACACCGAATGCGTGGTTATCGCCCCGGACCAGGACAAAAGCGGCGCCAGCAGCTCGCTGACGCTCGACCGTCCGTTGCACCCGCATACCTTGGCCAATGGCTTTATCAGCCTCAACGGAACGCCTACCGATTGCGTGCACCTGGGCCTTAACGGCTTGCTGGAGTTTGAACCGGACATGGTGGTTTCCGGTATTAACCTGGGTGCTAACCTGGGGGACGACGTGCTGTATTCCGGTACTGTGGCGGCGGCCCTTGAGGGACGTTTCCTGGAGCGTCCTTCGTTTGCCTTTTCGTTTGTCTCACGGCAAGTGGAGAACCTTCCCACGGCGGCCTATTTTGCGCGCAAACTGGTAGAGGCCCACGCGGACCTCGATCTACCACCGCGCACGGTACTGAACGTGAACATTCCCAACTTGCCGCTGGAGCATATCCGCGGTATCCAGCTGACCCGCCTGGGCCATCGCGCCCGCGCCGCTGCGCCGATAAAAGTGGTCGATCCGCGTGGTAAATCCGGTTACTGGATCGCTGCGGCGGGGGACGCCGAGGATGGCGGCCCGGGCACCGATTTCCATGCGGTGATGCAAGGCTATGTTTCAATCACGCCACTGCAACTGGATCGCACCTTTAATGATGCCTTCAGAAGTCTCGATGGCTGGCTGGAGGGGCTGCGCTAATGGCTCGTGAACAAGACGATATTCTGCACCGCGGCATCGGGATGACCTCCCAGCGGACCCGTGAGCGTCTGATTCAGCGCCTCTATGAAGAAGGGGTGTCCAACGCCAAGGTGCTGGAAGTCATCCGCCGCACACCGCGTCACCTGTTCGTCGATGAGGCGCTGGCCCACCGCGCTTATGAAGATACGGCGCTACCGATTGGCCATAACCAGACCATCTCCCAGCCTTATATGGTGGCGCGCATGAGCGAGCTGCTGCTGGAAGCCGGTCCGTTGGACAAGGTGATGGAGATCGGCACCGGTTCGGGTTACCAGACAGCAGTGCTATCGCAACTGGTCGAGCGGGTTTTTTCCGTCGAGCGCATCAAGGTTCTGCAAGATCGAGCCAAGGAGCGCCTGGTGGAGCTGAATCTGCGCAATGTGGTATTTCGCTGGGGCGATGGCTGGGAAGGCTGGCCGGCGCTGGCGCCTTACAACGGCATCATTGTTACCGCCGTAGCCACCGACGTGCCTCAGGCGCTGCTCGATCAATTGGCACCGGGCGGGCGACTGGTGATTCCGGTCGGCTCTGGTGAAGTTCAACAATTGATGCTGATCATCCGTGAAGAACAGGGCTTTTCCAGGCGTGTTCTGGGGGCGGTGCGCTTTGTGCCACTGCTCAACGGGCCGCTGGCCTGAGCATTTGTTTCAGCGCGCTGAATTCTCTTCGATTGCCCGGGTCTTACAGCGGCATCGATGGGTTAAACGGAATTCATCGTCAGGCAGCAAACGTGTGCGTGAAGCGAATCCGCTTCATTAAAGGTAAAGCCTGTTCGGCCCGTTATACTTGCGACATTTCGTGCCGAAACACGGCAATTCATATTTTCAGCCACCACAAAGGGAGCGGCGGGTGAGTCTCACAGTCGTTGCGCAGCGAATGGGTATAACGAGCTTTCAGCGTCTGGTGACTGGTCTTGTCTTGAGTACCTTGCTGGTCGGTTGCTCCAGCACCAAATCGAGTAGCGTGGGAGTTGTCGAACGCAACAATGCGGTCGCCCAGCGTCCGGCCGTAACCACCGGCCAGTACGTTGTTCGACCCAAGGACACGTTGTTTTCCATCGCCTTTCGCTACGGCTGGGACTACAAAGCCCTCGCGGCAAGGAACAACATTCCTACGCCTTACACGATCCATCCGGGTCAGACGATTCGCTTCGACGGTCGCAACGATTCAACGCCTACAGCGGTGGTGAGTTCGTCCAGTTCCTCGCCTTCGTCGTCGAGCAAAACCACGGTAATTCGGCGCCAGGCAAATGGCACAACAACCAGTACAACGGTGCTCGCACCGTCCGTCGCCAGCAAACCGGCACCCGCTCCACTGCCTCCTGCCGGTCCGGCCCCGACGGGCTGGGGGTGGCCTTCTAGTGGCATTCTCATTGGAAAATTCTCTTCAAACGGTAGTTTGAATAAAGGAATTGATATCGCCGGAGATTTGGGACAGCCTGTTTTAGCTGCGTCTGATGGGACGGTGGTATACGCCGGGAGTGGCTTAAGGGGCTACGGCGAATTAGTCATCATCAAACACAGCGATACCTACGTCAGTGCCTACGGTCACAACCGCAGGCTGTTGGTTCGGGAGGGGCAGCAGGTCAAAGTCGGACAGACAATTGCCGAAATGGGGTCAACGGGTACAGACCGGGTGAAACTGCATTTTGAGATTCGCCGACAAGGTAAACCTGTAGATCCGCTGCAGTTCCTGCCACGTCGTTGATTTGTTAGCCAAGCCTGTTCCGTCACGTAGAGGGAACAGGCTCCAGCGTTGCCAGGGATCAAGGCGCCGCTTGAGCTTGAGGTCGAACTCACCAAAGGACTATAACAATGGCTCTCAGTAAAGAAGTGCCGGAGTTTGACATCGACGATGAGGTTCTCCTTATGGAGACCGGCATCGCTATGGATTCGATGTCGAATGATGAAGGGGATGCACCACCTTCCGTTCGTGCCAAATCCAGACACTCCGCTTCGTTAAAGCAACACAAGTACATCGACTACACCCGGGCACTCGATGCCACGCAGCTGTACCTCAATGAAATCGGCTTTTCCCCATTGCTCTCCCCGGAAGAAGAAGTTCATTTTGCGCGCCTGTCGCAAAGTGGTGATCCGGCCGGACGCAAGCGCATGATTGAAAGCAACCTGCGGCTGGTGGTGAAAATCGCCCGGCGTTACGTCAATCGTGGGCTGTCGCTGCTGGACCTGATCGAAGAGGGTAACCTCGGCCTGATCCGGGCAGTGGAAAAGTTCGATCCAGAACGCGGCTTCCGCTTTTCGACCTATGCCACTTGGTGGATTCGTCAGACCATCGAACGCGCGATCATGAATCAGACCCGGACCATCCGGCTACCTATTCATGTGGTCAAAGAGCTCAACGTGTACTTGCGGGCTGCACGGGAGCTGACTCAAAAGCTCGACCATGAACCCTCACCCGAAGAAATTGCCAACCTGCTGGAGAAACCGGTAGGCGAGGTCAAGCGCATGCTTGGCCTGAACGAGCGGGTTTCTTCGGTCGACGTCTCGCTGGGTCCTGATTCGGATAAAACCCTGCTGGACACCTTGACCGACGACCGCCCGACCGATCCATGTGAACTGTTGCAGGATGACGACCTGTCGCAGAGCATCGATCAATGGCTCTCGGAGCTGACCGACAAGCAACGCGAGGTGGTCGTACGCCGCTTCGGCTTGCGAGGTCACGAGAGCAGTACGCTTGAAGATGTCGGCCTGGAAATCGGCCTTACCCGGGAGCGGGTCAGGCAAATCCAGGTTGAAGGCCTCAAGCGTCTTCGGGAGATTCTCGAGAAAAACGGCCTGTCGAGTGAGTCGCTGTTCCAATAAGCCATTCGCTCAACCGGCAACAAAAAGCCCCGACTGGTTCGGGGCTTTTTGCTGTCGGGAAGATGAAAGGTGTGTTGGTATTGGCGCCACCTCAGGTTTGTAGTCTCGTGGTGTAAGTCTTTGCTTACTCTTTCGTAAGTGTTCATTATTTTTACACCCTGGTAGTTGTCTATTCGAAGGATGCTGTATTTATAAGCTATTGATTTGTATGCTTATTTTATTAAGTTAACAGCATATTACAGATGATTTCAGCCATGGAGGCCGATTGCTCTTGGTGGGGAATCCTCTAGTATTTGAACTGTGTCGACGGATAGACACGCCCTTCAAGGAAGAGGGGAATGGACATCGCAGGATGCGATTCATCAGGACGATGAAAAGGAATACATGGAATAGGGAAAAAATGTGGGCGGGTCAAACCGCCCCTTTTTTTGCCTGCAGAAAAGCAAAAAGGCCCGCAAGGGGCCTTTTCGGGAACGCGAGGGAAATCAGCGTTCGAGGTGTTCGATCTTGCCTGGCTTGCCATCCCATTCAGCGGAATCGGGCAATGGATCTTTCCGTTCAGTGATGTTCGGCCATACCTCGGCCAATTCCATGTTCAGCTGAATGAAGTTTTCCATACCGGCGGGAACTTCATCTTCAGAGAAGATGGCCACGGCAGGGCATTCTGGTTCGCACAGTGCGCAGTCGATGCACTCATCCGGGTGAATCACCAGGAAGTTCGGGCCTTCGTAAAAGCAGTCCACCGGACAGACTTCTACGCAGTCGGTGTACTTGCACTTGATGCAGTTGTCGGTGACGACGAAGGTCATTTCTAATTTTCTCCTCAGGCGGCGGCAGCGGAGCCCCTTCAGGACGGGGTCGCCAGGTTCGGGAGCGATAGTCTGCAGGCCAGGCTATGAGCCTGCAGCATCCCAAACCGCGCGAGATTCTAACAGCTTGCAGGCAAGTGCGTTAGATCCGTGTCTTTAATGTATAGAGCATTTCCAAAGCCCTGCGTGGTGTCAGGTCATCCAGATCAAGTTTGGCCAGTTCATCCAGCACCGGATGCGGCAGGCTGGCGAACATGTCGCTCTGCTGCGGCGCAACGGATTTGCCTTTGGCCGGCGTCGGCACTTCATGGGGCAGCGCCGTGGATTCCAGCCGGCTCAAGTGTTCACGGGCACGCACGATCACTTCGCTCGGCACCCCGGCCAACTGTGCAACCGCCAGGCCATAGCTCTGGCTGGCAGGCCCAGGCAGCACGTGGTGCAGGAACACGATGCGTTCGTTGTGCTCGGTGGCATTGAGGTGCACGTTGGCTACTAGCGGCTGGGCTTCCGGCAGCACCGTCAGCTCGAAATAGTGAGTGGCGAACAGTGTATAGGCCCGCAGTTGTGCCAGACGCTCGGCCGCGGCCCACGCCAGGGACAGGCCGTCGAAGGTGCTGGTGCCGCGACCGACTTCGTCCATCAGCACCAGGCTGCGCTCGGTGGCGTTGTGCAGGATGTTTGCGGTTTCGCTCATTTCGACCATGAACGTCGAACGCCCACCCGCCAGGTCGTCGCTGGAACCGATCCGGGTGAAGATCCGGTCGACCAGGGACAATTCGCAACTGGCCGCCGGCACGAAGCTACCGATGTGCGCCAGCAGCACGATCAACGCGGTCTGGCGCATGTAGGTGGATTTACCGCCCATGTTCGGACCGGTGATTACCAGCATGCGGGTGCTGTCATCGAGGCTCAGGTCGTTGGCCACGAACGGTGTGGTGAGTACTTGCTCGACCACCGGGTGACGACCCTGGCTGATGCGCATGCATGGCTCGCTGACGAAGCGCGGGCAGTTCAGGTCCAGATTCAGTGCACGCTCGGCGAGGTTGCTCAGCACGTCCAGCTCGGCCAGTGCGGCAGCGGTGTCCTGCAAGGGCGGCAATTGAGCGATCAGGTCTTCGAGCAGTGCTTCGTAGAGCATCTTCTCGCGCGCCAGGGCACGGCTCTTGGCCGACAGCGCCTTGTCTTCGAACGCTTTCAGTTCCGGGGTGATGAAGCGCTCGGCACCCTTGAGGGTCTGGCGACGGATATAGTCTGCCGGTGCCGATTCGGCCTGCTTGCTCGGCAACTCAATGAAGTAACCGTGAATGCGGTTGTAACCCACTTTCAGGTTGGCCAGGCCGGTGCGGGCCTTCTCCCGGGCTTCCAGATCGATCAGGAACTGCCCGGCGTTTTCGCTGAGCGATTGCAGCTCGTCGAGTTCGCTGTCGTAACCGGTTTTCAACACGCCGCCGTCACGGATCACCGCCGGCGGGTTGTCGATGATGGCTTTCTCCAGCAGCGCCGCGAGTTCTGGATAGGTGCTGGTGGTCGTCGCCAATTGCATGATGTGCGGAGCTTCAAGCTCGGCCATCGCCATCTGCAACTCTGGCAGTGCGCCGAGGGCATCGCGCAGGCGCGCCAGGTCACGAGGACGGGCATTGCGCAGGCCGATCCGCGCCAGAATCCGCTCGATGTCACCGATTTCCTTGAGCTGCGGTTGCAGTTTCTCAAAGCGATAACGGTCCAGCAGGCAGGTGATCGACGTCTGGCGTGCCAGAAGTACGGTCAAATCCCGCAGAGGACGGTTCAGCCAGCGGGTCAGCAAACGGCTGCCCATGGCGGTCTGGCAGCGGTCGACCACCGATTGCAACGTGTTGTCGCGACCACCGGCCAGGTTGGTATCCAGTTCCAGGTTGCGCCGGCTGGCGCCGTCCAGCACCACTGTGTCGTCCAGGCGTTCATGACGCAGGCTGCGCAAGTGCGGCAGGGCGGTGCGCTGGGTTTCCTTGGCGTAGCTGAGCAGGCAGCCAGCAGCGCCGATGGCCAGGGTCAGGTTCTCGCAGCCGAAACCTTTCAGGTCCTGGGTGGAAAACTGCTGGCAAAGACTTTTCAACGCCGAGTCACGCTCGAAATCCCACGGCGCACGGCGACGAACCCCACGACGTTTCTCCGCTGGCAAGTCCTTCGGCCAGTCGTCCGGGATCATCAGCTCAACCGGGTTGACCCGCTCCAGTTCCGCCAGCAGGTTTTCCCAGCCCTTGATCTCCAGCACCGTGAAGTTGCCGCTGGTGATGTCCAGCACCGCCAGACCGAACAGACGCTCGTCACCCAGCACCGCAGCGATCAGGTTGTCCCGACGCTCATCCAGCAGCGCTTCATCGCTGACCGTGCCGGGCGTGATGATCCGTACCACCTGACGATCCACCGGGCCTTTGCTGGTGGCCGGGTCGCCGACCTGCTCGCAGATCACCACCGATTCGCCAAGCTTCACCAGTTTCGCCAGGTAACCTTCCGCAGCGTGGTAAGGAATCCCACACATCGGAATCGCCTGACCCGCCGATTGCCCACGAGCCGTCAGGGTGATGTCCAGCAACTTGGCGGCCTTCTTCGCATCTTCATAGAAGATCTCGTAGAAGTCGCCCATGCGATAGAACATCAGCTGGTCGGGGTGCTGATTCTTCAGGCGCCAGTATTGCTGCATCATTGGCGTGTGGGAGGACAGATCGGAGACGGCTTTATTCATCGGATATAGGCAAATTCGTTGAAAGGTGTGGGGCAAAGGAGGGGCATCGGCCCGGCTTTTCCGCGATGGGCGCAAGGTTACCATGGGCGGTCCGCCCGACGCAGGCATGAAAGCCTCAAGGCTATTTTTCGTGGGTCTATGCACAAATTATGCAATTTGGCATTTGTCTTCCGAAAAAAGATCAAGCACTATTCGCGTTATGCAAAAACGCAATGTTTCTACCGTCTTAAGAGCGCTGCTCGATCAGCACGGGATCTCCCCCACGGAGCTTCACCGTCGCACCGGCGTGCCTCAATCCACTCTCTCGCGCATCCTCAGCGGGAAGATCGTCGATCCTTCGGATAAACATATCTCGAAGATTGCCGAATACTTTGCTGTGAGCACCGATCAATTGCGGGGCCGCGCGGATGTTGCGTCGGCCGCCAGCGCCGGGCGCGATCAATTGCATTCGGAACTCAAGGACATAAGCCTGTGGGACGACGATACGCCTGTCGATGACGACGAGGTGTCGGTCCCCTTTCTTCGCGAGGTTGAATTGGCTGCTGGATCAGGAAGATTCGTCATCGAAGAGAGCGAGCGCTCTAGCCTGCGCTTCGGCAAGCGCAGCTTGCGCCATAACGGTGTGCAGTTCGACCAGGCCAAATGCGTGACCGTGCGCGGCAACAGCATGTTGCCAGTGCTGCGCGATGGTGCCACGGTGGGGGTGAATGCCGGTAAATGCGGGATTGGCGACATCATCGACGGCGACCTGTACGCCATCAACCACAACGGCCAGTTGCGGGTGAAACAGCTTTATCGCCTGCCGACCGGGATTCGCCTGCGCAGCTTCAATCGTGATGAGCATCCGGACGAGGACTACAGCTTCCAGGAAATCCAGGAAGAGCAAATCGTCATCCTTGGTCACGTCTTCTGGTGGGGCATGTACGCCCGCTAACCTCACCGCTGTCAGATAAAACCCGTCGCCCGACGGGTTTTTTTTCGCCTGCCGGAAACCACCAACGCCTTTGTCTGTGGGGCTTTCATGCACCTGTGCATTTCTTGCGCATAAATAAATGCATTTATGCATTGACTGTATATGCATCCATGCATATTCTTTGTCTCAAGCCGCTCAACAAAGCGGCTCGAAACGAAGCTCTTTAGTTCCACCACAAAGGCAGCGATGAACCGGCCTCAACGGTTCAGAGGGTTGGCAACTGACCCGGGTGTGCAGCGTAAAGCACCAGAAGCAGTTATCCGGCGGGCAGGGACCGCGGTCGGAAAAACAATTTGAATCGATCCGTACCGCGCCAGTAGCGCCGAAAGATCACGCAAGCGCATTACTGAAAAGCCTGGGCGACCGGGCTTTTTGGAATGCCTGCCTACATCAGGCATATCAACCCTCATCCTGGACCGTCATTGCAGCAAACCGCTGCGTAATCCATTCATTCGACTCAATAGGTAAAACATGGACGTATTCAACAAAATCGTTGGCCCGCTGATGCTGGCCATGGCTCTGTCCGGCGCTGCGGGCAGCGCTACTGCCGCAAACCTCCTGGTCAACGGCAGCTTTGAACAGCCGGGTTGCAGCGACAGTTGCATTCTGGACACGACGGCGAAAGCCAACTTCATCACCGGCTGGACGACCTTTCTGTCGGGCGCCGAATACTTCAACGTGCGCGCCTCGATTCCTGGCTCCGCCGCAGCGGAAGGCGCGGTGATTGTCGATCTGGCTAACAATGTTTATGGCAACGGCGGCGGCATTCAGCAGAACTTCGCCACCGTAGTAGGGGCCAAGTATCGATTGACCTTCAGCCTGGGCAACTCGGTGTACGCCAGCCGCTCCGGTGATGGTGTCGTGCAAGTGAAGGTCGCCGGTCAGACCGTCACCTTCAACACGCCAACGGTCAAGGGTAGCGTTGTCGAGTGGAACACTGTGACTTATGACTTCACAGCGACCACGGCCCAAACCACTCTGGCCTTCTCCAATGAGCAGAACCCGTACGTCAACTTCGCTTTCATCGACAACGTGATCGTTGAAAAGCTGTAGTTCTTCATCGATCAAAACCAGGCGGCTCATTTTCGAGAGGCCCATCTCATCGATCCCAAGGAGGCGGGACATGACAAACGAGCAACAAGCGTTGCTGGACATGCCGATCTGGCTCGTCATCCTCCTCGCGGTAGCGGGCGGGGTGTCCGGCGAAATGTGGCGCGCCGACAAGGAGGGCGCCCGTGGCTGGTCACTGCTGCGGCGCCTGGCCCTGCGGTCCGGGGCCTGCATGATCTGCGGCGTCTCGGCGATCATGCTGTTGTACGCCGCGGGCCTGTCGATCTGGGCCGCTGGCGCCTTTGGCTGCCTGACGGCGATGGCCGGGGCGGACGTGGCCATCGGGCTTTACGAACGCTGGGCCGCCAAGCGGATTGGCGTTTGTGAAGTGCCACCGCGCGATCCGTCTCAGGATCATTGAGCCCTCAATCTTAAGGAGCGTCATCCACAGTGCATACCGCACTGACCCGCAAGGACGCGGGTTTACCACGGCCAGTACCGTTCACTCAAACCCGCCGCGGCGGGTTTTTTATTGCCCGGTGAAGAACCATGAAGATCACAGCCCTGATCACGCAACTGCGTGAGCAATGCCCAACCCTGGCCAATCGTGTGGCCGCCGGCATCGACCTCGCTACGCTGCAAGCCAACACCCCGTTGCAAACGCCTTGCGCCTATGTGGTGCCGATTGCCGATCTGGCCAGCAAAAGCGTGGCGCAAAACCTGATGCTGCAACCGATCCGCGACCGCGTCGAAGTCACCCTGGTGCTCGACACCACGGACGCCGTTGCAGCGCTGGATCAACTGCACGACCTGCGCGCCGAACTGTGGCGCGCACTGGTGGGTTTCAAGCCTGGTAACGACTACAGCGCCATCGCCTACGACGGCGGCGAACTGGTTTCCATCAACAGCAGCCGTGTGCTCTATCGCCTGCGCTTTTTCACCGAATTCCAGCTCGGCCGCAATTTGCCGGGGCAACCGGCGCAGAGCTGGCACGAGCGTGAACTGGACGGCTTGTCGTCCTTTACCGGGGTCACCGTGCGGGTCGATGCGATCGACCCGGCGGACCCCAATCTGCAACGCCCAGGCCCCGACGGGCGCCTGGAACTGACTTTCTCTGGAGACGTAACCCCATGAGCAAACGCATCACCGTGCTGCCGGCCCCGGGCCGTGCCGTGCCGGACCCGGAAGCGGGCGATCTGTTGCCCCTCGAAGGCCGTGAAGTGCCGGACAACGCCTGGTGGCGTCGACGTCTGGCCGATGGCGATATCACTACCAAAGCCGTGAAAGCGGCGAAACCACAGGGAGCCAAATAATGGCGATCGGATTCAGCAACATCCCCGCGGACATTCGTGTTCCGCTGTTCTATGCCGAAATGGACAACTCGGCCGCCAATAGCGCGTCGTCGGCGATGCGCCGCCTGATCGTCGCTCAGGTCAACGACAACATCGCGCCGGCCGATGTCGGCAAGCTGGTGCTGGTGTCCAGCGTGGCGTTGGCCAAAAGCATTGGCGGCCAAGGCTCGATGCTCGCCTCGATGTACGAAACCTGGCGCAAGACCGACCCGATCGGCGAGATCTGGTGCCTGCCGCTGCACAACACCGAAGGCAGCATTGCCAAAGGCGTGCTGACCCTGACGGGTGCGGCGACCCAAAGCGGCGTGCTCAACCTGTACGTCGGCGGCGTTCGCGTTCAGGCGGCCATCGTCAACGGCGCCACCGCGGCGCAAGCGGCCACCGCCCTGGCACTGAAAATCAACGCCAGCGCCGATCTGCCGGTCACTGCCGCAGCGGTCGAAGGTGTGGTCACCCTGAGCGCCAAATGGACTGGCGACAGCGGCAACGACATCAGCCTGCAATTCAATCGCCTGGGCAAGAGCAACGGCGAAGAAACCCCGGCCGGCCTGACCTCGGCGATCACCGCCATGACTGGCGGCGCCGGTGTGCCGGATCAAGTGGCTGCCGTGGCTGCGCTGGGCGATGAACCGTTCGAGTTCATCTGCATGCCGTGGTCGGATCTGTCGACGCTCAACACCTGGCAAGCCGTCATGGATGACAGCACCGGTCGTTGGTCCTGGGCCAAGCAATTGTTCGGTCACGTCTACAGTGCCAAACGCGGCACCGTCGGCACTCTGGTGGCGGCCGGTCAGGCGCGTAACGACCAGCACATGACCATTCAGGCGCTGGAACCGGGCGTACCGCAACCGTTTTGGGTACAGGCCGCGGCCCTGGCTGCGCGCACCTCGGTGTTCATCTCGGCCGACGCCAGCCGTCCGACCCAAAGCGGCAGCCTGCCAGGTCTCGACCCGGCTCCGGCGAGCGAGCGGTTCACCCTGACCGAGCGTCAGTCGCTGCTCAACTACGGCATCGCCACCGCGTACTACGAAGGCGGCTACGTGCGCATTCAGCGTTCGATCACCACCTATCAGAAGAACGCCTACGGCCAGGCAGACAACTCCTACCTGGACAGCGAAACCATGCACCAGTCGGCGTTCATCGTGCGTCGTCTGCAAAGCGTGATCACCAGCAAATACGGCCGCCACAAACTGGCCTCCGACGGCACCCGTTTCGGCGCCGGCCAGCCAATCGTTACCCCGAGCACCCTTCGCGGTGAGCTGATCGCCCAGTACGCCAAGCTCGAACTGGAAGGCCATGTGGAAAACGCCGAGCTGTTCGCCGAACACCTGATCGTCGAGCGCGACACTCAGGACCCGAGCCGGGTCAACGTGCTGTTCCCGCCGGACTACATCAACGGCCTGCGCGTGTTCGCGCTGCTCAACCAGTTCCGTCTGCAGTACGACGACGCAGCCTGATCGCTGCCTTTGACTGTATGAATTCGGCCCACCGCGTGTGGGCTTTTTATTTGAAGGGAGAAACACCATGGGTCAACTGATTGCGGGCACCTGCTACGTCAAAGTGGACGGCGCTCAACTGACCATCAACGGTGGCTGCGAAGCACCATTGATGGCCGTTAAACGGGAAACCGTCGTGCCGGGCTTCTACAAGGAAACCGACATCGCGCCGTCGTTCAAAGTGACGGCGCTGCACACTGCGGACTTCCCGCTCAAGCAACTGATCGCAGGCTCCGACATGACCGTCACCTGCGAATTCAGTAACGGCAAAGTCTATGTACTAGCCGGCGCTTATCTGGTGGAGGAGCCGGTATCCAAAGGCGATGACGCCACCATCGAACTGAAATTCGAAGGCATCAAGGGGACTTGGCAATGAGCAACGCCGTGAAGCTTCAAGTTGCGATCGAAGCCCACGGCGAGCCCTTGACCGAGCTCAACCTGCGCCGCCCGACGGTGCAGGAAGTGCGAGCGATCAAGGCGCTGCCGTACAAGATCGACAAGAGCGAAGAGGTCAGCCTCGACATGGACGTCGCGGCCAAATACATCGCCGTGTGCGCCGGCATCCCGCCGTCGTCGGTCAACCAACTGGATCTGGCTGACCTCAATACGCTGAGTTGGGCGGTCGCGAGTTTTTTCATGAGTGCGGCATCGGAGCCATCACCGACCTGATCGCAGTCGCCTATGACCTGGCCTGGTTCTGGAAGGTTGACCCCGAACAGATGATGGCCAGGCCACTGGATGTGCTCCGCGAATCGCTGGAGCACGCGCAACGGATCAATGCGATGCAGCAGGTGCAGTGATGGCGAACATACAACAAAGCATGAGCCTGACGAACATTCAGACCACGGTGAACATGTCCGTGGTCGTGATCAATGCCCAGAAGCTGGATACCCAGCTCAAGGGCATCAAGGCCAGGATCGGCGCGTTCAAGAAAAGCATCGAGGACAGCGGCCTCGGCACGCTCGATGCGGGCGCCTTCATCAATGGGGGCGGGCTGCTGGAACCCTTCATCAGCGGCATCAAAAAGGCAATCAAGGCAGAAGATGAACTCGAGGACAAATCCAGTAAAACCACGACGCTGAAAGCGCCTGAGGTGTCGCTCGGTCATACCGCTACCAACCTCAAGCAGTTCAACGATGCGGTAGACGGTATTTCCTTGAAAATGGGGCAGGCGCTGCTGCCGGCGGTCAACAGTGTGGTCACCGGCCTGATGCCGTTGATCACTGCCGTTGGCGAATTTGTCGCCAATAACCCTGCACTGGTCGAAGGGTTGGCGGCGGCAGCCGTGGCCTTCACGGTGGTCACTGCAGGGGCCATGGGGCTCGTTGCTGTGATGGGTCTGCTGACTTCCCCCATTGGCATTGTCGCCGCAGTGATTGCCCTGACAGCGGGTTTGATAGTGGCTTACTGGAAGCCGATATCGGGATTCTTCAAAGGTATCTGGCAAGCGATGCAAGGGGCGGCGGAGTCGACGTTTGCAGCGTTCCAGAGCCTGTTCAACTGGAAACCGCTTGAGGCGCTGAAGGCGGGTTGGGCGCCGATCAGCGGTTTTGTTTCCGAGCTGTGGGGATCGATTTACGGCGCGACGGCACAGGCCTGGCAGAGCTTTCGGTCGATCTTCGAGTGGTCGCCCCAAGCGTCGATTGAAGCGGCGTGGGCACCGATCAGTGGCTTTTTCGGTTCGCTCTGGGAGGACGTGAAAAAACTGTCGGCCCCGATCGGCGACTTTTTCAAGACGCTGTTTTCCTGGCATCCGCTCGTCATCGTGGCCAGCAATTGGCAGCCGCTGGTGGGGTTGTTTTCCGCGCTCTGGGATTTGCTCAGGGCCTTGGCAGTGCCGGCGATGAGTTTTCTCAAGAAGCTCTTTGACTGGAACGTGGTGGACAAGGTCGCCCGTGCCTGGCAACCGGTGGTTACGTGCTTTTCGGCGATCTGGGATGTGCTTCGTGCGCTGGCCGCGGTGGCGGTCGATTTTCTCAAAGGCCTGTTCGACTGGTCACCGACGCAGATGTTTCGTGCCGCTTGGGATCCGGTGAGCAATTACTTATCGGGGATGTGGCAGAACCTGCAAGTGCAGGCGCAACCGGCGGTGGCCTTTTTCAAAGGCCTGTTCGACTGGTCGCCGACGGAGATGTTTCGTGCCGCCTGGGACCCGGTGAGCAATTACCTCTCGGGCCTGTGGCAGAACCTGCAAGTGCAGGCGCAACCGGCGGTGGCCTTTTTCAAAGGCCTGTTCGACTGGTCGCCGGCGGAGGTGTTTCGTGCCGCCTGGGACCCGGTTAGCAATTACTTCTCGGGCATGTGGCAAGACTTGCAAGTGCGGGCGCAACCGATGGTGGATTACTTCAAGGGACTCTTTGATTGGTCCCCCCTGGACATGTTCAAGGCCGGTTGGGAGCCGGTCACCGAGTGGTTTTCCATTTGGTCGGGCAAGCTGCAAGACCTGCTCGCGCCAATCAGGGAAATGTTCAACGGTGGCTTTGGCGGTTTCATTACCAGTGTTACCGGTAAGGTCGAAGGCTTGACTGCGGCGCAACAGAAAACCAATGCCGAAGGCAAGGGGGAGCTCGCACCAGCGTTCTTTGGTGCCAGCAATGATGCGGCGCCGCTGTCGAACAACCTGGCCCAAGGCTCCAACGCCCTGGTGCAGCAAAGCGCCGCCAACAATCGCACGCAACTCGAAGGCGGCCTGACGGTTCGCTTCGAAAACGCGCCGGCCGGGCTGCGCACCGATCAACCGCAAACCAATCAACCGGGGCTGTCGCTCAACTCGCGCATCGGCTACCGCTCACTTTCCATGGGAGGCTCCAATGAGTTGGCGTGACCGTTTGTTGCCGGCGTCCTTTCGCGGTGTCGGTTTCTGGGTCGATCAGGCGAAAACCCCGGTCGGTAAAAAGGGCCAGTTGCACGAGTATCCGCAGCGGGACCTGCCGTTTTTCGAGGGCCTTGGCCAGCAGGCAAAGATCCACGATCTGACGGCGTTCATCGTCGGCCCCGATTGCCTGGAGCAGCGCGACAAGCTGCTCAAGGCGCTGGAGCAGGGCAGTGGTGAACTGGTGCACCCGTGGCTGGGGCGGATACAAGTCAAGGTCGGCGAATGCGACATGACCCATACCCGCCAGGACGGCGGGCTGGTGACGTTCACGCTGAAGTTTTACCCCGATGAACCGCTGCCGTTTCCGACGGCCACGGTCAGCACGCAGAAGGTGCTGCTGGCCAAGGCCGACACCTTGCTGGGCTCGGCGGTGGCGCGTTTCGAACAGGCCATGACCCTGATCAAGGCCGCGCGAATCGGCATCGCCAATCTGCGCAACAGCCTGACCGGGGTGTATGACGTAATCAAGGAACAGCTCAAACCGTTGATCGAGCAATATCGGCAGATCACCGAGCTGGTCAACGCGGTCAAGGAATTGCCCAAGGAAGTGGCGGCGGAATTCAAGGGCTTGCTCGGCGATATCAAATCGCTCAAGGACTTCGCGAAGGAGGGTTATCGTGGCGTGATTGCCGACGTGTCCCAACAGCTCGAAGCCATCCGCAAGGCCGATGCCCCAAAGCTCACCACCGGCAAGGACACCACGGCCGCGGCGCAAGCCATGGCCGATCTGGTGCAGGACACGTTGCTGGTCAAAGTAGCGCAATGGGTTGCCTCGATGCCGGTCGCGTCGACACCGGTGAAACTGTCGTCGACGCCATCGCTGGAGCAGCAGGCGAACCTGCCGGTCACCCGGCAGGAAGTACCGGTCACCGACGATTTGAAAGCGCTGCAAAAGGCGCTTGTCGAGGCGACCAACCCGATGCTGGACAAGGCCGGTCCCGCGCACTACCAGGCTATCGACGATGTGAAGCAGGCGTTGCTTGCGCATCTCAAGGCAGTGGCGTCGTCGGGTGTACGACAGGTCAGCAAGTCTTTTCAGGAAAGCCTTCCGGCGCTGGTCGTGGCGTACAAGCAATTTGCCGATGCAACGCGGGTCACCGAAGTGATTCAGCGCAACGGAATTGCCCATCCAGGGTACGCGCCGAACGATGTGAAAGTATCCGGGAAGTGAACCATGAACGAGATGGATAACCGCGTCACATTGACGGTCGGCGGCCTGGAATACGGTGGTTGGAAAAGCGTGGAAATCACGGCGGATCTGGAGCGTCAGTTCCGCACCTTTAAACTCAACATCACCTGGCAATGGCCGGGGCAGACCGTGGACAAGCGGATCCAGCCCGGTGACGCCTGTGAAGTGCGCATCGGCCAGGATCTGGTACTGACCGGGTATGTGTTCAAGGCCCCGATCAGCTATGACGGGCGACAGATCAGCCTGAACATCGAAGGCAGTTCTTGTACTCAGGACCTGGTGGATTGCGCCGCGACCAACCGCCCGAATCAATGGCATGAGCAATCGCTGTTGAGCATCGTCGAAGCGCTGGCGATCACCTACAAGGTCTTTGTGGTCAGTGAAATTCCCGAGACCGCCCGGCTCAGCAGTCACACCATCGTGCCGGGGGAAACGGTGTTTCAATCCATCGACCGCTTGCTGACGTTATTCCGGGTGTTTTCTACCGATGATGCCCAGGGCCGGTTGGTGTTGGCCCGGCCTGGCAGTGGTGGCCGAGCCAGCGATGCGCTGGAGTTGGGCAAGAATATTCTCTCGGCCAACGCACCGATGGATTACAGCCAGGTGTTCTCCGAATACCGGGTCATCGGTCAGCAAAAGGGCACGGACAAGAAGAGCGGGGCGGCGGTCAGCGAGGTTGAATCGGTATCTGCCGACCTGAGCTACAAGCGTCGGCGGGTTACGGTGATCAACGAAGGCATGCAGATCAATCCCGATCTCGCCTTGCAACGGGCCAACTGGGAAAGCGCTACCCGCGTCGGCAAGGCCAAAACCACCACTTATCAGGTGCAGGGTTGGCGGCAATCGAACGGCGATCTGTGGCGTCATAACACGTTGGTGCGGGTCAAGGATCCGGTGCTGGGGTTCGATGACGACATGCTGATTTCCAAAGTGACCTACTCGCTGTCGGCGCAAGGTTCGATCACCACCCTGCAAGTCGCACCGCCGCATACCTTCGATGCCAATCCCGAGCCCCCGAAGAAAACCTGATAGCCCCTTAAAAGGTCGCAGCCTTCGGCCTCGCCCCTCCAAGGAATTCAACATGAGCCTACTGACACGCCTCCTGGCGCGCGGCACTGTCGTGCTCGCCAACTCGGCCACCAAGCTTCAATCGCTGCAAATGCGCCTCACCGCCGGCGAAGTGAACGACGACATGGAGCACTTCGAACCCTACGGATTCACCAGCAACCCGCTGGCCGGCGCCGAAGGTGTCGCTACATTTCTGGGCGGTGATCGCTCCCACGCCATCGTGTTGGTAGTCGCCGATCGTCGCTATCGCCTCCAGTCCCTGGCCGCGGGAGAAGTAGCGATCTACACCGACGAAGGCGACAAGATCCACTTCAAGCGCGGGCGGATCATCGACATCGAAACTGCCACCCTGAATATCCGCGCCAGCAGTGCAGTCAACTTCGACACACCCGTGATCAACCAGACCGGAAAAATCGTCTCCACCGGCGATCAGATTGCCGGTGGCATCAGCCAGATCAAACACGTGCATGTCGGCGTGCAAGCGGGCAACGGCCAGACCGGCGCACCGGCGGGAGGGCAGTGATGTTGATCAGCCAGAACCTCCACGCCGCACTGACTCGCTCAGTGCTGATCAGCCTGTTCACCTGGCGCCGCGCCGCCGATGACGATGCCCTCGACGACGAAGAGCGTTTTGGCTGGTGGGGCGACAGCTTTCCTACGGTGGCCGACGACCGCATCGGTTCGCGGTTGTGGCTGTTGCGCCGGGTCAAGCTGACCCGCCAGACCCAGATGGACGCCGAGTTCTATGCCCGCGAAGCCCTGCAATGGCTGATCGACGACGGCCACTGCAGCGCCATCGACATCATCAGCGAACGCCTCGACGCCCAGCGCCTGAACCTGCGCACGGTCCTGACCCTGGCCGACGGCGAACGCTTGGACATCAACCCCGATAACAGTTGGCAGGTGATCTATGCCGTTTGAAACCCCTTCGCTGCCGGTGCTGATCAAGCGCGCCCAAAGCGACCTGGCCAGCGATTCGCTGCGCCAGTCCGATGCGCAAGTGCTGGCCCGCACCCTCGGTGGCGCCGCCTATGGCCTGTATGGCTACCTGGACTGGATCGCCGAGCAGATCCTCCCGGACAAGGCCGATGAATTGACCCTGGAACGGATCGCCGCACTGCGTTTGAACCAGCCGCGCAAGTCCGCACAAGCGGCCAGCGGCAGCGTCAGCTTTACCGCCAGCGCCGGTGCCGTGCTGGACGTCGACACCCTGCTGCAATCGAGCGACGGTCGCACCTACAAAGTGACCGCCGCGCGCACCACCAGCAACGGCCTCAACAGCACCACCATCGCCGCGCTCGAAGCCGGCAGCCTGGGCAATGCCGAGGCCGGCTTGACGTTGATACCGGTGCAGCCGATTGCGGGGATCGTCGGCAATAGCTTTACCGTACTGGCGCCGGGGCTCAACGGTGGTGTGGCGCGGGAAAGCCTGGAGTCACTGCGCTCGCGGGTGATTCGCTCCTACCGCATCATCCCCCACGGCGGTTCGGCCCAGGACTATGAAACCTGGGCCCTGGAATGCCCTGGTGTGACCCGCGCCTGGTGCCGTGGCGGTTTGTTGGGGCCGGGCACGGTCAGCCTGTTCATCATGCGTGACGACGATCCGCAGCCGGTGCCGAATGACGAACAACTGGCCGAAGTCCAGGCCTACATCGAGCCTCTGCGCCCGGTCACCGCCGAGGTGCATGTACAGCGGCCGGTTCAGGTACCGGTCGTCTATCACCTCAGCGTGAGTCCCGACACCACGGCAGTCCGTGCGGCAGTCGAGGCGCAATTACGTGACCTGCATAACCGTGAAGCCGACCTCGGCCAGAAATTGTTGATCAGTCACATCCGTGAAGCCATCAGCAGCGCCAGTGGTGAATACGACCACTCACTCACCTCGCCCGTCGCCGATGTCCCTGCCAACAAAAACGAATTGCTGACGTTTGGAGGTTGCGTATGGGGGGCATAAGAACCGCCGCGCAATACCACGCCCAACTGCGCAGCCTGCTGCCCAGTGGGCCGGCCTGGGACCCTGAACAAGTTCCTGAACTCGAAGAAGTGCTCGAAGGCGTGGCACAGGAGCTGGCCCGCCTCGACGCCCGCGCCGCCGACCTGCTCAACGAAATGGACCCGGCTGGGGTCAGCGAACTGGTGCCCGATTGGGAGCGGGTAATGAACCTTCCCGACCCATGCCTGGGCGCCACGCCACTGTTCGATGACCGCCGCCTGGCCGTGCGCCGGCGACTGCTCGCGGTCGGCAGTCAAGCCGTCGGCTACTACCTCGAGATCGCGAAAAGCCAGGGTTACCCGAGCGCCACCATCACCGAACTCGAAGCCCCGCGCATGGGCCGCTCGCGTTTCGGTGCGGCGCACTGGGGCACTTGGGAAGCGCAGTTCATGTGGACGCTGAATACCGGTGGGCGATTGCTGTTGGGCCGGCGTTTTGGGGCGAGTTACTGGGGCGAGCGTTTCGGCGTGAATCCAGGCTCGGCGCTGGAGTGCCTGATCCACCGCAGCGCACCGGCGCACACCAGGGTACACATCAATTATGACTAGGGAGTAGAGGGATGGATTATCCGAAGAGTGTGCCCAGCGCCGGATTGGTGAATGGGAAGTTTGTGGATGAGAACCCGCTGACCGGGACGGCGGGGTCGTTGATTCCGGCGGAATGGGGGAATGGGGTAACGAGTGAAATTCTTGAGGTGATTACTGCTGCCGGTTTGACGCCCAGCGAATCAAATCTGACGCAACTCTTGAGTGCCATTCGCAGCATCAGTCGTTCGACTGCCGGCCTTGGTATCCAGCGTTTCACCGCAAACGGCAGTTTCACCGTACCTGCCGGTGTAACGAAGATTTGGCTCAGCGGTTGTGCTGGCGGTGGCGGCGGCGGAGCTTGCCCAGGGGGCACCAGCGCGACAGCTTCAGGCGGCAGCGGTGGCGGGGCAGGTCAACCGGTGATCAAACTGTTGGTGGCGGTGACACCAGGGCAGGTGATCCCGATTGTGATCGGGGCGGCGGGCGTCGGGGGAAACGGCAATGTGACCGCAACGGCGGGAGGCAATACTCTGGTGGGCACTTCGGGTGCGCTGCTGGTGCTATCTGGCGGTAGCCCAGGTCTTTCCGGCGTCAACATGGCTGGCTTTGTTCCGGGGCCTTCGGGCGGTCAGGGCTTTCCTGCGGGAGGGGATGCGACAGATACAACGTCCAATATGGCGGCGGGTTATGGGGGACAGGGAGCAAGCGGACCTTTTGGTACGGGAGGCAACTCTGCTCGTTCTGGCACAACCTCAGGCTTTCCCGGGAAATCGGCCTATGGTTTCGGTGCCGGGGGCAGTGGTGCCGGCGGTTATTACATTCCTGGTGTCGGCACCGGGCAGCCCGGAGGTCAGGGAGCGCCTGGCCTCATGATCATCGAGTGGTGAAAACATGACAAAACAAGTGCTTTATTGCCGAGCAACCGGCTTGATCATTGAATGGCAAGACACTGAACTGTTTGCTTACGCTGCCCCCACGGTCGCTAATGGCGCTCTACCGATCACTGCTGAGCAATGGGTTCAGAAAGAGTTACCGCACCTTGTATTTAATGGTGAGCTGACAAAAGTCGAAACGCCGCAACCCTCACCATCCCATTACTGGGATGGTACTCAGTGGGTGCTGAGCCTTGCAGATACGGCGGAATCGGAGAGTCTGGATGCTGAGCAACTTTGTGCCCGTGTGGACGCGGCGGCAGACAGCGCTCGCCAAGTCATTGCCGGTGATCCACTTCTCACCCTGGAGTATGCAAGAGCTGCGACGGATGCGCAGGCATTCAAGGATGAGGGTTATCCCAAAAAGGCTGTGCCACTGGCTATATCTGCGTGGGTCGTCAAAGGCCGAACTGCCAAACAAGCCACCGACGAGATTCTCGAAAAAGCCGCTCAATTCAATGAGAGTTTACTGACGCTTCGCACCCTCCGATTGAAGGCCAAAGAGAAAATCAAGGCACATATCGCCAAGGGCAAGATGGACTTGGCCAGGGACGCCAGTGATGAGGCGGTTATGGCTATTGGTAATTTACTCATGGTGCAGGAAGTCTAATTGAGCGTGTTTCGATCTTCTCCGCTCTTGTATTGAGACAGATTCAGTTCGACTGCCAGCAAGCCATATACCCACTCACCGAGTGGGTTTTTTTTTGCTCACTACATCCCGGGACACCTGCACCAGCGTGGGGTTCGGTCATTTGTTATTCCAATAGGAGGATAAAAATATGGATTATCCAAAGAGTGTACCCAGCGTCGGATTGGTCAATGGCCAGTTTGTCGATGAGAACCCCGTTGCCGGGACACCGGGATCGTTGATTCCGGCAGTATGGGGAAATGGCGTGACCGAAGAGCTTCTGGCCGTTATTACGGCGGCCGGAATGACGCCATCCGAGAGTGTTAACGATCAATTGCTGGCGGCCTTGAAGACGCTCCTGAATCTGGCCAGTCCCATGCCTTCGCGGGTGACTGAAGTATCGGGATCAAAGGTGTTGAGGCCCGAAGAGTTGGGGCTGGTACTGATTAATGCCAGTGCGACGGAGACTACTATTAGCCTGCCGGAAGCGAATTCGTTGTCAGGTGTTCGGGATGTCGTTGTTCGACGGACTGACAACAGTGTTAACCGCCTGGTAGTTCAGGCCTCAGGTAATGATCGAATCAAGTTCCATACTCACTTGTCGCCAAATGGATACCCGTTTCTGGTTTTGATGGGGGCGGGTGACTGGTGGCATTTACGAAGCGATGGAGCGGGAAATTGGTGGCCCGTCGGGCGCTTCGATGCGACGCCATTGGGAAGGATTGTTCTTGATACGACAACCGCGTTCAGTCCCGGTGGTTATGGCGCGTTGAACGGCAGAGAGTTTCTTCGTTCCGAATGGCCTTGGCTTTGGGATCACGCCGTTCAATCCGGAATGTTGCGCGCAGAAGTTGACCGCGCCGGAGGTTGGAGCAGCGGCGATGGGATCAGAACATTCCGCGCCCCGGAAGTTCGAGGTGAATTTATCCGCGTTCTCGATGAACAACGCGGTGTCGATACCGCTCGCGGAGCCGGTGCCTGGCAGACAGGCACGAACATTACAGGCGATAACGGAGCATCTCCAGCGGTTCAGGGGATTGGCAACCTTGCGACAGTGGGGGTGGACCCAACAACCTTTTCTGGCCTGTCTTACTACTCTTCCGCCGCGTTTACCGAGAATCTGAGCAGTGGATATTGGGGGATGAGTCGCCCCAGGAACATTGCTTATCCAGGTCGACTGAAACTAATTTGAGGTGCATATGGCTTATTACTATTTAAATGAAAGTTCTCAAGAGTTGAGCGGTCCCGTCGAGTTGCCGGTCATTCCTGGTATGGGGGTTGTTTGGCCGGGCAATGCGATCGAGTTGCCGGAAGTTCTGCCACCCGCCGAAACCGGTTATGTATGGGGGTGGCGTAACGGTGCCGCGTCGCAACTTATCGATTTACGCAACCGCCTGGTGTATCGCAAAGACACAGGCGGTCCTCAATATTGGTACGAATTGGGTCCGTTGCCTGACTATCTGACTGTCAAGCCTCGCCCCGGCGAATACTATGTTTGGCTGAATGATGACTGGGCGCTGGACTTGGCTGCCGAACGAGCAGGCAAAACCGCTCAAGCCGGCGTAGAGCGAGACAATCGTCTACGTGAGGTGGTTATTCGCGTTGCACCGCTGCAATACGCCTATGAACTGGGTGAGGCTACTAATGTTCAACTGGCTACTCTGCAAGAATGGAAACGCTATACGCTCAAGTTGATGAACATTGAACGGCAACCGGATTTTCCACGGATCATTGAATGGCCGGCTTCGCCTGTCAGCATCGTAGTCGTATAAGCCCCCAAACTTACTAATAACTGGAAGTGCTGCCTTGTATTGCCAGCACGCGGCTGCCTGCAAAATACCAACGGAAGGATATACCGTGGACTATCCCAATAGCGTCCCCAGCGCCGGACTGGTGGACGGCAAGTTTGTCGATGAAAACCTGATCACGGGGACTCCGGGCTCTTTGATCCCTGCCAGCTGGGGCAATGGTGTCACTCTGGAGTTGTTGAAAGTCATCGAGGCTGCCGGCATCAATCCATCAGAGGCGAGTAACGATCAACTGTTAACGGCGTTGCGCAGTAACAAGCTGTTTGTGACCGCGCCACAGTTCGACAGTGATCAGTCGGTCGCCACCACTGAATTCGTGACCCGCAGCGGTCTACAGTTTTCAGGTTTCAACGCCTTTCCCGCGAGCGCAACGTTGACTGCAGCCAGTGTGGGTGGGGTGGCGAGTTTTGCCAGTGCCACGCCGATCACGGCGACGTTGCCATCCATCAATGGGCTTGCCCATGCCAGCACGATCCATGTCATCAACGCCGGAAACGGTGTGCTGACCATCAACCCGGCTGGCGCCGAACTCATCGAGACCTGTAACGGCACATTCGGGCCGGTCAAGCTTGGCCTCGGTGATTCCGCGCACTTCATCAAGCTGAGTAGCGAGTGGCGCCTGTATGGGGGCTCGGTCAGCGACAAGTACGCTTCGTCCTTCTCCGGCGTCTACGGTAACGTCGGTTACCAGAAGTATCCCAGTGGCAACATTGAACAATGGGGCGTTGGCACCACGGATGCCAATGGCGATGTCTATGTCACTTTCCCGATCTCGTTCCCGACGTCTTTTTCTTCGCTCGTGGCCACCCATGTGGGGGGCGACGGTGCGATGGTCATCCTGGTTGGGGGTACCGGGACCAAACAGGGCTGTCGCCTGAAAGTCCGGAATTTTTCCGGTCAGTCGCAGGCGGGATGGAGTGTGAATTATTTTGCGAAGGGCTATTGAATGAACGCGTTCAATGTTTTGTTTAGCGCCAATACCCGGGGCGTCTATGTGCCGGGTATCAACACTTCGGACATCCCCGACGATGTCATCGAGATTCCACAGGCGTACTGGATATCGCTGCTCCAGCAACTGGCAGTCACCCCGAAAATGATTGCGGTAAATACCGATAACGGATTTCCAGTCTTGGTCGATCCGCTGCCGCTCGCGCCTGACGAAGCGGCCAAAATCGAGCGCCTTTGGCGTGATAGCCAGTTATCGGTCACCGATAGCATGGTCGCTCGCGACAGGGACGAACTGGAGGATGGCGGCGGCACGACATTGACCACCAAACAATACGCCGAGTTGCAGGCTTATCGCCGCGCACTTCGGGATTGGCCGCAAGATTCGTTTTTTCCTTTCATTGAACATCGACCCACTGCGCCACTTTGGCTGAGTGGATATCTTTGACATGAGCCACGCACTTGTCGGTGTCAGCACGAGACGACCCTTTTTTGGAGCTATATGACCGTTACACAACAGCAACTACAAAGCATCATGCCCAACGCCCGCTCCCAAGCGGGCGTTTTCATTTCCGCCCTCAACACCGCCATGTCCCACCGCAACATCAACACCCCGAAGCGCATCGCCGCCTTTCTCGCGCAAGTCGGCCATGAGTCGGGACAGTTGCAGTACGTACGCGAACTGGGCAGCACGCAATACCTGAGCAAATACGACACCGGCACCCTGGCCGCCCGGTTGGGCAACACCCCGGAACCCGACGGCGACGGTCAAAAGTACCGTGGCCGAGGCCTGATCCAGATCACTGGGCGTAACAACTACCGCCAATGCAGTCTCGGCCTGTTTGGCGATGAACGTTTGTTGGCGTTACCTGAATTGCTGGAGCAACCGCAATGGGCGGCCGAGTCCGCCGCCTGGTTCTGGGAGCAGAATGGCCTGAATGAATTGGCCGATCGCGACCAGTTCAACAGCATCACTCGCCGTATCAACGGCGGGCTGAACGGGTTGCAGGATCGCCTGGAAACCTGGGCGCGGGCGAGGTCGGTGCTATGCCAGTCCTCGGTCTGATCAGTTGGCGATTGATCGGTCTGCTGGTGCTGGCCGGTTGTTCGGCGGCGCTGGCCTGGCAGTTTCAGGATTGGCGCTACGACCGGCAACTGGCGGAACAGGCCAGGCTGCACGCCGAGACCCTTAATCAACTGACTCTGGCGACCGCCACCGAGCAACAGGCCGAACAAAACAGGCGTCTGGCCCTGGAGCAGCGACTGTCGGCCAGTGAACAAACCCATTATCGAGCGCTTAGCGATGCCGAACATGATCAAAGTCGCCTGCGCGATCGTCTTGCCACTGCTGATGTGCGCCTGTCAGTCCTCCTCGATGCCCATGACGCTGCCTCTACCTGCGCAGTGCCAGCCACCTCCGGCGCCGGCGGCGTGGATCATGGCGCCCCGCGAGCCCGACTTGACCCGGCGCATGCTCAACGAATTATCGCGATCACCGACGCCGGTGATCGCGGACTGATTGCCTTGCAGGCCTGTCAGGCCTACGTCAGAGCCCTGGCTCGCTAACATTTTGATCGATCCTGAACCTTGCAAGCGTGATCCGCTCGTGTACGGTAGTGCTCATTCCGCTCGATCAGGAGAGAGCCGTGAAAGATATTACTCAGCTGGCCGCTGAACTTGGCAGGCGCTTGCAGGTTCTCAATGCCCACGTCACCACTGCCGAATCCTGCACAGGGGGCGGAATTGCCGAGGCGATCACCCGTATCCCCGGGAGTTCGGCGTGGTTCGAGGCCGGTTATGTCACCTACTCCAACCGCCAGAAAATCCAGCAGCTGAACGTCCCGACCGAGTTGTTTTCAACCGTCGGAGCGGTCAGTCGCGAGGTGGTCGAGGCCATGGTCCGAGGCGCGCAGGAAAAAAGCCGGGCGCGGTTTGCCGTGGCGGTCAGCGGTGTGGCGGGGCCGGATGGCGGTTCGCCGAACAAGCCCGTGGGCACGGTGTGGCTGGCCTGGGGCGTCGGTGAGCAGGTGTTCAGCGAGGTCCAGCACTTTGTCGGTAACCGTGACGAGGTCCGCCGACAAACGGTGAAGGCCGCGCTAGAGGGGCTGCTGCGGCATACCGTTGGAGAAATCTCAAATCAGGGGTAGGCGATCCTGAAACGCTGTGGAATAATACTGGCTACTTATACAGGTGTTGGCCGTCAGGCCTTATTGATTACGTGAGGACTTTAATGGACGACAACAAGAAGAAAGCCTTGGCTGCGGCCCTGGGTCAGATCGAACGTCAATTCGGCAAGGGTGCCGTAATGCGTATGGGCGATCAGGACCGTCAGGCGATCCCGGCCATTTCCACTGGCTCTCTGGGTCTGGACATCGCGCTCGGCATTGGCGGCCTGCCAAAAGGCCGTATCGTTGAAATCTACGGTCCTGAATCCTCCGGTAAAACCACCCTGACATTGTCGGTGATCGCCCAGGCTCAAAAAGCCGGCGCGACCTGCGCATTCGTCGACGCCGAACACGCTCTCGACCCTGAGTACGCCGGCAAGCTGGGCGTCAACGTCGACGACCTGCTGGTTTCCCAGCCGGACACCGGCGAGCAGGCCCTGGAAATCACCGACATGCTGGTGCGTTCCAACGCCGTTGACGTGATCATCGTCGACTCCGTGGCCGCTCTGGTGCCAAAGGCTGAAATCGAAGGCGAAATGGGCGACATGCACGTGGGCCTGCAAGCCCGTCTGATGTCCCAGGCGCTGCGTAAAATCACCGGTAACATCAAGAACGCCAACTGCCTGGTGATCTTCATCAACCAGATCCGCATGAAAATCGGCGTGATGTTCGGCAGCCCGGAAACCACCACCGGTGGTAACGCGCTGAAGTTCTACGCATCGGTTCGTCTGGACATCCGTCGTACTGGCGCGGTGAAAGAAGGTGATGAAGTCGTCGGTAGTGAAACCCGCGTCAAAGTCGTGAAGAACAAGGTGGCTTCGCCGTTCCGTCAGGCCGAGTTCCAGATTCTTTACGGCAAGGGCATTTACCTCAACGGTGAGATGATCGACCTGGGTGTGCTGCACGGTTTCGTCGAGAAGTCCGGTGCCTGGTATGCCTACAACGGCACCAAGATCGGTCAGGGCAAGGCCAACTCGGCCAAGTTCCTGGCAGACAATCCGGAAATCGCCGCGACTCTCGAGAAGCAGCTGCGCGACAAGCTGCTGACCCCAGCACCGGACGTCAAGGCTTCGGCCGTCAGAGAGACCGAAGACGACCTGGCTGACGCTGATATCTGATCGATCCGATGACCGCCGTACTCGATACACTCGTCGCGGTGCGGCGAACCGCAATGGACCTGCTCGCGCGACGCGAGCACGGTCGAGTCGAGCTGACGCGTAAACTGCGTCAGCGCGGCGCCCTCCCTGAAATGATCGACACAGCACTCGACCGCTTGACGGAAGAGGGCTTGTTGTCCGAATCCCGTTACCTCGAAAGCTTCGTTTCCTACCGTGCCCGTTCCGGATATGGCCCTTTGCGCATTCGCGAAGAGCTGAGCCAGCGTGGCCTGCAACGTACCGACATTGAGCTCGCCTTGCGCGAGAGTGGTATCGATTGGCAGGAACTACTGGAAGACACCTGGCGGCGCAAATTTTCCGGGCATTTACCGATAGACGCCCGAGAACGTGCCAAACAGGGCAGGTTCCTGAGTTATCGGGGATATTCCATGGAAATGATCAGCCGCTTGTTCAGCGGCCGAGGGATGGACGATTGACTGAAACGGCTCGCTATTTCGATAGCGGGCCGTTTTTTGCATCACGTTACCTTGGACGGTTCCCGTGTGCGTTGCTGCGCCTGGGGTCTGGACTGGGCCCAGTTTTCCGGCAGGTTGATGTAATCCACCAATTCTCGCAGACGACCATGATCACGAGCGTTGAAGGTAAAGGACAAGCGCACCAGATGGCTGAACTGCGCTTCGTCGTGCTCCTCGCCACTGTAGGCATGCTGATGGAAATGATCGCTCAGGCACAGGTCGGCGAATGCCTCCTGCATGTGTTCAAGTGCCCGGTCGCTGAGCTTGTGGTTCATGCGAATCACGAACTGATGTTTGAGCCAGCGGCTTGAGTGGAAGTTGCTGTAGAACTGGTTGATCTGCTCCACGGCCTCTTCGACGCTGTAGACCAGGCTCAACAGCTTCATGTCGGTCGGCAGGATGTAGCGATTTTCCTCCAGTTGATGGTGAATGAAGTCCAGCGCGCCTTGCCAGAACGTACCGCCTGGTGCATCCAGTAGCACCACGGGCACCAGCGGGCTTTTGCCGGTCTGGATCAGGGTCAGCACCTCCAGTGCTTCATCCAGAGTACCGAAACCGCCTGGACACAGGACCAGCGCATCGGCTTCCTTGACGAAGAACAACTTGCGGGTAAAGAAAAAGTGGAAGGGCAGCAGGTTGGCAGTGCCATTGACCGTGGGATTGGCATGTTGCTCGAAGGGCAGGGTGATATTGAATCCCAGGCTGTGTTCCAGGCCGGCACCTTCATGGGCCGCCGCCATGATGCCGCCACCGGCACCGGTGATGACCATCAGGTCCGAGCGCGCCAGGGCGGCGCCCAGTTCTCGGGCCAGACCATATAGCGGGTGTTCTATCGGCGTGCGTGCCGAGCCAAAAACGGTAACTTTACGCCGTCCCTTGAACTGCTCCAGCACACGGAAAGCGTGCTCGAGTTCACGCAAGGTTTGCAGGGTGATCTTGGCGTTCCAGCGGTTGTGATCTTCCTGAGCCATGCGCAGCACGGTCAGGATCATGTCGCGGTAAATCGGGATGTTGGGGCTGTTGGGTGAAACCAGGTTGAGTTGTTCTTCGACCTTGCTGGTGAGGTCGTGGCCGCTTTCTTGAAAATGACGGCTCAGTAGGTCATTCGGTTGGTAAGGCATTCAACTTCTCCTTCTGCACAGAACCGTCGGCCCGACAAAACAATCGTCGGCGCCGCGACACCCCTTGTGTCGCTGTCTGCCCAAGCCCATGCCTGGGCGCTCTACCTGACTCGATTGCAATCGAGCCATCCATACGGGCTCTGCTTATCCCTTGAATGAAAGAAACGTTCGCACAATAAGACACCGTAATGGGCAGCCCCTTTTCTGCCCTTAAAAAAACAACATGAACACTTTGAATTTAGACCCTCGCAACGATTTTCGCTGGCTTGATCATTGCGCCGCAAAGTCTTTCCTGGCAACCGCTTATTGACGATTTGCAAGGTGCTTTCACCGCTCGTCTGAACGCAAGCCGCATGTCTCGCGCTCTGATTTACTAAGTTACAGGCGTGACACGACAACTTTGCGTCAACGGCAGGACGCAACATTCAAGCAATTCAGGGATTTATCGCGTGATCAACGGCGATCAATGCATGCAGGGAGGCGGGAAACCATGCCCAGAGTGACTCTGGAGATCGATGCGCAACTGTATCGATTGCTGAAAGCATCGGCCGAGACCCATCATTTGAGTCTCGAAGAAGAGTGCTGCCGACGTCTGGAGGGTGGGGAGCGACGTTCGCGTTACTTGCAGGCGCTGTTGGCAGAGCTGCGCGCCGAGGATGAACAGCGGCGCGCCAATGCCAGGTAATTATTTCTTCTTCGCGGGAGTCTCTTTCGGGCAGTCCGAGTCCTGGAAGCTTGCGGAGCCGACCGGACGGTTGGTCTTCACCTCGGTGAAGTCGTAACGCATGATCGCGCCCTTGGCCATCAGCTTGCGGAACCCTGGGTTTCTGCATACGGAGGCGCCAAGCTGGAAGTACACAGCTTTGGGATCGGCGCGCATTTTTTCGGCGTGGCTGCTTTGCACGCTCAAGTGGTTGATCAGCACTTTTCCTTCTGCGGTGTAGCCCTGATCAAGAATGTCTTCGTTGATCGCCCGTGGAGTGCCAACGCTGCTTTGTACGGCGACGTTTCGCAGCTCTCTGTTGAGATTCTGCTCACTCAAGGATGCAGCCTGAGCGCTAAAGGACGACGCCAGCAAAACGGCAGCGGTGGGAACGATAAGGCGCAGCATGAAACTCTCCTGGTTCAGTGACTGGTGGTTCGACCCGTCACATGACTGTGCGTTCAGTGGCGGCGAATTATAGGGGAGGAGTCCCGGACGGTACAGGCTTGCGCCGAACCCTCTGGTAAACTGCCGGCACTTTTTGCCTTGCCGAGTGTTTTTTGTGTCGATTTCCCTTAGCCGTCGGCGTTGCCTGCGATGAGTCAAACCCCTGCACACTTTGCGACGAACGCCGTCGCCCGCTTGCGCGATGAGCGCGAAGAGGCAGGCATCAAGCCGATTCAGGCCCGAGGCTGGCGTGCACCGCGTTGCCGTGTCTGCCGCGTGATCGAGAGCCATTGTCTGTGCGCCTGGCGCCCGCAGGTCGAAGCCCGCAGCGGCGTGTGCCTGATCATGACCAATAAAGAAGTGTTCAAGCCGAGCAACACCGGTTGGCTGATCGCTGATGTGGTGCGCGACAATCATGCATTCATCTGGTCGCGCACCGAGATTGATGAGCAACTGCTGGCGCTGTTGGCCGATCCGCAATGGCAACCGTACCTGGTGTTTCCGGGCGAATACGTCGAACCCGAGCGAGTTACCCACAGTGTCGCGGTCGATAGCACCAAGCGCCCGCTGTTCATTCTGCTGGACGCCACCTGGACCGAAGCCCGGAAGATTTTCCGAAAAAGCCCTTATTTTGATGGGTTGCCGATTCTGAGCCTGCTCCCGGAGAAGCTTTCACGCTACCGATTGCGCAGGTCCACGCGCAGCGAGCACCTGTGCACGGCCGAAGTGGCCGCGCTGTGTCTGGATCTTGCTGGCGATACAGACGCTGCATCGGCACTGGACGCCTATTTTGATGTGTTCAGCCAGCATTACCTGGACGCTAAACATCAGCTGGATATGAATGTTGAAACACCGGCCCACGCCGAGCTGATGCCCTTCGTACAGCACGCGGCGCCCGTTGTCGGCTGAACGTCGCCCATACTGCAAGGAACGAGGCCCGTTGGCCGCGCCATGCAACTTGACCACCCCGGCTTCGCTGGGCATGCTTGGCGCCGATTAGGGCGCGGCCACGGTTTGATACGCCGACGTGATTGGCGTTGAACGTGCCCTGTTGGTGCCGCTACGTGGCGGCACCTTGAGTTGTTTTGGCGAGGTCTGAATGCATCGGGCGTCCCACAAAAAACAGGATCATTTGAAAAATGGCCACATACGAAATCCTGATTGCCGATGACCACCCTCTTTTTCGTAGTGCCTTGCATCAAGCATTGACCCTGGGCCTGGGCCCGGATGTCCGTCTGGTGGAAGTGGCGAGCATTGCCGAGCTGGAAAGCCGTCTGACCGAAAAGGCCGATTGGGACCTGGTGTTGCTGGACCTGAACATGCCAGGGGCCTACGGTTTTTCCGGGCTGGTGTTGTTGCGCGGTCAGTACCCGCAGATTCCGGTGGTGATGGTATCGGCGCAGGAAGAAGCGTCGATCATGGTGAAGTCCCGTGAGTTCGGCGCCAGCGGTTTCATTCCCAAGTCCAGTGACCTGAGTGTCATTCAGAAAGCCGTGCGCGCGGTGCTCGATGGTGACGTTTTCTGGCCGCCCCAGGCCTTCGAAGCCGTCAGCGTTTCCGACGAAGCCAAGGCGGCCAGCGAAGGCCTTGCCAGCCTGACGCCCCAGCAGTTCCGGGTGTTGACCATGGTCTGTGAGGGTTTGCTGAACAAGCAGATTGCTTACGAATTGAGCGTGTCCGAAGCGACGATCAAGGCCCACGTCACTGCGATTTTCCGTAAGCTGAATGTACGGACCCGGACTCAGGCGGCGCTGCTCTTGCAACAACTTGAGTCAATTTCGAGCCACTAAGGTGTTATGTATTCACGCTTTTTTGACTTTGCTTAATCTAGCTTTCCCACTCCTTTTTGGTCAGTTGCTTACTCTATGTCACCTTTCAAAGGCCAGACCGGCCTAAAACGCATCCTCAACGCCTCCGGCTATTCCCTGGACGGCCTGCGCGCGGCCTTCACTGGCGAGGCGGCCTTCCGGCAACTGGTGTTGCTCAATGCCATCCTGATTCCGCTGTCGTTCTTCCTGAATGTCAGCCGTGTCGAGCAGGCGCTGCTGATTGCAGTCTGCCTGTTGGCGTTGATCGTCGAATTGCTCAACTCGGCGGTGGAAGCGGCCATCGACCGCATTTCCCTGGAGTTGCACCCACTGTCCAAGAACGCCAAGGACATGGGCAGTGCCGCTCAACTCGTGGCGTTGAGCATGATCGCGTTGGTGTGGGCGGTGATCCTGCTTTAAGCGATGGCAGGCAGAACGATCTCGTCGCTGCGCTGAACCCCGGCGGTGAAGGCGCGGCACAGTTCGAGGAACTCGCGCATCGCCGAGGTCTGGTATTTCTGTTTGTGCCAGATGAAATAGAACTGCCGCGCCAAGTCCAGATCCGGTGTTTCTACTGGTACCAGGCTGCCACGACGGAACGCATCGCGCAGCGCCAGGCGCGAAATGCAGCCAATCCCCAACCCTGACTCCACCGCGCGCTTGATCGCTTCGGTGTGTTCCAGTTCCAGGCGAATGTTCAGCGCGCTGCGGTGGTGACGCATGGCCTGGTCAAAGGTCAGCCGCGTGCCCGAGCCTTGTTCTCGGAGAATCCACGCCTCATGACTCAGCTCCTCCATAGTGGCAATACCGCGTTGAGCCAGCGGATGCTGGGGCGCGCAGAACACCACCAGTTCATCTTCGACCCAGCTCTGCACTTCGATGTCCGGATGGCTGCAGTCGCCTTCGATTAGACCCAGATCAATTTCATAGTGAGCCACCTGTTGCACGATGTTGGCGGTGTTCTGCACATGCAGCTTCACCTGGCTTTCCGGATGGCGCTGCATGAAGCTGCCGATCAGCAGGGTGGCCAGGTAATTGCCGATGGTCAGGGTCGCGCCGACCGCCAGGGAGCCGAAACCGGACTTGCCGTTGAGCAAGTCTTCGATTTCCTTGGCCTGATCGAGCAGGGCCACCGCTTGCGGCAATAGCTGTTTGCCGAGGGCGTTGAGGCTCAGCCGTTTGCCGGCGCGATCGAACAGCTGACAGCTGCACTGGCGCTCCAGCTCGGTGATCGAGGTGCTTGCCGCCGATTGCGAGAGGTTGAGCAGGCCCGCAGCACGGGATACGCTTTCCTGCTGGGCGACGGCGACGAATACTTGAAGTTGACGGAGAGTAAATCGCATATCGATATAACCGATAACCCTTATCTTAATAATCCATTTAACAGATATTGTCGCTGCCATTAGAATGCGATGCAATTGTGCACATCATTGGCGCAGGCAAAATCTCCAGGAGTCCCACGTACATGAGCAACATGAACCACGAGCGTGTCCTCAGTGTTCATCACTGGAACGACACTCTGTTCAGCTTCAAGTGCACCCGCGATCCGGGCCTGCGCTTCGAGAACGGTCAGTTCGTGATGATCGGCCTGCAACAGCCCAACGGCCGGCCGCTCATGCGCGCTTACTCGATTGCCAGCCCGAACTGGGAAGAGCATCTCGAGTTCTTCAGCATCAAAGTGCCTGATGGCCCGCTGACTTCCCAGTTGCAGCATCTGAAGGAAGGCGACGAGATCATCATCAGCAAGAAGCCTACCGGCACCCTGGTGCTGGATGACTTGAAGCCTGGCAAGCATTTGTACCTGCTCAGCACCGGTACCGGTCTGGCGCCGTTCATGAGCGTCATCCAGGACCCGGAAACCTACGAGCGTTTCGAAAAAGTGATCCTGTGCCACGGCGTGCGTTACGTCAATGAAGTCGCTTACCGCGAATTCATCACCGAGCACCTGCCGCAGAACGAGTTCTTCGGCGAGGCTCTGCGTGACAAGTTGATCTACTACCCGACCGTGACCCGCGAGCCGTTCGAAAACGAAGGCCGCCTGACCGACCTGATGCGCAGTGGCAAGCTGTTCAGCGACATCGGCCTGCCGCCGATCAACCCGCAGGACGACCGCGCCATGCTGTGCGGCAGCCCGAGCATGCTCGACGAGACCAGCGAAGTGTTGAACAGCTTCGGCCTGACCGTTTCGCCGCGGATGCGCGAGCCGGGTGATTACCTGATCGAGCGTGCGTTCGTCGAGAAGTGACCGAAGGTCACTTGTAGGAGCCGGCTTGCTGGCGATGGCAAACTTCAAAGCGCTATCGCCAGCAAGCCGGCTCCTACATTCAATGGCGTAGTGCACAGAAAAGCCCGCATGACCTGAGAAGGTCATGCGGGCTTTTTCGTTTCCGGGGTTCAGGCTTTTGCGGGAATGACTTCCAGGACGCGGATCACGCCCGTCTCAGGATAATGCCAGCGTACATCCAGATCCCAGAACTGCGCGCCGTATTCGCGCTCAGGCGTAGGAATCTGGTACGCCGGGCGTGGGTCTTGTGCCAGGCATTGCTCGATCAACTCGACCAGGGGCTCGCCAAGCCGCTGAGCGTGGCCGTGGGCCTGTTGCAGGGCTGAGTCCGTCCACTGCACAGGAATCAGCAGCGGCGGGGCGCTGGCGATGTCGTTGGACGCCGTGTCGATGATGTCGGCGTAGGGCAC
Source organism: Pseudomonas sp. KD5 (assembly GCF_012932895.1). Lineage (NCBI taxonomy): Bacteria > Pseudomonadati > Pseudomonadota > Gammaproteobacteria > Pseudomonadales > Pseudomonadaceae > Pseudomonas > Pseudomonas sp. KD5. The sequence continues at coordinate 312,446 of NZ_JDWJ01000005.1, read as the reverse complement.
GTAGGGTTTGATGTCGAGAACCGGCGTGCCGTCCAGCAAGTCGATGCCGGAGATCCACAGTCGATTGGCTTCGACCTTGTCCAGTTTGACCACCGACTGGCCGATGCCGTTAGGACGATGCGTCGCGCGGGTGGCGAACACGCCCATGGATTTGTTACCGCCCAGACGCGGCGGGCGAACTTTGAGGCGTGGCTTTTCTTCCAGCGCTTGATGGAACAGGAACAACAGCCACACATGGCTGACCTGCTCCAGCCCCTGCACCGCATCACCCTGATCGAACGGCGCCACCAGCTCCAGTACGCCCCGAGCGGCCGGGGCCAGTTGCGGTTGACGCGGGATGGCGAACTTCTCCTTGAAGCAGGAGCGCACGAAGCCGATGGGGGAAACGCTGTAGGTCATGGTCTGGGGTCGAGGCCGGGATTAGGGCGGCATGATAACCCGAGCGGCCTCGAGATCGGTGCTGCCTATTACTCCGTCATCGCGGGCAAGCCACGCTCCCACAAGGTTCTCGAGTGAACGCAAATGTTGTGTACGGCATAAAACCTGTGGGAGCGTGGCTTGCCCGCGATAGCCGCGCCGCCGATCTAGAGACTAAACCCGCCATCCAAAGGAATGACATTCCCGGTCATATATGCCCCGGCCGTACTCGCCAGGCTAATCGCCAGCGCCGCCATTTCTTCCTCCCGGCCCCAGCGCTTCATCGGAATCAACGCCGTGTCCTCTGCAAACGCCTGCTCATCGTTGCCGATATGCTGAGTCATCTTGCTAGGGAAACGTCCCGGCGCAATCACGTTGACGTTGATGTGCTGGCTCACCAGCTCTCGCGCCAGAATCCGCGACAGTTGGTGCAGGGCGGCTTTGCTCGGGCCGTAGGCATACGCCTGTTCGCCGAAGGAAGAAATCCCGGCCACCGAACCGATGTTGATGATCCGTGCCGGATTCGCCGCCGAACCGGCCTTGCGCAGCAGCGGTAGAAATTGCTGGATGCAGTTGAACACCGAGGTCACGTTGAGCTGCATGACTTTTTCCCAGCCCTTGACCGGGTAACTCTCCAGCGGCGCACCCCAGGTGGTACCGGCATTGTTCACCAGAATATCCAGCTGACCGATCTGTTCGCTCAATTGCGCAGCCAGTTGCTGAACGCCTTCTTCATGAGCCAGGTTGGCGGCCACGGCGTGGCAAATCCCGAAGGCACTCAGCTCATCGGCAGTTTGCTGACAGGCTTCGGCATCCCGGGCGCACACGTACACGATGGCGCCGGCCTCGACATAAGCCTTGGCGATCATTTTGCCGATACCGCGGGTGCCGCCGGTCACCAGAGCGGTGCGGCCTTGCAGAGAGAAATAGAGATGCATGGCGAGTCCTGAGAGCTGAGGGTCAATACACCCTAGTCTTCAGCCGCCGGAAGCGGAGCCACTATTTTTGCGAGGAATAAACATCTATACAGATTGGTTTGCGACCGCTCTTGTAGGAGCCGGCTTGCTGGCGATGGCGTTCTCAAGATCGCCATCGCCAGCAAGCCGGCTCCTACAGGGCGCGCTGCGCGGTTTACTGCGGGCGCACGCGCAGGGTCAGGCCCTTGAGGAAGTTGCGCAGCAATTGATCGCCGCACGGGCGGTAGTTGGTGTGGCCGAATTTGCGGAACAGCGCACTCAGCTCAGGCTTGGATACCGGGAACTCGGCGGCCTTGAGGATCGCGTGCATGTCGTCTTCCTTCAGTTCGAAGGCGACACGCAATTTCTTCAGGATGATGTTGTTGGTCACCGGCACTTCGATCGGCTGCGGTGGACGGCTTTCGTCCTTGCCACGCTTGAAGATCACCAGGCCATCGAGGAAATGCGCCATGACTTCGTCCGGGCAGCGTACGAAACCTTCCTCGTCTTCTTCTTTCTTGTCGAGGTACGTCACCAGGTCTTCCAGCGTGACGTCCATGCCGCCGAGCTTGATGATCTCGATGACTTTCTTGTCGCTGATGTCGAGCATGTAGCGCACGCTGCGCAGTACGTCGTTATGAATCATGTGTGCAGTCCTGATATTTCGCTGTGGGCGCCGCATGAAGCTGCGGCGCCGAAATGTATGGCGGCGGGAAAAGCCTTAGAACTTCTCTTTGCCGGACAGGTAGCGCCATTGCCCCACGGGCACTTTGCCGATGGACACGCCGCCGATGCGGATGCGGCGGATGGCGACGACCTTCAGGCCGACAGCCTGGCAGAACAGGGCGATCACGCCCGGTTGTGGATTTTTCATGGCAAAGCGCAGGCGGTTTTCGTTCTGCCAGCTGGCCTTGACCGGCGGCAGTTCCTTGCCCTTGTACGTCAGGCCGTGGTTCAGGCGGTTGAGGCCGTGAGCCACCATGTCGCCTTCGACCTCGACCACATATTCCTGCTCGATCTTGCTGGCATCGGCGGTGAGTTTGCGCAGAATCTTCCAGTCCTGGGTGAACACCAGCAGACCGCTGGCGTTGGCCTGCAGGTCGGCGCTGGCGGTCAGGCGCAGGAAGTGGCCCTTGAGCGGACGTTTGCCGTAGCGGTGTTCTTCGCTCAGGGTCGCGGCGCTGAGGGTCGCCATGGCGCTGTCCGCGTCCATGCCCGCCGGGACGTTCATCAGGATGGTCACCGGCTCCGGCGCAGTGGCCTTGGCCTCTGGGTCGAGCTCGACTTTCTGGGTGTCGACCTTGAACTGCGGCTCGTCGATGACTTCACCATCGACGGTGACCCAGCCGCCCTCGATGAACAGCTCAGCCTCCCGACGGGAGCAGCCGACGAGTTCGATGAGGCGTTTGGAGAGACGAATCGGGTCAGTCATGACAGGGCCGTAACAAAAAAGGGGTGGGCATTGTACCTGCCTGGCGCCGGTTAATCGCGGGTCCATTTGCCTCATGTGTTTTTAATGTGGGAGCGAGCAAGCCCGTTCCCACATGGCGCCATGGTGGTCAGCCATTGCGCGCCAGTTGCTGGCCCTGGCGCAAACGCATGTGCAGCAACGGATAGGGCTGGCCCATACCGTCATGCTCGGAACGACCAATCACCTCGAAGCCCTGCTTGAAGTAAAAACCCAGGGCCTGTGGGTTCTGCTCGTTGACGTCCAGCTCATCGGCGTTCAGGTGTTCCAGGGCGTAGCGCAGTAATTGCTTGCCCAGGCCTTGGCCACGGTGATCCGGATCGATGAACAGCATTTCGATCTTGCCCGCCGCCACGCCAGCGAACCCGGTGATGCGCTGGCGCGAGTCTTTGGTGCAGATCAGCATGACGGCGTCGAGGTAGCGGGTCAGGACCAGGTTCTTCAGCAGTTCGATGTAGCTGTCGGGCAGAAAGTCATGGGTAGCGCGCACCGAGGCCTCCCACACGTGGGTGAGTTCTTCGTAGTCGCTCTGTTTCGGTGTGTAAATGACCGAATGTTGGCGCATGGCCGCTTGCTCCTTCTGTTAAGAGCCGTTCCCGTAAGGCTGCGAGTTTTTTCTCCCACAAAAAGATAGACGTAAAAAAGCCCCGCATCTCGTCAAGAGAGCGGGGCTTTTCGTATTTTTTGCGTTTAGATCTGTTCAGCCCACAGGTCGTATTCGTCGGCGTCAGTCACTTTGCACCAGACCTTGTCGCCCGGCTTCAGGTTGCTGCCGTTGTCGATGAACACGTTGCCGTCGATTTCCGGGGCATCGAAGAAGCAGCGGCCGACCGCGCCTTGCTCGTCGACTTCGTCCACCAGCACTTCGATCTCACGGCCGATGCGCATTTGCAGGCGTGCCGAGCTGATGGCCTGCTGGTGCGCCATGAAGCGATCCCAACGGTCTTGCTTGACGTCGTCCGGAACAATTTCCAGGTCCAGATCGTTGGCCGGTGCGCCTTCGACCGGCGAGTACTGGAAGCAGCCGACGCGGTCCAGTTGGGCTTCGGTCAGCCAGTTCAGCAGGTACTGGAAGTCTTCTTCGGTTTCGCCGGGGAAGCCGACGATGAAGGTCGAACGGATGATCAGGTCCGGGCAGATCTCGCGCCAGTTCTTGATCCGCGCCAGGGTCTTGTCTTCGAAGGCCGGGCGTTTCATGGCTTTGAGGACTTTCGGGCTGGCGTGCTGGAACGGGATGTCCAGGTACGGCAGGATTTTCCCGGCGGCCATCAGCGGGATCAGCTCGTCGACGTGCGGGTACGGATAAACGTAGTGCAGGCGAACCCAGACGCCGAGGGTGCTCAGGGCTTCGCAGAGTTCGGTCATGCGGGTTTTCACCGGCGCGCCGTTCCAGAAACCGGTGCGGTATTTCACGTCGACGCCATAGGCACTGGTGTCCTGGGAAATCACCAGCAGCTCTTTGACGCCGGACTTGACCAGGCGCTGGGCCTCGTCGAGCACGTCACCGACCGGGCGGCTGACCAGTTTGCCGCGCATCGACGGGATGATGCAGAAGCTGCAGCTGTGGTTGCAGCCTTCGGAAATCTTCAGGTAGGCGTAGTGGCGCGGGGTCAGTTTGATCCCTTGCGGCGGCACCAGGTCGATCAGCGGGTTGTGATCCTGACGCGGCGGCACGACGTCGTGCACGGCGTTGACCACTTGCTCGTACTGCTGCGGACCGGTCACGGCCAGTACACTCGGGTGCACGTTACGGATGTTGCCTTCTTCGACGCCCATGCAGCCGGTCACGATGACCTTGCCGTTTTCCTTGATGGCTTCGCCGATCACTTCCAGGGACTCAGCCTTGGCCGAGTCGATGAAGCCGCAGGTGTTGACCACCACGACGTCGGCGTCCTGATAAGTGGACACAACGTCATAGCCTTCCATGCGCAGCTGGGTAAGGATGCGCTCGGAGTCGACCAGTGCTTTCGGGCAACCCAGGGATACGAAGCCAACCTTTGGATTGGCCGGCGCAGGAGTGGTGGACATGTCTAACCTCGGTATTTGTGACGCCTCCAGCCGATGACGGCAAGGCGACAGACGGGCGCTATGTTGCACCCTCTGGTCAAAAAGTGCGCAATTCTAACGATGGGCGGCGCACTTGACCAGCTTTATGCAGGGAAATACGACGAGTGCTGCGCTATGCTTCGCGCCTTTACGCTTTACCGATTTTTTACAGTCAATAAATCGTCTGTAACAACAAGTAAAACAGTGCATGCTGCACCACAAATCATAGTGCTTCTTTGAAGAAGCCCGGATCTGAGTAGTAGGAGTGATGGATGGGGCAGGCAAGTAGTCAGGCGATAGCCGGCGGACATTCGGCGGCGAAGCCGATCAGCATGCTGGTTGCGGCGGTCGGAGTGGTTTATGGCGACATCGGCACGAGCCCGTTGTACACCCTCAAAGAAGTGTTTTCCGGTGGCTATGGCGTGCCCGTCAACCATGACGGCGTGCTGGGCATTCTGGCGCTGATCTTCTGGTCGCTGATCTGGGTCGTGTCGATCAAATACATGATGTTCGTGCTGCGTGCCGACAACCAGGGCGAAGGCGGGATCATGGCCTTGACCGCGCTGGCACGACGAGCGGCGGGGGGGCATGCAAAATTGCGCACGCTGCTGGTGGTCTGCGGGCTGATCGGCACGGCGCTGTTCTACGGCGACAGCATGATCACCCCGGCGATTTCCGTTCTTTCGGCGATCGAAGGGCTGGGGCTGGCCTTCGAAGGCATCGACCATTGGGTGGTGCCGTTGTCGTTGATCGTGCTGGTGGCGCTGTTTCTGATCCAGCGTCATGGTACGGCCCGGATCGGCATTCTGTTCGGGCCGATCATGGTCACCTGGTTTCTGGTACTCGGTGCGCTGGGCGTGTACGGCATCAACCAACATCCGGAAGTGTTGCAGGCGATAAACCCGGTGTGGGGCGTACGCTTCTTCATGGACCATCCAGGCATGGGGATCACGATTCTTGGTGCCGTGGTGCTGGCGTTGACCGGTGCCGAGGCGCTGTACGCGGACATGGGCCACTTCGGGCGCAAGCCGATCGCTCGGGCCTGGTTCATCCTGGTGTTGCCCGCACTGGTGCTGAACTACTTCGGTCAGGGCGCATTGCTGCTCGGTGATCCGGAAGCGGCCCGCAACCCGTTCTATCTGCTGGCGCCAAGCTGGGCGCTGATCCCGTTGGTCGCGTTGTCGACCATGGCCACGGTGATTGCCTCGCAAGCGGTCATCTCCGGTGCATTCTCCCTGACCCGCCAGGCGATCCAGCTCGGCTACATTCCGCGCATGCGCATTCAGCACACCTCCAGTGCCGAACAAGGGCAGATTTATATCGGCGCGGTGAACTGGGCGCTAATGGTCGGCGTGATCCTGCTGGTACTGGGCTTCGAGTCCTCCGGCGCCTTGGCCTCGGCCTACGGCGTGGCGGTGACCGGGACCATGCTGATGACCACGATTCTGGTGTCGGCGGTGATGCTGCTGCTGTGGAAGTGGCCACCGGTTCTTGCGGTCCCGGTATTGCTCGGTTTCCTGTTGGTGGACGGTCTGTACTTCGCCGCCAACGTGCCAAAAATCGTTCAGGGTGGTGCATTCCCGGTGATCGCCGGTATCGCACTGTTCGTCCTGATGACCACCTGGAAACGCGGCAAGCAACTGCTGGTGGATCGCCTGGACGAAGGCGGGTTGCCGCTGCCGATCTTCATCAGCAGTATCCGCGTGCAACCGCCACATCGGGTCCAGGGCACCGCTGTGTTCCTTACCGCTCGCCCGGATGCCGTGCCCCACGCGCTGTTGCACAACCTGCTGCATAACCAGGTGCTGCACGAGCAAGTGGTGTTGCTGACAGTGGTGTACGAAGACATCCCGCGCGTCCCGCCGCAACGACGTTTCGAGGTTGATTCCTATGGCGAAGGCTTCTTCCGGGTCATCCTGCACTTCGGTTTCACCGACGAGCCGGACGTGCCGCAAGCGCTGAAGCTGTGTCATCTCGATGACCTGGACTTCAGCCCGATGCGCACCACGTACTTCCTCAGCCGCGAGACGGTCATCGCCTCCAAGCTCGAAGGCATGGCCCGTTGGCGCGAGGCGTTGTTCGCCTTCATGCTGAAAAACGCCAATGGCAACCTGCGTTTCTTCAATCTGCCGCTGAACCGGGTGATTGAACTAGGTACCCAGGTCGAGATGTAAGCCCCCATGAAAAAGCCCCCGTTGCCATGAAGGTAGCGGGGGCTTTTTTGTGTCTGTGCCTTTACTTGCTTTCAGGCCGCTCTTCTTCGGATTCGGTCTTTGTTCGGGCGGGTCGCGGGGTCAGCACCTTCACCACATCATCAATCACCGCCTTACTCATCGCCGTCAGGTAATGCGCGGCCCAGGCGTGGCGGTCGGTGTCTTTTGCGTAGGCTGCATCCTCGGTAAATGATCTGACGAGGAACAGCAGGTCGGAGGCTTGTGACAAGGCATCAACAATGGGGACGCCGGCGCGGACGTTGAATAGCGCCTGATCCGAGCAGTAGATGAGAGGGGTGAAGCCGAGGGTTTTTAGTTCTGAAATCGCGGAAACATCAATTTTAGTCATAGTCAAAAATCCTAGTTGAGGAGCTGACTCATTCGTTTCCAAGCGAATGGGTGACAGCTGTACGCAGGTTGGAAACCGGGAACTAGGAAACCGGCACGCCCGAGGGCGTCCCACGCACAGCTGCCATAACTCATGATCATAAAAAGCGCATGCAATCATGAAGGGGGGCTGTTGCGGCTAGTATCCGACGGGTTTCCAAGCCCGATCGCTGAATGGTCAGCGACGTCCGGAGAGTATCCCGTCGAAGAAAAACGCAACAAGGCGGCAAAGTGCCCAAAAAGCGAGTTTCGGAGTTTGCCTACAAGGTCTGCGGGCGTCATCCGATATTGCGACACCTTGTAATAAACGAAACTAAATGCGGCGGCGATTATACAAGTCGCTGGATTTTTTGCAGGGTTTCCCAGTGAAGTCCGAAAGAACTTGACTACTCGATATTTCCAATGAGACAAGTGTCCACGTTTTATGGAATGTGGACACTTGGAGTTTCTAGCTTCATGAAGAGTCAAGACATTTTGCTTCTGTTCAAGATGGCCAGCCTGCACGCCCAGGAAGAAAATCTTTTTGGGAAGATGGAATCTGAGTCGAATTCGAACATGGTTGAGGAGTTGTTGAGGTCCCAGCAGCCGCTAGTCACCTGCCCCGCTGATGATGAGGAAACTGTATTCCACCGCCAGGAGTTCGATTCACCCTTGGGTGACGAGGATGGGTGGGAAGGGTGGTCGGAGCCTGTGTCTACTCCGCCGCTGGAGAGTTGGAGTGAAGGTTACTCGTTGCGTGCGTTGTCTGCGTCCCTTGGGCTAAGCAAAAGCGAGGTTTCAAACTCTATAGCCAGGTGCCGTGAGTCCGGAATACTCACCAATGACTACGACACCGGGCTGCCGAAAGTTAATCGGCGAGAGCTGCTGAAAATCACCGAGCATGCATTGAAATACTTTTTCCCCGTGAAGCCGGGCGCGATGGTTCGCGGTATTCCAACAGGCTTCGCAGCGCCGGCGCTGTCCAAAAGCATCAAGAGCGCTGGCGGGTTGATTCCGGTTTGGCCTGATGCACTCGGAACTGAGCGTGGTCAGGCGATAGAGCCGCTCTACAAGACGGTGCCGGAAGCGGTGAAGAGGGACAGAATCCTTTATCACTATCTTGCGCTTGCTGATGCGATCCGTCTTGGTGGCCCACGAGAGTGTGGTGTGGCGGTTAGCATTCTAAAAGCAGGGATGGGGCTGAAATAACATGTCATCAAATGCTGATCACAATTACGAGCTCATAGAATTTGTTGCAGACGGCTTGGGGGAGGCGTTTCTCGCCGAGGTTGCCTTTGTCGGCGGTTGCACCACAGCCATGCTGGTCACTGATGCTGCTGTGCTAGACGACATTCGTTTCACCGATGATGTCGACTTGGTGATCGAGCTGGCAGGCATTAGCGCCTGGCAACACCTCACGGAACGGCTGGCGGCCAAGAACTTCAAGATCACCGGTGAGGATGACGTCAACTGTCGTTTCCGCTTCAACGACGTCGTCGTTGACGTGATGCCTTCTGACCCCGCTGTTCTCGGATATGCCAACCGTTGGTTCGTGGAGGGGCTGGCGAGGGCTGATAAATTTACGTTGCCCAGCGGCACCGTAATCCAGATATTTAAACCGACTTACTTTCTTGCTACGAAACTAGAGGCCTTTAGCGGTCGCGGTGAGGGCGACCCTTACCACAAAGACGTTGAAGACATCATCATCTTGATTGATGGTCGTCCAGAGCTTTTGGAGGAAGTTCGCCAAGCCGAGTCTGAACTCAAGGAATACATCACGACTGGAGTTCGAGAACTCACAATGCTCAGTGGTATCGACTACGTGATTGAAAGCTCGGGCTCGGTCCAGGCTAATCCGGGTAGAGGGCGAATCATACACATGCGCATGAAGGACCTGAGCAACGCATGAGATACGACACCAGATCAGTAATTGGACGGACCAGGAAAGCCAATCATGACTGTGCTGGAGTTCTTTGCGACGGCGACAGAGGGCTGTTCGTCATCACGGACGGTACGTCGAGTCCCGGCAGTGGCCAACTGGCTGAATGCTTCGTAAGAGGTGTTTTAGCTGCCTACCCGAAACATATAGATCAGGGGGGCGATCTCACTGAACATGGAGCAGTTGAGCAGGTACTTCGTTCAGTGCTGGCCGAGCTTCACCCCACTTTGTTCGCGGACCAGACAGGGACCACGTGTTACCTGATCGGTTTCGCTGCTCATGGGAAACTCACGCTTGCGTATGAGGGTGACTGTTCGTGCGGTGTAGTGACACCGGCAGGCAGGATCGAGTGGATTACACCGCCTCACTGCAAGGCCAATTGGAGGCGCGACCGTTCGCACCGTGAGCTGGCGCAAGATCCGGCTCGAAACTGGGTGACCCGATGCCTGAAGGTAAATCGTGTCCCGGACCCGGACTTTGTTTTTCATGAGTTGGTTGTCGGTGAGCGACTGGTGTTCGTAACCGATGGTTTCTGGGCGGAGTTAACGGAGTCACAGCAAAGCAGCTTGTTGACAGCGCCGGATAGCGACTTTATCGCTGTTGAAGATGACGTAACGTGGATAGATGTTCAGCTTTAGCCTTGGAATCACAGAGTATCAACATGAAGTCCGGCTAGCTGGTGGCGCTTCATGTTTGTACATGTAAAAAAGCCCCCGCAACCATGAGGCTGCGGGGGCTTTTTGTGTCCGGGGACTCAGATCACTCCTGAGCCGCCGTCTCCTTCGTTTGACGCTTCACGATCGCATCCACCAACCGCTGGGCCAACGCCGGGTAGTTCTCGTCGAAGTGATGGCCGCCAGGCAGTTTCATCGCTTCGCCCACGGCGGTCTTGTCGGTGCAGCCGCTTTCGTCGACTTCTTCCTCGCCGTAGATGCACACCACTTTCGCCGGCGGCAGCTTGGCCATTTCCGGGCCGGTGGCGGCTTCTTTGCCGGCGTTGCCGAGCCAGCCTTCGACTTCGATCTCGAAGCTGCCGGTGCGGGCGAAGGCCAGCAGGATGATTGCGTCGACCCGCTGCTGTTCGGCTTCCGGCAGGCGGTTGTAGATGGCTGGCAGAACGTCGGCGCCGAATGAGTAGCCGGTCAGGATGAAGCGCTTGGTGCCCCATTTCTGCCGGTAGTGCTGCATCAGTTCGGTCAGGTCCAGGGCGCTTTGTTCCGGGCTCTTGTGCTGCCAGTAGTAGCGCAGGGTGTCGATGCCGACCACCGGGTAGCCGATCTTGGCCATCTCGCCGGCCACGTCGCGGTCCAGGTCGCGCCAGCCGCCGTCGCCGGAGAGGAACAGGGTGACGGTGTCCTTGGCCTGGCCGGCCGGCACTTCGACCACCGGAATCTGCAGGCCGCCGGCGGCTTTATCGCCACCGACGAGGGTTTTGCGCAGTTCGTTGTTCAGCACTTGCGGCAGGTTGATGTCGTAGTCGCTGATGCTGGTTTCGGCGTTGGGCTGGTCACGCACGAAGCCGGCGCTGGTGTCGTCCGGGTTGTCGTTCCAGGCCACCAGCCAGTGACCGTGGGCAGCACTTTTTGGCAACAGGTGGGTGCAGCCGGGTTTTTCCAGGGCCAGGTCAACCGAAATGGCCTGGGCCTTGTCGTCCTTCTGCTCGGACAGCCAGCGCCACGCCAGCACCGCGCCAGGGCCGATACCGCTGACCAGGGTTGCCGGGCCTTTGAGTTCTCTGAGGCCTGCTTGCAGGGCACGACTTTGTTGGATGCAGTCCTTGGGCAGGATCACCTGGACGATCTGCGCCGAGCCGCTGCGGCTCAGGGTCATCAATTGTTTATCGCTGAGCTTCTGCTCTTCATTGACCGCCACCAGCACCTGCGCGCGCGGCGTGGTGCCGGGGATGACGCGGGTCATCACGGCGCCATCGGCCGGCGTCAGCAGTTCAAGGGTCGGTTCTGGCGCCGGGCGTTTGAGGTACCAGTAACCGCCACCGACAATCAGGGCCAGCACTACCAGTGTGGCCAGTACGTACCGCAGGGAGCGTTGAATCATCAGCGTTTCACCAATCCAGTCAAGCCGCCCGCAATCAGGGCAGCAGTGTCGGCCAGGGCCACCAGCGGATCGAGTCCGGCGGGCACGGCCATATAACGGGGTTCCCAGTCAGGCTGGAACTTGTCTTTGAAGCGGCGCAAACCTTGGAAGTTATACAGCTGCTCACCACGGCGGAACACCATCGAGCCCAGGCGCTGGGTCAGTGGTGCGCCGCGCCGGGGTTGCAACCCCGACAATGGCACCATGCCCAGGCTGAAGCGCGCGTATCCATGATTTTTATAATGTTGAATCAGGCCGACCATCATGAATTCCATGGTCAGCTTAGGGGCGTCGGGGTGCGCGCGCATCAGGTCGAGGCTGGCCAGTTCATGGCCGTAGGTCTCGAGCAGGTTGGCGAACGCCACCGGGCGCCCTTCGAAACGAATCACCGCAACGCGGAAGTGCTTGAGGTAGTCATCGCTGAAACGCCCGAGCGAGAAGCCTTTCTCGCGCACATTCTTGCCGGTCAGCCAGGCATCGGAAATCACCTTGAGCTCGTCCATCGGCGCTTGCCCCGGCTCATGAATCTCCAGCGACAGGCCGTCACGGGTGCCACGGTTCCAGGTGTAGCGCAGGTCCTTCATCTCTTTGCCTTTGGCTTCGAGATCGAAACGCTTGAGATCGACCCGGGCTTCTTCGCCGAGCTTGATCGCGGTCAGGCCGATGTCCATGTAGTACGGCAGGTTCTCAGCGCGTACTTGATAAAACACAGGGCGGGCGTGATGGATATCGCACAGGTCACGGAACTGCCAGATCATTTCCGCCCGTTGCTGGGTCGGGCCGATCGGGTCATACAGCGCTACCAGGCTGCGGCCACGGCGGGCGTACATCAGGAACGCCTCGTCGTTAGGGTGGAACAGCAGCGCCTTGTCACCGGTCAGGGCCAGGCCGCCATCCGGTTGGTTTGAAGCCATGAGGATCTTTGCCGCGCGCTCCAGTTCATCGGAGGTTGGCAGGTGGATTATCGGACGCGCGGTGCGCAGCAGCCACGTCAGCGATACCACTACAAGCAGGACTGCAGCACCTAGCAATGAGCGCAAGCCTCGCGGGGCGTCGGCGTCGAGGGTGAACTGCCACCAGAGTTGATGGCTGTACGGAACGTCCTGATAGGCGAACAGCAGCAACCAGATCGAGGCGCCGAGTACGCAAAGACTCGACACCAGATACAGCGGCGAAAACGGCAGCTCGGTCAGGCGGCTGGGGCGGTAGAACGACCGCCGGAAAACCCCCAGCAAACTTGCTGTCAGGGTCATCAGGCTGGCTTCTTCCCAATCGAAGCCTTTGAGCAGAGAGAGCACGGCGCCGACCAACAACAGAATAGTGGTCAGCATCCACGCGGCCGACAGGCGGCGACGCAAGCCCTGAGCCAGCAGCAGGCAGAGCACGCCCACCAGGCTGGCGCCGAAGTGCGAGGCGTCGACCAGTCGATGCGGGATCAGAAAACCGATGTGTTCAAGGCGAGTATCGATCTCCGGTGTTACACCGGAGAACAGCAGCACCACGCCGGACAGGAACACCAGCACCGCCAGAATCGGCGCGGCCAGGCCCGAGGCGGCACGTAGTGTCTGGCGTGTCTGAAACAGGCGCTGGCCTTCGTTGATCAGCAGCAGTATGCAAGCCACCAGCAGCGGCAAGATCACGTAGATCAGGCGGTAGAGTAGCAGGGCGGCAGCCAGTGGCGCGGCGCCGAGCTTGTCGGCGAAGGCCGCCAGCAAAATCGCTTCGAACACCCCGACGCCGCCGGGTACGTGGCTGAGCACGCCGGCAGCCAGGGCCAGGAGATAGACCAGCAGGAATGCACCGAAGGGCGGCGCTTCGGGCAGTAACAGATAGAGCACTGTCGCGGCGGCGGCCACGTCCAGGGCGGTGATGACCAGTTGCAGGAAGGTCAGGCGGCGGCCCGGCAGGCGCAAGGTGCGGCGGCCGACCTTGACCAGCAGGTTGTCCGGGTAAGGCTGTTCCGGCAAGCGACGGCGGTAGATGCCGATCGCCAGTACTGTGGCGAGCAGCAGCACGGCCACTGCAATCGCACCCAGCAACGTCTCGGAGAAACCCAGGGCCAGCGAGGCGGCTGGCAGGTTGCTGAGGGTGGCGAAGGCGGCCAGGGGCGGGAGGGCACAGCCGAGCGAGAGGCTGGCAAACAGCGTCATGTGCGCGACTTCCGAAGCCCCCACGCCATGCCGTGCATATAGACGGTAGCGAACCGAGCCCCCCGACAGCAGCGACAGGCCGATGGCATTGCCGATGGCGAAAGCAGTGAAGCCCCCTAGCGCCACGACTCGCGGCGCCAGTGTCACGCCGGCATAACGGCTGGCCGACCATTCGTAACCCAGCAGAATGACGAAGCCGACGACGGTCGCGCCTAACGCACCCAGCAAGGCCGGTCTCGGCACTTCCAGGATCGAGTCGTGCAGTGCGTACAGATCGAGTTCGCTCAGCAGGTGACGACAGGCAATCAGCGCGATGGCGAACAACAGCAAAGTGACCGCCAGACCGATGGGTTGACGGTATTTGCTGATTCGATCCAGCAAGCGCAGACGCTCGGCTTTGATCGGTTGTGTCGCTGTGACGGTGTCTTGTGGATCAGACGAGTTGGCGCGCATCAATCACCTCTTGGATTGTGCGCGACAGGATGGGGGTATCCAGCCAAGTTACCAATCCCTGTAGAAAAAAATAATCACAAATATTAACGCGTCTCACCGGGTATCGGCGATGGCGCATCACCAGTCGTCGAGGGTTTTCCTTGCGGTTCAGCCTAGGTCTGAACTCACAGTCTGGCGACCCTGAACGGCTCACTGCACAGTGACAGATCATTGTTGCGAAAGGACTTTTTCAACAGATACAAAAAAGGCCACTCTTTCGAGTAGCCTTTTTTGATGTTTGGTTGCGGGAGCCGGATTTGAACCGACGACCTTCGGGTTATGAGCCCGACGAGCTACCAGACTGCTCCATCCCGCGTCTGTGTGGCGGCATTCTACAGGCGAATGCCGGAGTGTCAACCGTTAATCCAAGTATGGGTCAAATAAACAAGAATCAGCGCTGAACGGTCGCCGAGGAACGCTAAGTTTCGGAATCAGAAGGATTTCTCGTTTCTGCTCGGTAAAGCATGAAACGCTGATTTTTTATAAAATAGGCGCGCACAAAAAAGGCCACTCTTTCGAGTAGCCTTTTTCGATGTTTGGTTGCGGGAGCCGGATTTGAACCGACGACCTTCGGGTTATGAGCCCGACGAGCTACCAGACTGCTCCATCCCGCGTCTGTGTGTCGGCATTCTACAGAGGATCGCCGGGCTGTCAACCTTCAATCTCGGTAAAATCTGTTCCTGTTCAATCGCTTAGGTGAAAAAGTGGGGTGTGGATCGGGCTGAAACGCAGGCAGGGCAAGGCTTTCGGCTCTATCGGTAGGTGGCTTTCGATTGAGAAAATAAATTCCTCCGGTACTTTTCCTACCGCTTGAAAAGAAGATTCAGACTACTGGTGCTATATACAGGTGTCAGTGAGATACTGCCGGTACGACACGCCGATACTTCATTTATTCGCCATGAACACCGCTTTTATATGACGCAGCGAAAAATCATCCACGTCGATTGTGACTGCTTCTACGCCGCCATCGAGATGCGTGACGACCCGCGCCTGGCCGGTAAGCCTTTGGCGGTGGGTGGCTCGGCGGATCGGCGTGGGGTGATTGCTACCTGTAACTATGAAGCGCGGGCTTATGGCGTGCGCTCGGCCATGTCTTCCGGACATGCCTTGAAACTGTGTCCGGACCTGACCATCGTCAAGCCGCGCATGGAGGCCTATAGAGAGGCGTCGAAGGAAATACATACGATCTTTCGCGATTACACCGACCTGATCGAGCCGCTTTCCCTGGACGAGGCTTACCTCGACGTGTCGGAGAGTGCGCATTTTGGCGGCAGCGCCACGCGAATCGCCCAGGATATTCGTCGCCGGGTGTCTAATCAGTTGCACATCACCGTGTCGGCCGGCGTGGCGCCGAACAAGTTTCTTGCCAAGATCGCCAGCGACTGGAAGAAGCCCAATGGCTTGTTCGTGATCACGCCCGATCAGGTGGAAGACTTCGTCAGCGGGTTGCCGGTGAGCAAACTGCATGGTGTTGGCAAAGTGACCGCCGACAAGCTGGGCAAGCTCGGCATCGTCGATTGCCTGCAATTACGCGAGTGGAGCAAATTGGCGCTGGTGCGTGAATTCGGCAGCTTCGGCGAGCGACTCTGGAGCCTGGCCCGTGGGATCGATGAGCGGTTAGTGCACAACGACAGTCGTCGGCAGTCGATCAGCGTTGAAAACACCTATGACGTGGACCTGCCGGATCTGGTGAGTTGTCTGGATAAATTGCCCGAGCTGCTGGAGTCCCTGAATGGCCGAATGGCGCGGATCGACAGCAGCTATCGCCCGGGCAAACCGTTCGTCAAAGTGAAGTTCCACGATTTTACCCAGACTACGTTGGAGCAGGCCGGGGCAGGGCGGGATCTGGGGAGTTATCAGCTATTGCTGACCCAGGCCTTCAATCGCGGCGGGAAACCGGTGCGGTTGTTGGGGATTGGGGTGAGGCTGGAGGATTTGCGGGGCGGGTTCGAACAGTTGGAGTTGTTTGAACGGTGAGATTTTAAAATCAAAAGATCGCAGCCTTCGGCAGCCCCTACAGGGTGTACTCCATCCAATGTAGGAGCCGTCGAAGGCTGCGATCTTTTAATAGGCCTTAATTCGGCCCCGGATCCGCCACCAGTCGCCCGGCATCCTTGGTCAGTGACTTGAGGAACTCAGCCTGCAACTCGGGATCGTTGCGGGTCAGTTCGATCAGGCTCTGTTCCAGTTCGCTGGCTTCTTCTTCCAGGCCCAGTTCCGACAGACGTTTGACCCGGTGCACCCACTGGCTTACTTCGTCGTCTTCGAGGTCGTCGTAAATCAGCTCATGGGCTTCGAGCAGCTTGCCGCGCAAGTTGTTGCTGATCGCCAGGGACGAGTCGGTGTGCACATCGTCTTTGTTGTCCTCGACACTGATCTGCAGCTTGCCCAGATGATTGAGGTCATGTTCGGCGAACGGGCTGTCCAGCAGGTTCAGGCGCAACACACCGTTGCGGTCGGTGCTCAGCTCGAACGTGTCCTTGCCGGCCTTGACCTGCACCGGACGCTCGCTCCAGGGCAGGCTCGAGTATTCCGTGCGCTTGTCACGCTGGACTTCGTCGATGCCCGCCAGGTTCTGCTGTGCGCGACCGTGAGACTGCACGTTCATGAACGGGTTGAGCCCGGCAAAACCATAGCTGAGCCAATCCTTCGTCACGCTGTCCGGCAGATTACCGAGGGCGAACACGTTGACCACGTTCGCACCGACGCCGGCCACTACGGCCACCGCGCCCAGCGGGATCTCATAGATCTCCCTCCAGGGTTGGTAAGGCGTGTAACGGTCATAGTGGCGTGTGACTTCGAATTCGGTGACTTCGAAGGTCTTCTGCTCGTGAATTTTCACCCGGCGTTGCGGCAGCTCCAGCACTTTGGGTTCGCCGACATCGATCTGCAGGCTGTGATCGAGCAACTTACGCTCGACCCGCTCCTCGTGTTCGCTGCGTTGTGACATCTGATTGGCACAGCCGCTGACCAGCAGGGTGCCGCACAGGGCGGCACCACCGAGGCCTAAGGTGTTTCGCTTGAACATGACGTCTCTATCTGGTGTCAGCGGCGGATACGGGCCTGGAGGAAAGACAGCACGTCAGCGACCGGCAGCGCTTGCGCCTCGGCTTCGGTACGGCTCTTGTATTCCAGATTGCCGTCGGCGAGGCCGCGGTCACTGACCACGATCCGGTGTGGAATGCCGATCAGCTCCATGTCCGCGAACTTGATGCCCGGGCTGGTTTTCTTGTCACGGTCGTCCAGCAGCACGTCGAAGCCGGCGGCAGTCAGTTCTGCGTAGAGCTTGTCGGTGGCTTCGCGAACCTGTTCGGTTTCGTAGCGCAGCGGTACCAGAGCAATCTGGAACGGGGCCAGAGCGTCGCTCCAGATGATCCCGTTCTCGTCGTTGTTCTGTTCGATGGCGGCAGCTACTACGCGGGATACACCAATGCCGTAGCAGCCCATTTCCAGGGTGACCGGTTTGCCGTTCTCGCCCAGCACTTCGCACTTCATCGCTTTGCTGTACTTGTTGCCCAGCTGGAAGATGTGCCCGACTTCGATCCCGCGCTTGATTTCCAGGGTGCCTTTGCCGTCAGGGCTTGGGTCACCGGCCACGACGTTGCGCAGGTCGGCAACGGTCGGAACCGGCAGATCGCGCTCCCAGTTCACGCCAAAGTAGTGCTTGTCGTCGATGTTGGCACCGATGCCGAAGTCGCTCATCAGTTCGACGGAACGGTCGATGATGATCGGCAGCGGCAGGTTCAGCGGGCCGAGGGAACCGGCGCCGGCGCCAATGGCGTCGCGCAGTTCGGCTTCGGAAGCCATGACCAGCGGGCTGGCAACGCCAGGCTGGTTGGCGGCCTTGATTTCGTTCAGTTCGTGGTCGCCACGGATGATCAGGGCAATCAGCTTGCCTTTCTCTTCAGCGTGCACCACCAGGGTCTTGATGGTTTTTTCGATCGGCAGGTTGAAGCCTTCGACCAGTTGCGCAATGGTCTTGGCGTTCGGCGTGTCGACCAGACGCAGCTCTTCGGCAGGCAGTGGACGAGAGGTTTCCCGCGGTACGGCTTCGGCTTTCTCGATGTTCGCTGCGTAGTCGGAACCGTTGCTGAAGACGATGTCGTCTTCGCCGGACTCGGCCAGTACGTGGAACTCGTGGGAACCGGCGCCACCGATGGAGCCGTTGTCGGCTTCAACCGGACGGAATTTCAGGCCCAGGCGGGTGAACACGTTGCAGTACGCCTGGTGCATGCGGTCGTAGGTGACCTGCAGCGATGCCTGGTCGGCATGGAACGAGTAGGCGTCCTTCATGATGAATTCGCGGCCACGCATCAAACCGAAGCGTGGGCGGATTTCGTCACGGAATTTGGTCTGGATCTGATACAGGTTGATCGGTAGCTGTTTGTAGCTGCTCAACTCGTTGCGCATCAGGTCGGTGATGACCTCTTCGTGAGTCGGGCCGGCGCAGAAGTCGCGACCGTGGCGATCCTTGAAGCGCAGCAATTCAGGGCCGTACTCTTCCCAGCGACCCGATTCCTGCCACAGCTCAGCCGGTTGAGTGCTCGGCATCAACACTTCGAGAGAACCGGCGGCGTTCATTTCTTCACGCACGATGGCTTCGACCTTGCGCATTACTCGCAAGCCCATCGGCAGCCAGGTGTACAGGCCCGAGGCGAGTTTGCGGATCATGCCGGCACGCAGCATCAGCTGATGGCTGATGACGACCGCGTCGGAAGGCGTTTCTTTCTGTGTGGCGAGCAAAAATTGACTGGTGCGCATGGTTGGCCGTTGTCGGTTGCTGATAACGAGAAGTAATGGGGCATTGTACGGGCGAGATCTGCTGGCGTACAGGCGTGCGGCCGGCTGTGTGGCTGGAGGGCGAGAATCTGCTCGCCCTCTGCGACCTGTATCAAAGAGGCTGCGATTCTTCCGTGACCGGGGTCGACGCCGGTTCAGGCGTCGGGGTCGGGCCGGCACGGCGGTTTTCCTGGAACCAGTGCAAGGCGATCAACAGCAGCGTCGGAACGCCCAGCAGGGCAGTGATCAGGAAGAAGTTGTGGTAGCCGAATTTTTCCACCATGACCCCTGAATAGCCGCCGATCAGGCGAGGCAACAAGAGCATGATCGAGCTGAGCAGGGCGTACTGGGTCGCGGAGAATTTGAGGTTGGTCAGGCTCGACAGGTAAGCGACGAAAGCCGAAGTCGCCAGGCCCGAGCTGAAGTTGTCCAGGGAAATGGTGACGATCAGCATCTGCAGATTGGCGCCCATGTCCGTGAGCATCAGGAACAGCAGGTTAGTGGCCGCCGATGCGGCACCGCCGATGAACAGAATGGGCAGAATGCCGAAGCGCACGATCAGCAAGCCGCCCATGCCGGCGCCGACCAATGTCATGATCAGACCGAAAATCTTGCTGACGCTGGCGATCTGATCTTTGGTGAACCCTTGGTCGATGTAGAACACGTTGGCCATCACGCCCATGACCGTATCGGACATCCGGTAGGTGGCGATCAGCCCAAGCAGCAGCAGGGCTTGCCAGCGGTAACGCAGAATGAAGTCGTTGACCGGCGTCAGCACCGGCGCCAGGCCACGGCGGCCCATGGCCGACAAGCACAGGGCGGTGAGCGTGGTATAGAGGATTGCCCGCAGGAATGCGCGGTCTTCGAGCAACAGGTCGAGCAGGCTGACACCGTTGAATAGCACGCTGGCGAAGTCGGTATTGTAGAACTGGGTGAACATGGCCGGTACGGACACCAGCAGTACGATCAGCACGAACACCGACGCCAGCTGGTGCACGAAGCTGTAGCGTCCGGCCTGAAGCTGAGTGCGCAGTGGCACCGGCGGTTCGCGCATGAAGAGGGAGGTCAGCAGCGCCGGGATCATCAAGATGCCGAACAGCAGATAGGTGCCAGTCCACGCCGCATGTTTGTAGTTGAAACCGGTGGAGCCGAAGCCTTCGGCAAAAAACAGCGCGCCCGCCGTTGCCAGCAGGGCCGCGACCCGATAACCGGCCATGTAGCTGGCCGCCAGTGCAGCCTGGCGGGTATCGTCGACGATTTCCAGGCGATAGGCGTCGATGGCAATGTCTTGCGTTGCCGAAGCAAAGGCGACTACCACAGCGATGGCGATCAGCCAGGAGAGGTGTTTTTGCGGGTCGCAGAAACCCATGCCGATCAGGCCGAGGATCACCAGTGCCTGGGCCAGCACCAGCCAGGAGCGTCGTCGGCCAAGCTTGCCGAGCAGGGGTAGGCGCCACTGGTCGAGCAGCGGGGACCAGACCCATTTAAAGGCGTAGGCCAGGCCGATCAGGCTTGCATAGCCGATGGTTTCACGGGCAACACCAGCTTCGCGCAGCCAGACTGAAAGCGTCGAAAACACCAGCATGTAGGGCAGGCCGGCGGCGAAACCAAGCAGCAACAGCACGAGCGTCGAGGGGCTGGCATAGGCGGCGAGCGCGGCGCGCCAGGTTTTACGGGGCATGGGCTGGAGTCTGCCTCAAGAATTACGGAAACAAAGCGCGCACTCTAACCGCTGTGCTCTACCGGGCGCCAGCCATGGCGCTGAATATCAACACGATTGTTCAGAACGCTGATGCCTTCCATGCGCAATCGGGCCCGCTGTTCATCCCCTGAAGGGCTGCCTGCGGGCAGACTGATCCGACCACCGGCACCCAGCACACGATGCCAGGGCAATTTAGTGTCACCGGGCAGTTGGCTCAATGTTCGCCCGACCCAGCGGGCGGCGCGACCCAGTCCCGCCAGCTCGGCGAGCTGACCGTAACTCACGACTTTGCCCTCGGGCACTTGTGCCAGGGTCAGGTAGAGCGCCGTGCGTCGGATTTGCGCTGCGCTTTCGGTTTCAGCGGTTGAGTCGGTCACGTCCAGGTTCCTGAAAAAAATACGCATTGACCGTCTGTAGAGTAAATCCTGGATTGTCAGTTGAGAAATGAACTCAATAGAAATAGCCGGGTCAGTCCTTGCCAGGGCCTTATTTCCAAGAATAATGCCGATTTTTTTTCGCAAAGTTGAGCTTTTGATTCGCTTATGTTGCCCAGAACCTTGCTGTGCCTCGCTGTCGTCAGTGCCTCCACTCCTTTGCTCGCCGATACGGTCTGGTTGAAGAACGGTGACAAGCTGAGCGGCAAGATTACGCTCTTCGATGGCGGCAAGCTGTTGATCCAGACCCCGTATGCCGGTGCGGTTCCGATTGACTGGAAAGAGGTCAAAACCCTGGAAAGCGATCAGCAAATGTTGGTCAAGCAGGATGCTTACACTGGCGAGAAGGCCAAGTCGCTGCATGCGGCAGAGGACGGCAAGGTCACCCTGGCCAACGGCGATGGCCCCAAGACTGTGGAGTTGGCCAGCATTCAGCAGATGCTCAAGCCCAAACCGGTGGTCGAGGATTTGGTGTTTAAAGGTAACGTCGACCTGGCGCTGGATTATCAGCGCGCAGAAAAAGATACCGATGATTACGACGTCGGCTTCAAAACCACCGCGCGTCACGGTCGGTGGCGTCATACGGCGGAAGGTGAGTACAACCGCGAGTTTCAGGATGACGTGGTCACCACTGATAACTGGCGTGCCGAGTATTCTCTCGACCGCTTCCTCACCGAGAAGTGGTTCTGGCAGGGACGTTTGAATTACAAGCGCGACAAGGTCGAAGAACTCTCCCGTCAGCGCACCGTCGGTACCGGCCCTGGTTATCAATTCTGGGATGACGAACTGGGTGCCTTCTCCCTGGGCTCGCTCCTCAACCGTACGGACTACGAATTTTCCGATGGCGGAAAGCAAAACTTCTATTCCCTGGCCATGAAGTGGGACTACAACCGCTACCTGATTGGCAAGAAGGTCGAGTTCTTCACCAAAGGCGAAGTGGGCAAGCCACTGTCGGGTGTCGCCGATTACGCACTCGATACCGAGGCCGGCCTGCGCTACAAAGTCACCGACTGGGCGTCGCTGAACCTGAAGGCCGAGAAAGACATCATCAGTGGCACCGACAATGCGGACCTGAACAAGACCCGATATACCGCAGGGTTTGGCGTGGCTTGGTAACACGCTGGAAAATCAAAAGATCGCAGCCTTCGGCAGCTCCGCACCTGTGGGTGCCGCCGAAGGCTGCGATTTTTTGTTGCCACACAAAACATACAGGCACAAAAAAGCCCCGCTTTTAAGGGCGGGGCCTTTTACTAAAGCAAGTACAAGTTAGATAACTTGAACTTCTTCAGCTTGCATGCCTTTCTGACCGCGGGTAGCGATGAAAGAAACCTGTTGGCCTTCTTTCAGGCTTTTGAAGCCGTCGGATTGGATAGCTTTGAAGTGAACGAACAGGTCGTCACCGGATTGTGGAGTGATGAAGCCGAAGCCTTTTTCATCGTTGAACCACTTAACGGTACCGGTTTGGCGATTAGACATGGTGTAACTCCTTGAACAAAGATAACTGCGACTCAGGAAGAACCCTGGCCGAGACTGAGTGCAAAGAGCAGGAAAAATTCTTGTAGATGGTTGGATCGAAATTCAACATATCGTGTAGAGATTCTCAGTGACACAAGCAGCACAGTGGCGCCACCTTAACCCTTTTTCCGGAACGTGCCAATGGTTCTTGCGAAGGTTTCTCTTTTTTAATGACTGACGGTTAATAACATGGCGGTGAGGTCACGGAATTCACGGGGGAACGGCGAGAATTGTCGCCCGGACTTTGAACCCGGAGCGCCTGCCCGGTAAGATGCCGGACAGAATTTTTCCACCTCGCTATTCAGGACACCCGCCATGAGCATCAAATCGGACAAGTGGATTCGCCGCATGGCGCAAGAGCACGGCATGATCGAGCCCTTCGTGGAACGTCAGATGCGCGGCAGTGACGACAGTCGTGTGATCTCCTATGGTGTGTCGAGCTACGGGTACGATGTGCGTTGCACCAATCATTTCAAGGTGTTCACCAACATTAATTCGGCCATCGTCGATCCGAAAAACTTCGACGCTGGCAGCTTCGTCGACATCCACAGCGACGTGTGCATCATCCCGCCAAACTCCTTCGCCTTGGCCAGTACCGTCGAATACTTCCGCATTCCGCGCAACGTATTGACCATCTGTCTGGGCAAGAGCACCTACGCCCGCTGCGGCATCATCGTCAACGTGACCCCGCTCGAGCCCGAGTGGGAAGGCCATGTGACCCTGGAGTTCTCGAACACCACCAACCTGCCGGCGAAGATCTACGCCAACGAAGGCGTGGCGCAGATGCTGTTCCTCGAGTCCGACGAGGAATGTGAAGTGTCCTACAAAGACCGTGGCGGCAAGTATCAGGGCCAGCGTGGCGTGACCCTTCCGCGTACCTGAGTCAACCGTCTGACAAACCGTTGGAATTCCTGGGCGGGCGTACACTCTATGGGGTGTACTGCTCCGATTCGCGCAAGGCGGATCGGGCCATCGCTCAGGAGTGCTTCATGAAGATCGATCCGCGAATAAGTGCCGAACTGGCAAGGCTCGAGCCCAATCAGGTTGGCGTGCTGGCCTGGTCCTTGTTGGCGCATCCGCCAGTCAGCATGGCAGGGGGCATCCCCCATCAGCCTGATCCCGACACCCCCAATGAAGATCCGACAGAACCCGGAGAGCCCACCCTGCCGGATGAGCCACCTCCCGCGCCTGTGGTCTGATACCCGTTTTTGTGGGAGCGAGCATCGCTCGCTCCCACGGGAAGGTGGCGTTTTACTTGAGGTTGCCGCTCAAAAACTGCTTCAACCGCTCACTCTTCGGATTGCCCAGCACGTCTTCCGGCGCACCTTCTTCTTCCACCAGCCCCTGATGCAGGAACAGCACCTGGCTCGACACTTTGCGGGCGAAGCTCATTTCATGGGTGACCATGATCATGGTCCGGCCTTCCTCGGCCAGGCCCTGAATGACCTTGAGCACTTCGCCTACCAGTTCCGGGTCGAGTGCCGAGGTTGGTTCGTCGAATAGCATGACTTCCGGTTCCATGGCCAGCGCACGGGCAATGGCTACCCGTTGTTGCTGACCGCCCGACAGGAACGCCGGGTACTGATCCGCCACACGCGGCGCCAGGCCAACCTTGTCGAGGTAACGTCGGGCGCGGTCCTCGGCTTCTGCCTTGCTACAACCGAGCACCCGCCGCGGAGCCATGGTGATGTTTTCCAGCACCGTCATGTGGCTCCACAGGTTGAAGTGCTGGAACACCATGGCCAGGCGGGTGCGGATCCGTTGCAGCTCATCGGGGTCGGCCACATGGATGCCGTGACGGTCCTTGGCCATGCGGATGTTCTGGCCGTCCATGCTCATGGTGCCGTCGTTGGGTTGCTCTAGAAAGTTGATGCAGCGCAAAAAGGTGCTTTTGCCCGAGCCGCTGGCGCCGATCAGGCTGATAACGTCGCCGGTTTTGGCCTTGAGCGAAACACCTTTGAGCACCTGATGATCGCCATAGCTTTTATGCAGGCCTTCGATGGTCAGTTTGTACATGGGGCGTGCATCCTCAAGGCGAAAGTAGATAGCCGCTGCGATAGGCTTCGGTGCCCGCGACGTGGGCGATTACCATGCCGGCAGTGGCCATGCGCCGCAGCGAACGGGCGTACATCAGCCCGGCGACGGTGCAATGAACAGGGGTGACGCGATCATTGATCGGGTCGATGACTTCGGCGATCAGTTGCCCGGCCTCCAGGTATTCCCCGGGCAGGGCCGTAAACACCAGCAGTCCGCCCACGGGTGTCGCCACCGGTTCGACGCCGGCCAGTGGCGTGGCCGGGTAGGGCAGTTCCGGTAAGGGCGCCGGCTCACCGGCAATCGCGCCGAAGTGAATCAGATAATCGATCAGCGCTTGGCAATCGAGGCTGGCCAACGGGTGATTAACGTCGCCCTGACCGCGCAATTCGACGGTGACCGAAAAGCTGCCCAGCGGAATATCGAAATGCTCACCGAAGCGTTCTTTCAACTGCCACCAGAGCAGGGTGAAGCATTCATCGAATGACTGGCCGCCAGAGTCGGTGGCCAACAGGCTGGCTTCGGCACCGATGTAACGCGCCAGCGGCTCGACCTGAGGCCAGGCCTCGGGCGTGGTGTAGAGGTGCGCGACGGCTTCGAAATCGCAATGCAGGTCCAGCACCATGTCCGCGTCGCAAGCCAGTCGTTGCAGGGTCAGGCGTTGGGATTGCAGTTGCGTGCTGGCGGTATGGCGCGCCAATGCGTCGCGCAGGCTGCTGCGGATCAGTTCGAGGTTGCGTTGTGGAT
This sequence comes from Pseudomonas sp. KD5, assembly GCF_012932895.1. Taxonomy (NCBI): domain Bacteria; kingdom Pseudomonadati; phylum Pseudomonadota; class Gammaproteobacteria; order Pseudomonadales; family Pseudomonadaceae; genus Pseudomonas; species Pseudomonas sp. KD5. Next base: position 287,094 of record NZ_JDWJ01000005.1, on the reverse strand, counting down.
CGTCGCCCAGCAGGCCTTCGATCTCATTGGCGACTTCTTCACTCAAGTCGACGAACCAGCGATTGAAGTTCTGCCCGCTTTCCAGCTCGTAGCGGCCCAATGGAACGTCCATCAACACTTGTTCCAGGCCAACCGGGTTGGCCACGGGCACCAGCACGATTTCGCTGCGCAGCCGGCCGGCGGCTTCCAGCTCCGCCAGACGCTGTTTGAGGTGCCAGGCCACCAGCATGCCGGGCAATTCATCGGCGTGCAGGGAGGACTGGATGTAGATCTTGCCTTTGGCCGCCTGGGGGCCGAAGTGAAAGCTGTGGATCTGTCGCACGGTCCCCGGCAGTGGGGCCTGCAGGTCATGAATCTGGTGGCGCATGTACGAATTTTCCTAGTGAGTCGGCCCGAGGAAGGCCAGCCATCGGCGTTCGGCGAGGCGGAACAGGCCGACCAGCGCAAAGGTAACGGTCAGGTAGATCAGCGCGGCGATGCCGAACGACTGGAAGGTCAGGAAGGTCGCCGAGTTGGCGTCGCGAGCGACTTTCAGGACATCCGGGATGGTCGCGGTGAACGCCACGGTGGTCGAGTGCAGCATCAGGATCACTTCGTTGCTGTAGTAAGGCAACGAGCGACGCAGCGCCGACGGCATGATGATGTAGGCATAGAGCTTCCAGCCTGACAGACCGTAGGCCTTGGCCGCCTCGACTTCGCCGTGAGCCATGCTGCGAATCGCCCCGGCGAAGATTTCCGTGGTGTAGGCGCAGGTGTTCAGGGCAAAAGCCAGGATCGTGCAGTTCATCGCATCGCGAAAGAACGCATCAAGGACGGGCTGCGCGCGCACGGCCGCCAGGCTGTAGATGCCGGTGTAACAGATCAGCAGCTGAATATAGAGCGGCGTACCCCGAAACAGATAGGTGTAGAACTGCACCGGCCAGCGCAGGTAGAACTTGGGGGAAACCCGAGCAATGGACAGCGGGATCGATACCAGAAAGCCGATGAAGATCGACGCACTGAGCAGCCACATGGTCATGGCCAGGCCGGTGATGTTGTAGCCGTCGGTATAAAGGAAGGGTTTCCAGTATTCCTGCAAGAGTTCGATCATCGTACGGCCTCCCGGGCACCGGCGGCGTAGCGGCGTTCGAGCCAGCGCAGGACGACGTTGGAGGCACTGGTGATCAGCAAGTAGATCAATGCGGCCAGCACCAGGAAATAGAACAGTTGATAGGTGCTTTTACCGGCGTCCTGCGCAGCCTTGACCAGGTCGGCCAAGCCGATGATCGAGACCAGCGCGGTGGCCTTGAGCATCACCATCCAGTTGTTGCCGATGCCCGGCAGGGCGAAGCGCATCATTTGCGGGAACACCACGAAACGGAAACGCTGGCCACGTTTGAGGCCATAGGCGGTGGCGGCTTCGACCTGGCCCCGTGGCACGGCGAGGATTGCCCCGCGGAACGTTTCGGTGAAGTACGCGCCATAAATGAAGCCCAGGGTGATGACCCCGGCGCTGAACGGGTTGATCTCGATGTATTCCCATTCCATGAGGTCGGTTAACGAGGTCAGCCAGGTTTGCAGGCTGTAGAAGATCAGCAGCATCAGCACCAGGTCTGGTACACCGCGAATCAGCGTGGTGTAGATCTGCGCCGGCACGCGTAGCAGTTTGACTTTTGACAGCTTGGCACTGGCGCCCAGCAGGCCGAGCAACACGGCCACCAACAGCGACAACACCGATAATTTGATGGTCATCCAAGTGCCTTCCAACAGCAACGGACCGAAGCCCTGAAGGCTGAAGGCTGAGAGCCCCAGGTTTTGTAATAGGTTTTCAAACATAAATCAGCAACCTGATCGGGTGAAAAAAGCGCCCATCGCGAGATGGGCGCCGGGCATTACTTGCCGCTGTACAGATTCAGATCGCCAAAGTGTTTCTTCTGAATGGTGGCGTAGGTGCCATCGTCGTGTAACGCTTTGATACCTTTATCCAGAAGTGCTTTCAGCTCTTTGTTACCTTTCGAGATACCGACTGCTGTTTTGGCCGGCAGCAATTCGCTGTCGACGGGCTTGCTGACTTCGTAATCGGCGCCTTTTGGCGATTTGATGAAGCCAAGTTCAGCTTGCAGCATGTCCTGGATCGCGGCGTCGAGACGACCGGAAGTCAGGTCGGAATACACCTGATCCTGGTTGGCGTAGGCCTGGGTTTTCACGCCGGCCTTGTCCAGCACGGCTTTGGCATAGGCTTCCTGAATGGTGCCTTGCTCGTAACCGACGGTTTTGCCCTTCAATGAGGCGACGTCTGCGCTCAGGCCGGAGCCTTTCTTGAACACGTAGGCGGTAGGGCCGGAGAACAGCTCGCTGGAGAAGTCGATGACTTTTTCGCGGGCCGGAGTAACGGTCATCGAAGAGATCACACCGTCGAATTTATTGGCTTTGAGGCCCGGAATCATGCCGTCGAAATCGCTTTCGACCCATTTGCACTTGACCTTCAGCTCGGCGCAGATTGCATTGCCCAGGTCGATGTCGAAGCCTACCAGGCTACCGTCGGCTGCCTTGGACTCGAACGGCGCGTAGGAAGGGTCAACGCCAAAACGCAATTCTTTGTATTCCTTTGCCAGCGCGGAGCCGGCGGCCATGCACAACGCCAGTGCAGAAAGGGTCAGCAATGCTTTTTTCATTATTCAATCCCTAAGAACCAATATGAGCGCTTGTGGCGCAGAAGTACTGTTACTGAAAAGCGTAAGACCTATTAAAAGTAGCAATTTCCGAACCAGAGTCCCGAACAAGCGTTTTAAAAGATGATTCAGGAAGTGGCAAAGCGCGATTTGTGCACGAAAACGGGCATCGCCAGATTCTTGCGCCTGGATGGTGCGCGGGGAGGCTCATGCCCATTAAATCTTGATGCTATTTATGTAGCAGCTGTCGAGCCTGCGAGGCTGCGTTCGGCTGCGCAGCAGTCGAAAAATCAGAACTTGCGGTGAGTCAGGCGGACCGCATCAGCTGGATTCACGACTGCTGCGCAGCCGAACGCAGGCTTCGCCAGCTGCTACAAAGGCAGGGCCACAAGAGTCGGGTCAAGCCAGTAAATCCTGCAACGCCGCCAGGCTGTCAGCTTCTTCCACCGACTTGTCCAGCCGCCAGCGCAATATCCGCGGAAACCGCACCGCAATCCCGCTCGGGTGCCGTTTCGACGGGGCAATGCTCTCGAATCCCAGCTCAAACACGAGGCTCGGTTGCACACGGATCACCGGTCCGGATTTTTCAACCGTGGTCTTGCGTACGATGCTGTCGATCTGGCGGATTTCTTCGTTGGTCAACCCGGAGTAGGCCTTGGCGAAAGGCACCAGTGTCCGCTCGCTGGCAGAGGGTGGGCCGTCCCACACGGCGAAAGTGTAATCAGTGTAGAGACTGGCCTGGCGGCCATGACCCTGCTGGGCATGGATCAGCACTGCATCGACACTGAACGGGTCGACTTTCCATTTCCACCACACGCCCGTGTCTTTGTTCCGCCCGACGCCATACTGCGCATCGCGGGCCTTGAGCATCATGCCTTCGACCTTCAGTTTGCGAGAGGCTTCCCGTTGGCGGGCGAGGTCGAACCAGTCTTCGCCGATCAACATGGGCGAGGCAAGTAACACCGGGTTTGCGCAGGTGGTGACAAGGTGTTCCAACTGAGTGCGGCGCATGGCCTGAGTCTGGTTGCGCAAATCCTGGCCCTGCCATTCGAGCAGGTCAAAGGCCTGAATGACCACGGGCACCTCATCGAGGATTTTCTTGTCCAGCGTGTTACGGCTGCTGCGTTTTTGCAGCAGGGCGAAAGGTTGCACCGCCAGCGACGCAGGCGATTGCCGCTCGCAAGCGCTCCCAGAGCCCGAGGGCGCGGTTTTCCAGGCGACGATTTCACCGTCGATCACCGTGCCGTCGGGCAAGTCGTGAACCAGGCTGCCCAGTTCGGGGAAGCGTTCGGTCACCAGTTCTTCGCCTCGCGACCAGACCCATAAGCGACCGTCGCGCTTGACCACTTGGGCGCGGATGCCGTCCCATTTCCACTCCACTTGCCATTGGCTGGCCGGGCCGAGCAGGGCTTCGAACTGCTTAACCGGTTGCGACAACGCATGGGCAAGGAAGAACGGGTAGGGTTGGCCACCCCGTTGGGCATGTTCATCGGGTGCTTCGGGGGCAATCAGCTTCAGGTAACTGGCGGCATTCGGGCGGTGCGACGGGTCGGTGTAACCCACCAGCCGCTGGGCCACGCGTTTACCGTCGAGCCCGGCCATAGCTGCCACGGCGCGGGTGACCTGCGATTTGGAGACACCGACACGGAAACTGCCGGTGATCAGTTTGATGCACAGCATCAGGCCCTGGCGATCCAGTTGCGCCCACAGCGCGGGCAGGCGTTCGGCGAGGACCCGCGGGGGCGCGCTACGCAGCGGCAACAGTTTGTCTTCAATCCACACCGTCAGTCTGTCGGTAGACGTGTGAGGCGTTTCGGGCAGCACCAGCGAAATGGTTTCCGCCAGATCACCCACCGCCTGGTAGCTTTCCTCGAACAACCAGGGCGAGAGCCCGGAACACGCGATTGCCATGTCGCGCAGCACCCGTACCGGCACCCATTGCCGAGACCTCCCGCCGGCCAGCAAATACACCGCCCAGGCGGCATCTTCGGGCGTGGCCTGGGCGAAATAATGCTGCATCGCCGCCAGTTTGGCGTTGCTTGAGGTGGTGGCATCGAGTTCGGCATACAGCTCGGCGAAGGCTTTCATGCCTGCACCTCGGTGCTCTCGGGTTCGAAGGCTGCGTTGTTCTCGTCGTCGCCGTATTCGGTGCGCAGTCCCATGGCATCAAGGCCCTGTTCGCGCAGATGCCGCACCAGCACTCCGATCGATCCATGGGTGACCTTCACCCGCTCGGCCCCGGACTGTTCGATGGCCCAGAGCAGGCCGGGCCAATCGGCGTGATCGGACAACACGAAACCACGATCCACACCATGCCGCCGCTGCGTGCCGCGCAAACGCATCCAACCGCTGGCGAGGGCATCGCTGTAGTCGCCGAAGCGCCGTACCCAATTGCTGGTACCCGTTGCAGGCGGCGCGAGGACCAGAGCTTTGCGCATCATCGGATCCTGCTTTTTTACTTCGCGGGCATAAATCGTTGGCGGTAAATGAATGCCGCTCTGACGATAAAACTGATTGATCGGTTCAACCGCGCCATGCACCAGGATCGGACCCAGGCTGGTATCGAGGCCATGAAGAACCCGCTGAGCCTTGCCGAAGGCATGGCAGAGCAGCACGCTGGTTTTATCGACTGCGGCGTTGGCCCGCCACCACTGATTGATCTCGGCAAGGATCTGCGCCTGGGGTTGCCAGCGGTAAATTGGCAGGCCGAACATCGATTCTGTGATGAAGGTGTGACAGCGCACCGGTTCGAACGGTGCACAGGTGCCGTCGGGCTCTGTTTTGTAATCACCGGAGGCGACCCAGACCTCACCGCCGAATTCCAACCGCACCTGGGCTGAGCCGAGCATGTGGCCTGCGGGGTGAAAACTCAGTTTTACGCCATGGTGCAGCAATTGCTCGCCATAGGGCAGCGTTTGCAGGTTGATGTTCTGGCCCAGCTGCGCGCGCAGAATGCCCGCACCCGGGGCCGCCGCCAGATAGTGTTGATTGCCACGGCGAGCATGGTCGCTATGAGCGTGGGTGATGACTGAGCGCTCGACAGGGCGCCACGGGTCGATATAGAAATCCCCGGGCGGGCAGTACAAACCTTCAGGACGTGCGATAACAAGGTCCATATTGTTACCAGAATGGAGAGGCCTGTTAGCTAGGAGGTTTGCCCGAAACGAGAAGTTCTATTTATTTTCACAGAGATTAAAAACAAAAGATCGCAGCCTGCGGCAGCGCTTACAGATGGGGGCGAATCCCCTGTAGGCGCTGCCGCAGGCTGCGATCTTTGTTACTTGCCAGGCGTCAACGTCAACCGCGTCTTGCCATACACCTTGTCAAAGTTCTGCGGCTGCATCGGCAGGCTCATGTATTGACCCTTGAGCCATGGATCGACGCTGTCGAGATAGTGCGGGCTGGCCGGGTTGCCGGATTGGCCGGTAGCGTTCTGGCCCATCAGCGGCTCGGCCTGGCCGAAGTCGACAATAAAGCGCATGGCCGGGGCCTGCGTGGTGTTGAAGTCCTGACCCCAGGCGAACGAGGCGGTGTTGAGCGTGGTGTGATCGCCGCCGGCCGCCAGCGGACCGCGCACGGTCTGGCCGCTGGCGTTTTTCCACTCGTAGCGGTGCAGCTTGCCCCACTGCCAGGCTTTGTGATCACCGCCCAGCTGGCTGTCACCCGCGCTGATCGCAGCCGCCAGGCTACGGGCCAGGATCGCCGGTTTGTCTTCTTTCTGCGCGGTGCGCACGTCATCCCAAAACGGACTGTCCTCACGCCCAAGCAGGTGATCGGCCTGGGCCGCGTAGGATAATTTGCCGTTGGCGATAAAGGCTTTCCACGCCGGGCTGCTTTCCGGGCCCAGTTCGTCGAGGAAAATCTGTTTGGTGCTTTCCTGCAGGAACAACTCGTAAATCGCTGCGTCGGCGGAAGTCGGGCTGAGTTTGCCGTCGAAGGCCATCAAGCGGGTATACGCCTCGCGAGCCTTGCCGCGATCGGCCACCGGCAACGCTTCGATGGCCTGCTTGAGTGGCTGGGCCATGCCCGGCGCTTCAAACATCTTCTTCAGCTTGGCGGCGAAGGTGGTGGTCTGGTCGTATTGCATGGCGATCAGGCTGCGGGTGTCGTGTTTGCCCGCGCCCGCCAGTTCGGCCATGCGTTCGCCACGCTCCGGCGCCGCCCAGGAATTGGACAGCTGCATGCCGTAGCCATGGGGAATGACCCGCTGGTTGGCGGTGCCGAGCCAGCCCTGCGCCGGGTCCTGATCATACGGATGGAGCATCGGGTCGGCGTAACCGTCCCAGTCGTAGCGACCTTCCCAGCCCGGCGACGGCAGCAAGCCTTCGCCTTCGCGACGGTTCGGGTAGCGACCGGTGACTTGCCAGCCGATATTGCTGGCATCGGCAAACACCAGATTCAGGGCGATGGCGCGGATTTCACGGCTGGCGTCCGACGCTCTCTCGGTACTCTGCGCCCGGGATAGGTCGAAAAAGGCGTCCAGGGTTTTGTCATCGGTGAAGTCCGGCGCCTGCAGGGCCAGGCCGAAACCATTCGCCAGTGCCGTGCCCTGGGCGCTGTTGAGCAGTGGCCCATGGCGAGTTTCGTACACCGCTTCGCGAATCGGTCGCTGGCCTTTGACGAAATAGGTTTCGTTGCGCACGATCGCCGGCTGCCATTTGCCGCCCACTTCGTAGGAAAGGCCATTGCCCTGGCGTTTGATTTTTTCCAGGAACACGTCCTGGTTGTCGCCCATGACTGTGGTCATGCTCCACGCCACTTTGCCGTTGAAACCAGCGAGCACCATCGGTAACCCGGCAATGGTTACGCCGGAGGCCTGGTATTTCGGTGCGCGAATCTGCACGTAACTGAACAACGAAGGGACGCCCAGCGGTCCATGGCTGTCGCTGGCCAGCAGGCTCTTACCGCTGCGGCTGCGTTGCGGGGCGATCGCCCAGTTGTTCGAGGAGGTAGCGCCCAGCAGATTCAGATCCGACAGTTGACCAGTGGCTTTGCTGATTTCGCTCAGCCCCGGGATTTGCCCGGTGAGTTTGATGCCCTGAAGTTTTTCAGCTTCAGCCACCGGCAGTTTTTCGTCGGGAGCGGACGGGGTCAGCCACGCCAGTTTGTCGGTGCTGACGGTCTGGGCCAGCATCAGCGAGGAAATTTCTTCCGGCAGGTTCGCCGACTGGCTGAAGTTCAGCAGGCAGAACATCAGCGCCGAATCTTCCGGTTTCCAGTACTCAGGCTTGTAGCCGGTGGCCGCGAGGTCCGCCGGCAGCTTGTCGCGGTAGCGGAACAGGTAGGCGTTGACCCCGCGGGCATAGACTTCGAAGAAACGCTTGAGGCGTGGCGACGAGGCCTTATACAGCTCATCCGCGCTTTTCTTCAGGTTGACCGCACGCATGTAGCGGTCGGCATCGAGCAGGTCCGCGCCGGACATCTCCGCCAGACGGCCCTGGGCCAGCAGGCGCAGAGTGACCATTTGGCTGATGCGGTCGCTGGCGTGCACGTAGCCGAGGGTGAACAGCGCATCGTGGAAGCTGTTGCTCTCGATCAGCGGCATGCCCATGGCATTGCGGCGGACTGAAACGTTTTGCGCCAGGCCCTTCAGCGCTTGCACGCCGGAGGTGGGGGGGAGGGTGTCCTGGGCGTTCCAGGTCTGACAACCGGTCAGGCTCAAAACACCGGCCACTGCTGCGGCAACGCCGAACCGGGGAAGAAAATGTGTAAGGGCTGGCGAGGCCATGGCAAAGCTCCTGCGGGGGTAGTGACGCGACAAAGGCGCTACGTTAGTGAGCAGGAGGTGGCCGCGCAAGCGGCGGCTGGGTTATTTCTTTTCGGTGATCGCCGGCATCAGGTCATCCTGTTTGCGTTTGATGGCTTGCCAGTAGCAAGAGGCGATGCTGAAGTGCGGCAAATTCAATGACCTCGCATAGGGAAAGTCGGCATGGAGCTTAAGACAAACGCGGCGCTGATCATCATCGATCAACAAAAAGGCATCCTGCATCCCAAGTTGGGTCGTCGAAACAACCCTCAGGCTGAAGAGCGCATCCTGGAGTTATTGGGGCATTGGCGTCGCACCGGGCGACCGGTGATTCATGTGCAGCACCTGTCCCGCTCTGTGGATTCGGTGTTCTGGCCGCAGCAATCGGGGGTGGAGTTTCAGGAGCGCTTCCAGCCATCGATCGGTGAGTGGCTGATACAGAAACAAGTGCCGGATGCGTTTTGTTCGACGGGGCTGGAGGCGCGTTTGCGCGAGGCGGAGATCGATCAATTGATCATCGTTGGCGTGGCGACTCACAACTCGGTGGAGTCCACGGCACGAACGGCTGGCAACCTGGGGTTTGAGGCGTGGGTTGTGGAGGATGCGTGCTTTACCTTCGACAAGGCGGACTTTTTCGGTAATGCCCATTCAGCTGAAGAAGTGCATGCGATGTCGCTGGGGAATCTGCGTGGGGAATATGCGACGGTCGTCAGCGCCGCAAACATCCTCATGAACGACTGAAACCTTGAACTGACCCCAAAATTAGGATTGGTGTCCAACTTTTGGGGTGCAGATCAACTTGTAGGAGCGAGGCTTGCCCGCGAAGAACGATGACGCGGTTTTTCTGATTGATCGTGGCGCCCTTTTCGCGGGCAAGCCTCGCTCCTACAGGGATTTGCGATTCAACAGGCGAAGAAATTATCCGCCCGAAGCCTCAAGCCCCGTGGCACTTCTTGAATTTCTTGCCGTTGCCGCATGGGCAAGGGTCGTTGCGGCCGACGTCTTTCAGGGCGTTACGCACCGGTTCCTGGTGGGCGTGGCCGCAGTTCGGGCCATGAACGTGGCCATGGTCGTGATCATGGTGGTCGTGATGGTCATGATCGTGGTTGCAGTCAGGGCCATGGACGTGGGGTTGCTGGGTCATCGGGGTCACTCCGGAATTAAATCGGCGGCGATTATCACGCCATTGCGCGCCAGGTGCACGTAGTGCGCGATGAATAAACCGGTTTCAAGCGTTCCTTCCAGACGATAGGGAATCGGTTGCTCGGGTTTTTTCAGCAGTTTCACCACGTCCCGAACCCTGGGCCACAGGTTGGTGCGGATCGGCACCTTGAAGTAGGCGCTGTGCTTGGGGCCGACGGTGAACCAATGTTCGTGCTCGCCTTCGGCCAGCAGGATGTCCCCCAGGTGAATGCGATATTCCAGGGCGCGCACCGTCAGGTCTTCGTCATTAGGGTTGTCGACGCGAAAATGCAGCAGGAATTTCTGCTCCAGCAACTTGGCCCGGACCACCTCGACCTTGACCAGATGCACTTGCGGGTCTGGCAAGTCGTTGCTGAACCATGAGGCACAGCCGCCGAGTCCTGAAAACAGAAGCAGCAAAGTGAACAGATAGAGCGCGAGTCGTCCGGTGATCATGGTCGTGTTTCTCCCTTTGTAGCAGCTGCCGAGCCTGCGAGGCTGCGTTCGCTGTAGCAGCTGCTACAGGGGGCACCTCAAGCGCTGAAATAACTCGCGCAGCACTTCTTGAACTTCTGCCCGCTGGCGCACGGGCACGCATCGTTGCGCCCGGCCTTGAGCGGCACGGTAGGGTCGATGAAGTACCAGCGGCCGGCGTTCTGCACGAATGACGAACGTTCGCGGTGGCTGTGTTCGCCGCTGCTGTCGTGCCAGCGAGCGGTAAAGGTGACGAAGGCGTGCTCCGGCTGGCCACCGAAAACCTCGGCGCTTTCCACCTCCAGGCCCAGCCAGGTGCTTTGGGCGCTCCAGTCGCTGATCGACTGGCGATCCAGGCCGGCCTGTTGCGCGGGTAGGGTGGTGGCCACCAGATAGTCGACCAGCCCCAGCACATAGGCGCTGTAGCGCGAACGCATCAGGACTTCGGCGCTGGGGGCCGGATGGCCGGCATGGTAATGGCCGCAGCAGGCATCGAGCAGCGTGCCGCTGCCGCAAGGGCAAATGGATGTACTCATTGCGTTACCACCAGTATTTCCCGAAGTTTTCCGGATTGGCCCAGAAGCGTGAGTTGAGCCAGTCGGGCACCTGTTTGTAGTCAAGCAGATCGTAGGTAAACAACGTCAACACTTGATCGTCGCGCTGGAAGCGTTCGCTGGCTTGCAGGGCCAGGGAGAAAAAATCCGTCTCCTGCCAACCGCTGGCGGGCAAGTCGGCAAGCACCGCAATGCGACTGGCATTGAGGTTGCGGATCCCGCCGAGCAGATTCAGGCCGTCGCGCTTGGGCAAGTGTTCGAGGCAATCGACCACCAGCGCCAGATCAAACCGCTGCGCCGCCAGTTCGGCCGGCAATGCTCCGGGTGCGGCAAAGGCGACGATGCTGTCCGGGTGCGCGAGCTTGAATGCCTCGAGCGCGGGGAACTCACTGGCGCCAATCAGCAACAGACGCGTCGGGGCGTAACGATCAAGCAAAGCGGCCAACGCCTGCTGGGGCGTGCGCGAAGAAATACTTGCAGTCATCGAAGATCCTCAATCAGAACGCCAAGATTAACGTGTCTTGTCGAGCGTGTTTAAGCAAAAAAGCGCCGATCTTCCGTGAACACAAGGCAAAACAGCAATGGCCTATTGCTGGCGGATATTAAAAGTCCGGTCTTTACTCCTTGAAATCGGTTATTAGCCGATCCCTCAGGAGAAAACTAGATGAGCATAGTTCGGACAGCATTACCTTTGGTTCTGCTAACCAGTGTGTTGACTGGTTGCGCAGGTTTGCAGAAAACCGACTGGCCGACCTGTGCGGCGGTCGGTGGTGTCGTCGGTGCAGGGCTCGGTGCGACGGAGAGCTCTTCATGGGCGGGGTATGGCGCACTACTGGTCGGCGGCACGGCAGCGGCTTATTGCTGGGTGCATGGCGATGGCGACGAAGACGGCGATGGCGTGCCGGATAGCCGCGACAAGTGCCCGCACACACCAAGAGGCGTGCGAGTCGATGCCGACGGCTGCCCTCCACCCGCGCCTGCGCCAGTGGTCGAAGAGAAGGCGGTGGTCAAGGAAGAAGTCATCGTTATCCGTGATGTTCACTTCCAGTTCGACTCGTCCAAGCTCACCCCAGCCGATAAAGAGGTACTCAACACCGTTGCTACGCGCCTGAAACAGGAATCCGCCAGCGCCCGGTTGACCGTGACCGGTCATACCGACAGCGTCGGCAGCGATAAATACAACCAGAAACTGTCGGACAAACGCGCCCATTCGGTGGTGGAGTACCTGATTTCCCAAGGCGTGCCACGCAGCAGTTTCGTGTCTGTGACCGGTGCCGGTGAAAGCCAGCCGGTGGCCGATAACAAAACCGCTGAAGGCCGTGCGCTGAACCGGCGTACGGAAATCAAAATCGACCGCTAACCCCCTTGTATTCCGCGGCTTGTGCAGTCGCGGATGCGGGTCTTTACTCCTGTGTGACCGGTATGGGCCGGTGACACAGGAGCATTCACAATGAGCGTTCTCACAAGGACCGTCTTGCCGGTTCTACTGCTTGGCAGTCTTCTGACCGGCTGCGCGACTCACAGCGATGGCACCGCCCCCTTGAATCAACGTACCTGGCCGATCTGCAGTGTCATTGGCGGACTGGTTGGCGGCGGTTTGGGCGCGATCGAAAGTGGCGGTTGGGCGGCAGGTGGAGCGGCGCTCGGTATCTTGACCGGTGGCTTGGTCTGTTACGCCCAGGATGGCGACGAGGACGGTGACGGTGTTTTCGATCGACGCGATCGGTGCCCCGATACGCCTGCCAATACACCTGTCGATCATCACGGTTGCCCGCTGCCGCAATATCCGGCCAGCGTAAAACCTGCTGAACCGCCGGTATCCGAAGTCATCACTCTGAGCAGTAATGTGTTGTTCGCGTACAACAAATCCGACCTGACGCCCGAGGCGCGCAGCGAGCTGGATTCGTTGATGCCCAAATTGCAGAGTGCCGATGTGGTGAGCGTCAAGGTCGTCGGCCATACCGACAGTCAGGGTTCGGACGCCTATAACCAGAAGCTGTCGGAACGTCGTGCCAGCAGCGTGGCGGCCTACCTGTTGAGCCGGGGGCTGGCGCCGAACAAACTCACCAGCGAAGGACGGGGTGAAACCCAGCCGGTGGCTGACAATGATACGGAAGAAGGGCGGGCAAAAAACCGTCGTGTGGAGTTGCACATCAATCGCTAGGCTCCGTGATCAAGAGGCCCGTGATAGAGCCGTCGGATGACCGTCAAGGTTGATCCGGCGGCCATTCGATGCCTTTCGGAAGAATTTTCCGTTGCCCTCTGGCTTATCCCGCGTGTAAGCCGTTACTGTGCGTGCAAATAATAATTCTCGACGGGGGAGCGTATGAAGGTGTTTTGGGGGCTGGGGAAGTTGTTGACCCTGCTGTTCTGGTTGGTGGTGCTGGTCAATCTGCTCATACCGTTTGTTCATCCACTGCACCTGTTGGTCAATCTGGCCGGCAGCCTGTTGGCGCTGGCTCATCTTCTGGAGCTAGTGTTCTGCAATCGCAGCCTCAAAGGTCGAGCCCACCCCTGGCGTGATCGCCTGAAGATTGTCTTTTTCGGCGTTTTCCACCTGCAAACCATTCCGGCCCCGGCCACTGCGAAGGCTTCCCATGCGTAAACTCTGTCTGCTCGCCGCACTCATCAGCCCATTGGCCTGCGCTCAGGTGGTGAGTGTTGAAACCAACTCGCTGATGCGTTTGCCCAACACTGCCAGTTCCTTGCAACTGGAACGGTTGGAAGTCGCCGATTACGGCACCTTGCTGATTCCTTCGAATGTGACCGAAGTATCGGTCAGTGAACTGCGCCTGGGACGCGAAGCGCGGATCGCCATTGTGCCGAGCGAACAGGCACTGGAATTGAAAGTCAGCCGGGCCGAGTTGGCTGAAGGCAGCCAGATCACCGCGCGGGGCGCCCCCGGAACTTATCTCAAGGCCGCCCGCTCCGGGCGCAATCTGAATTTGCAGATCAAAGCGCTGAAGGCGCCGCAATTGTCGGTAGACGCTCGCGGTGGCGCGGGCGCCCCGGGTTTTGTCGGTCTTGACGGGGCCAACGGCCAAGCACCGGGTTGCACCTGGGGCCAGGCCGGTCGCGGCTCCGATGGCAGTGACGGCAGCGACGGCCAACCCGGTGCGCCGGGGGCGCTGGTTCGGCTGGAAGTGCCGCGTGACTATCCGGCGGAGCAGATCAAGGTCGAGGTGGCGGGCGGAGTCGGTGGCGCGGCCGGACCGGGTGGCAAACCGGGGGCGGGCGGCAAGGCCAAGGGCTGCATTGTCTATAAAGCCGATGGCGGCAAGAGCGGTCGCCCCGGTGCCGATGGCCAGCCTGGGCCTGCCGGGGCGGCAGGTTCGGTGAGCATTCAGCGGTTGTAAGAACGACCGAGAACCCCTGTGGCGAGGGAGCTTGCTCCCGCTGGGTCGCGAAGCGGCCCCAAAGCCGGCGACCCTGTTCTTTCAGAACGTGCGCAGTGATCGATTACGACTACTACGCAGCCGAGCGGGAGCAAGCTCCCTCGCCACAGACGCTATGCATTGCTCAGAACATCGGCCGAGCCGCAGCAATCGCCACCAGCACCAACCCGACCATCAGGTTAATCCCCACCAACCGGCGAATCTTGCCCAGCGTCGCCGCGCCCGTCGGCCAATCCTCAGCCGCCACCGCCGTGCGCAGTTCCGGCAGCAGCAGCGCCTGAATCCGGATAAAGAACGCGGTCATCACCACATACAGTCCCATCATCACCTGCACATACCGCGGTGCCGCTTCAAACCCGGTGAACTGCAAATGAATCATGCCCACACCGCTGATCGGCAAAAGCACCACCGCGACCCAGACCCAGCGGAAAAAACCTTGAAACACTTCCACCCACAGCTTCAACCGGGCAGGGCCTTCCAACGCCTTCAACGCCGCAGGACGCAGGACCATCCAGGCGAAAAACATGCCGCCGACCCAGACCAGGGCGGCCAGGACGTGCAGGGTATAAACGATGCCAAAAGGTGTCATTGGGGTACTCCGTTCTGCGCGGGATTAATTAGCGGGGTATGATAGCGGCCGATCCGAACCACTGAAAATTTATCCAGCGTTTTTTGCGCCCGACAATCAATGATCAGCACTGAACTCAAAACCACGATCCAGGGCGCCTACTCGCGTTTTCTCGAAGCCAAGAGCCTCAAGCCGCGCTACGGCCAACGCCTGATGATCGCCGAAATCGCCAAAGTCCTCGGTGACATCGACACCGACGACGAAGGCCGGCGCAGTGGCGACCCCGCGATTGTCGCGGTGGAAGCCGGCACCGGTACCGGCAAAACCGTGGCCTACAGCCTGGCGGCGATCCCCGCCGCCAAGGCCGCTGGCAAGCGTCTGGTGATCGCCACGGCCACCGTGGCCCTGCAAGAACAGATCGTCTACAAGGATTTGCCCGACCTGATGCGCAATAGCGGGCTGAATTTCAGCTTCGCCCTGGCCAAGGGCCGGGGGCGCTACATGTGCTTGTCCAAGCTCGACATGTTGCTCCAGGAAGGTCACGCGCAAACCGCTACCGCACAGCTGTTCGAAGAAGAAGGCTTCAAGATCGAGGTCGATGAGGCCAGTCAGAAGCTGTTCACCAGCATGATCGAGAAACTTGCCGGCAATAAGTGGGACGGCGACCGCGACAGTTGGTCCACCGCGCTCGAAGACGCCGACTGGGCGCGCCTGACCACCGATCACAGCCAGTGCACCAACCGCCATTGCCCCAACTTCGGCCAGTGCGCCTTTTACAAGGCCCGCGAAGGCATGGGCAAGGTCGACGTGATCGTCACCAACCACGACATGGTCCTGGCCGACCTGGCCCTGGGTGGCGGCGCGGTTCTGCCGGACCCGCGCGACACGATCTACGTGTTCGACGAAGGCCATCACCTGCCAGACAAGGCCATCGGCCACTTCGCCCATTACACGCGCCTGCGCTCCACCGCCGACTGGCTGGAGACCACCGCCAAGAACCTCACCAAATTGCTCGCCCAGCACCCGTTGCCGGGGGATCTGGGCAAGTTGATCGAGCAGGTGCCGGAACTGGCCCGGGAGATCAAGACCCAGCAGCAGTTCATGTTCAGTGCCTGTGAGCAAGTCGCCGACTTCAAGCCCGGCGAAGACGTCGAAGGTCGCGAGCGGCCGCGTCACCGTTTCGTCGGCGGGGTGATTCCCGAACACATGCGTGAGATGGGCATCGAGTTGAAAAAGGGCTTTGCCCGACTGACCGACCTGTTCACCCGGCTTACCGAACTGCTCAAGGAAGGCATGGACGGCGAGGTCAACATCGGCATCGCCAGCAACCAGGCCGAAGAGTGGTATCCGCTGTTCGGTAGCCTGCTGTCGCGTTCTTCGGGCAACTGGGAGTTGTGGACCGCCTTCACCGTCGAAGACCCGGAAGACAACCCGCCCATGGCCCGTTGGCTGACGCTGGCCGAAAGCGGTTCGTTGTTCGACATCGAGGTCAATGCCAGCCCGATCCTCGCGGCGGAAATGCTCCGGCGCAACCTGTGGAACGTGGCTTACGGGGCGCTGGTGACCTCGGCGACCCTGACCGCTCTCGGCACCTTCGACCGTTTCCGCATGCGCGCCGGCCTGCCGAAAACCGCCGTGACCGCCGTGGTCCCGAGCCCGTTCCATCATGCCGACGCCGGCGTACTGCGGGTGCCGGACCTGAAAGCCGACCCGCGCGATGCGCCGGCTCATACGGCGGCGATCATTCGCGACTTGCCGGAACTGGTCGAGGGCTCCCGTGGCACTCTGGTGCTGTTCTCCTCGCGCAAACAGATGCAGGACGTATTCGACGGGCTGGATCGCGACTGGCGCAAGCAAGTGTTCATTCAAGGCAACCTGTCGAAGCAGGAAACCCTGAACAAGCACAAGGCGCGGGTCGATGGCGGGGATTCCAGCGTGCTGTTCGGCCTGGCGAGTTTTGCCGAAGGCGTGGATTTGCCCGGTGCCTACTGCGAGCACGTGGTGATCGCCAAGATCCCGTTCTCGGTGCCCGACGATCCGGTCGAAGCCGCGCTGGCTGAGTGGATCGAGGCTCGCGGCGGCAATCCTTTCATGGAAATCTCCGTGCCGGACGCCTCGCTGAAACTGGTCCAGGCCTGCGGTCGCCTGCTGCGAACCGAAGAAGACCGCGGCACCATCACCTTGCTTGACCGTCGTTTGGTCACGCAGCGCTACGGCAAAGCTATTCTCAATGCGTTGCCGCCATTTCGTCGTGAAATTTCCTGATGCGCCGGTGGGCAAATTTGCCCACCGCGTTGTCTACCTCACTGCCACTGCCTTTCCACTGGCCCATTGATGGTCGTTAGGGAGAACCACGTTCTTATGATTCGCCGTTCGTTGCCCGCCGTTTTTGCCTTGATGTTCGCAGCCCCTTTGCTGGCGGCCCCCGCCGGCCAGCAGACGCTGTTCAATTTTGTGCGTCCTGCCGACGTGGTTCAGGTGGCGACCCAGGACGCCAGCCTGCCGCAATCCAATGCGGAGCAAACGGCCGAAGGCGAAGTGTTGCGTCGCGTGACCTTCAACCCGACTGCCCAGCCGACCTTGCGCCTGACGCCGCAGACCGGTGCCTGGGACTGGTCGCAGTCGGGCGCCATGAGCCTGCGAATCCAGAGCGCGATGAACTGGGCCGTGACCCTGTACGTGAAAATCCAGAGCAACGACGGCAAGACTCTGGTCAGCCGTGTCGACTTGCCGGCCGGCCCGGCGCAAACCTTGTTGATACCACTGCAGCCGAGTTCGCCGCTGAGCCAGGGCATGAAAGCCGGCCCGCCGATGCCGATCAACGTCGAGGGGCAGCGTGTATTGCTGGCCAGCAGCACCGGTGAGCTGGATCGCAGCCAGGTGGTGTCGGTGACTTTGTCGATGGATCAGCCGAAAGTCGCCCAAAGCATCCTGCTCGAGCGCTTCGGCGTGCAGGACGGCGAGGCCGTGACCAAAGCCGCTTATGGCGGTCTGGTGGACGCTTACGGTCAATCGACCCGGGCCAAATGGCCAGAGAAGATCAGCAGCGACGAGCAACTGAAATCCGCCGCCGCCAAAGAACAGCAACAGCTGAAAACCTGGCTGGCCGAGCGCGAGAAGGCGCCCCTGGACAAGTTCGGCGGCTTGAGCAAAGGCCCGGCGTTCAAGGCCAGCGGCTTTTTCCGCACCGAAAAGCGTGATGGCCGCTGGTACCTGGTGACTCCGGAGGGGCATCCGTTCTATTCCCTCGGCGTCAACACCGTGACCCCGAGCGTCAACCAGACCTACGTCGCCGGGCGCGAGTGGATGTTCGAGTCCCTGCCCAAACCCGACGAACCCTTGGCCAGTCACTATGGCGAAGGCGATAACCGTGGCGGCAATGGTGTTGATCAGGGCCGAGCCTACAACGCCGGTCGTTGGTACGATTTCTATGGCGCCAACCTGCAACGTCTGTATGGCGACCCTTGCGCACCGGGCAACGACACCAAGGCCGGTGTCGCCGAAGCGGCCAAGGCCGAGGCGGTTGAGGCGACGGCTGACAAGGCCGCCGAACAGTCAGCCGCTCCTGCGCCTACCGAATCCAGCGCCGGTGTTGCCGAAGCGGCCAAGACCGGGGCTGTTGAAGCGTCGGTCGAAAAGGCGGCTGCCGAACCCTGCAAAGTAACTGTCGACGAACAACGCTGGGCCAGTCACACCCTCGACCGTCTGCAGGCTTGGGGTTTCAACACGATCGGCAATTGGAGCGCACCGGTGTTGGGCAACGCTGACCGTGTGCCGTACACCTTGCCGCTGTCGATCGTCGGCGATTACGCCAGCATCAGCACCGGCACCGATTGGTGGGGCGGCATGCCCGATCCGTTCGATCCGCGTTTCGCCATGGCTACCGAACGCGCCGTGGCCATCGCCGCCCGCGACCATCGCGACGATCCATGGCTGATCGGTTACTTCGCCGACAACGAGCTGGCCTGGGCCGGTCCCGGCGATGACCCGAAGGCCCGCTATGCGCTGGCCTACGGCACCTTGAAAATGACCACCGACGTGCCGGCCAAACGCGCCTTCCTCAAGCAACTGCGCGACAAGTACCGCAACCAGGCGGGGTTGTCGAAAGCCTGGGGCATTGATCTGCCGGCCTGGGAATTGATGGAAGACCCAGGCTTCGTGCCACCGGAGCCGAGCGCCGAACACCCGGAAATCGAAGCCGACTTCAAATACTTCCAGAAGGTCTTCGCCGACACCTACTTCAAGACCGTTTCCGATTCGCTCAAATGGCACGCGCCGAACCAGTTGTTACTGGGCGGCCGCTTTGCCGTGAGTTCCCCCGAGGCAGTCGAGTCCTGTGCACAATACTGCGACGTGTTGAGCTTCAACATGTACACCCTGCAACCCCAGGACGGTTACGACTTCGCCAAACTGCGCAGTCTGGACAAACCGGTGCTGATCACCGAATTCAACTTCGGCTCGGCAGATCGCGGCCCGTTCTGGGGCGGCGTGACACAACTGGCGAAGGAAGAAGACCGCGGCACGGCTTACGCCCACTTCCTCAAACAGGCGATGAGCGAGCCGTCGATTGTCGGAGTGCACTGGTTCCAGTACCTCGATCAACCGGTGACCGGTCGTCTGCTGGATGGAGAGAATGGGCACTTCGGTCTGGTGGGCATTACCGATTTGCCGTTCCAGGGCTTTGTCGACAGTGTGCGTAAAAGCAACGGGCAGATTATCGATCAACTCGGCAAAGAGGCCGAGAAGGCCCGCGCTGAAGCGGATAAAGCCAGTCATGATGTCGAGGGCGGCAGGAAAGGCGAGGCAGGCAAAGGCCCGGGCAAGGGCGCTGGCCATGCGGGTGGGCATTCGGGCAATGGCCATTGATTCCTGATAGACCTGTGGCAAGGGGGCTTGCCCCCGTTGGGCCGCGAAGCGGCCCCCATGCTTACAGATGCACCGCGAATACAGGTTTTTGCGACCGCTTCGCAGTCGAACGGGGGCAAGCCCCCTCGCCACGGGGATTGCATCATTGATGTCTGTGGCATTTCCATAACCGGGCGACCATCCGACCCGATCCTGTTCCCAAATCCCTCAAGGGCTGGAACAATGCGGACCACTTTGTAGAGCGTTTATCCGGGAGAGTTGCGGGTGCAGATTCAGGGTCATTACGAGCTTAAGTTCGAAGCGGTGCGTGAGGCGTTTGCAGCGCTGTTCGACGATCCTCAGGAACGTGGCGCGGCGTTGTGCATCCGGATCGGTGGTGAAACCGTCCTCGACCTTTGGGCCGGTACCGCCGACAAGGACGGCCATGAGGCTTGGCACAGCGACACCATCGCCAACCTGTTCTCCTGCACCAAAACCTTCACCGCCGTGGCGGCCCTGCAATTGGTGGCTGAAGGCAAGCTGCAACTCGATGCCCCGGTCGCCCGCTACTGGCCCGAATTTGCCGCTGCCGGCAAAGAATCCGTGACCTTGCGTCACTTGCTCTGCCATCAGGCCGGTTTGCCGGCCCTGCGCGAGTTGCTACCCCCTGAGGCGCTTTACGACTGGCAGACCATGGTCAATGCTTTGGCCGCCGAAGCACCCTGGTGGACGCCGGGTGAAGGTCACGGTTATGCGGCAATCACCTATGGCTGGCTGGTCGGTGAGTTGCTGCGGCGCGCCGATGGGCGTGGGCCGGGTGAGTCAATCGTGGCGCGGGTTGCCAAGCCCTTGGGGCTGGATTTCCACGTCGGCCTCGCCGACAAAGAGTTCCATCGCGTGGCGCACATCGCCCGCAGTAAGGGCAACGTCGGCGATGCCGCGGCCCAGCGCTTGCTGCAGGTGACCATGCGCGAACCGACAGCCATGACCACTCGGGCCTTCACCAACCCGCCGTCGATCATGACCAGCACCAACAAACCAGAATGGCGGCGCATGCAGCAGCCGGCCGCCAATGGCCACGGCAACGCCCGCAGCCTGGCCGGTTTCTACGCTGGACTGCTCGATGGCAGCCTGCTGGAAAGCGAAATGCTCGACGAGCTGACCCGCGAACACAGCGTTGGCGAAGACAAGACTTTATTGACCCGGACCCGCTTCGGTCTGGGTTGCATGCTCGATCAACCGGATGTACCCAACGCCACCTACGGCCTCGGCCCACGGGCGTTCGGTCACCCGGGTGCTGGCGGCTCCATCGGTTTTGCTGATCCGGAACATGATGTGGCCTTCGGTTTTGTGACAAATACCCTGGGGCCGTACGTCTTGATGGATCCACGAGCGCAAAAGCTCGTGCGAGTACTGGCCACTTGTCTGTAAATCACGCTTAAGGGGGCCAGGGCTGGAACCCGAAAGCCTTTGTGGTTTCAAAGCGTCTGTTTAGCCGGGGGCCCCCCCCAGCTGACTTTTCATTACCTCATTTTGTGGATACCCAATGTCGTCCAATAAAACCCTCGCCCTGGCCCTGTGCTTCGCTATCACCGGTTGTGCACAAACCCCACAAAATGATGCCGCAGGTGGCAGCAGTTGGTGGCCGTTCGGTTCTTCCGACAAGGTCGCGACTAAAGAACCCGCCCCGGCTCCGGCGCCCCTGAAACCTGCTGCCGCAGTACCCGTCGCCAAGGCTGAAGCCGATGCCGGTGGCAAATGGTGGTGGCCGTTCGGCGGCAAGGAACAGAGCACCAGCACTGCCAAAGCAGCCGTGCCGATGCCCGATCCGAAAATCACCCAAGCCTGGCTCGACGACTATGAGCCGCGCCTGCGCGAGGCGGTCAAGGGCAGCAACCTGCAACTCGAACGCCGTGAAAACGTGCTGGTCGTCACGGCTCCGGTAGATGGCTCGTTCAACCCGGACCGCCCGGCCATGCTGCTGCCGGTGACCCTCGCTCCGTTCACCCGTGTCGCGAAAATCCTCGAAGCCGATCCAAAGACTGCCGTGCTGGTACTCGGCCACAGTGATACGTCGGGTGCCGCACCGGCCAACGTGAAACTGAGCCAGGAGCGCGCCCAGGCGGTGGCAGCGATCTTCCGTCTCAGCGGTCTGCAGCGTGATCGCCTGATGTTGCGCGGTATGGGCGGTGACGCACCGCGTGCCGCCAACGACAGTGCCGAAGGTCGTGCCTTGAACCGTCGCGTCGAGCTGTTGTTGACGCCGCAAAACACCATGGCCGCGCTGCTAAGCAAGTACAATATGCCGGCTCCGGCACCGGTAACCAAAGTCGTCGCGCAAGACGTCAAGCCAGTGGCCAAGCCTGTGACCCCGGAACCGGCTGCGAAAAAAACGGCTGCCTCGTCGAAGAAAAAGGCACCGGCCAAGAAAGCGGCCGCCAAGGCTCCAGCCAAAAAGGCACCCGCGAAAAAGGCCGCACCGGCTAAAACCGCTGTCGATTCGAAGAGCGCCACCGCCACCGATGCCACAAAGCAGTGATCCGTTAACCAAAAGGAATGCGCCATGACCCGGCCCTTGGCAGATATGCGTCGCGATTACACCCGAGATGGCTTGACCGAGGCGCAAGCCCCGGCCGAGCCGTTCGCACTGTTCCATCAGTGGTTTGCCGATGCGGTGAAAACCGAGCAGGTACCGGTGGAGGCGAATGCCATGACACTGGCCACCGTCGATCAGGATGGTCGCCCGCATTGTCGCATTCTGCTGCTCAAGGGCCTGGACGAGCAGGGCTTTACCTTCTTCACCAACTACGAGAGCGACAAGGGTCAGCAATTGGCAGCCAATCCATTTGCAGCCATGACGTTCTTCTGGCCGGCCCTCGAGCGCCAGGTGCGCATCGAAGGGCGGGTGGTGAAGGTCACGCCTGAAGAGTCCGACGCCTACTATCAGGTTCGCCCTCTGGGCAGTCGTCTCGGTGCCTGGGCGTCGCCCCAGAGCCGGGTGATCGCCGATCGCGCCGAACTGGAAGCGCTGCTCAAGGACACCGAGCAGCGTTTCAGCGACACTCAGCCTCATTGCCCCGAGCATTGGGGCGGTTATCGCTTGCTACCGGAGCGCATCGAATTCTGGCAGGGCCGTCCGAGCCGTCTGCACGATCGCCTCAACTACCGCTTGCAGGGTGCGGACTGGGTACGTGAGCGCCTGGCCCCGTAAACGGTCTACTGATCGGGATACCCTGCCGCAGCGGCCTCAAGCCATTGTGGCAGGTCCTGACGCTTGATCTTCTGCGCTTGAGCGTTCGCCAGTTGCTGGAGCATGAAGGCTCTTTTTTGTTGGTCTTTACCCGCCAGTGACAACGCCAGATCGCGGTCCATCCAGCGTTTGATCCGCACGTACAACCACCAATGGAAGTACAAACCGGCGACGGTCGTGACGACAATGATGAAGTAATCCATGATAATCCTTGGGTCAGCGGCGCAGATTTCGTAATGTGACGCTACTGTGTGGTGAGTTCGCAAAGTGCCTGTACCAGGCCTGAATGAAACCAATTTTATCCGGGCGATGCCGTGACAGGCGTCAAGCTGCGGGTTTTAATGGATACCTGTCCTATGGAGTTTGATGCTATGCGTAAGTCTGTTTTGCTGGTTGCTTCCTTTTCCACGATGGCGATGTTGCTCACTGGCTGCCAATCGAGCCTGACCGGTGACTCCTACTCCCGTGACGAAGCGCGTCGCGTGCAGACGATTCGCATGGGCACCATCGAATCCCTGCGTCCGGTGAAAATCGAAGGCACCAAAACCCCAATCGGCAGCGCTGCGGGCGCAGTCGTGGGTGGCGTCGGCGGTAGCGCCGTCGGCGGCGGTCGCGGCAGCATCGTTGCAGCGGTCATCGGCGCGGTAGCGGGTGGTCTGGTGGGCTCGGCTGCCGAAGAAGGCCTGACTCGCACTCAAGGCGTCGAAATCACCGTACGCGAAGACGATGGCAGCATGCGCGCCTACGTGCAGGAAGTTCAGCCAAACGAAGTGTTCCGTGTGGGTGAGCGTGTGCGGATTTCCACTGTGGGTGGGACCAGCCGCGTTTCGCACTAAGCGGGAATGTAGGGTAAAAGAAAACCCCGATCAGGTGAGCTGGTCGGGGTTTTCTTTTGGGCTGTGGAGTTGAACCAGAGCATTTACTTGCTTGCATAACAACCGAGCTGAAAATCGTATTGTGGATCGTAAAATGATCGACCGACTAATGTTTCCAGTTTTGTTATCTGCTGGGAATCAAGGTCATAGCCATAGATTTCTTCTTCAGCCTCAGTCCAACTCATTATCGCCCTCAGCTGTGCAATGCCGTCTGCCGGGACAGGCACTTCGAATACCAGCGCTTCTGTTTCTTTATCAAAAGCATAAATTACGTGGTTCACGGTTCTATCCTTCTTTTCGGATCCGCCGGCTTGTTTTGATTACCTGTTTCAGCGTCAAACTCACCCAGATGGCGACCTCGTTTGTCATACATTTCTACTGCTCCATGCTGATAATCCCATTCTAGAATTCGCCCTTCAGCCGTTCTCCAGCGCATTCGGGTGCCTCTACCTTTGACCCGAGTCTTCTGTTTTGCCGGTGTGGCATCAGGAAAAGCGGTAAGCCCGTTTGGCGCCGGATGATATTTGTGGTCCGCAACACTCACCACAATATAAACCGGCAACACCCCCGAATCCGCCGGAAACACAAGAATGAAATCCTTGTACTCCGGCGGATAAACCGGATTCACGATGATGCTGTCAGCCGCCTTCGTCGGCGGGTAAACCCAGATGTGCGGCGCTTGTGGCGCAGCTTCCAAAGCGGGGATGCCGAGGGTGCTTGAACCGTTCTCGGCCGGCGTCCAGATCAGCTCAATGCCGTCCCCGAGATCAGCCACCTGCTGACTGCCGCGCAAGGTGAACTGCACGACATCGACCATTTCCCAATCGCGGTTTTTGCCAGTGTAAAAACCGTATCCCTTGAGACTGCCATCAGCCTGTTGCTCGACCCGCAGACGCACGCGAGTGCGGGCCTGTTTGAGGGATCGCAGTTGTTCTTCGGTGTAGAGAGAGCTGTCGCCAAGGCTTGACGGTATGACCAGAGCCACCAGGCCTGCCAAGGTAGCCGCAGCGGTGCTGGCTGCGACGGCGGGTAATGCGGCGAACGCTGAGCCACCCAGGGCGAAGCTGCCGAAACCCGCTGGAATGGCGGTGCCACTGATTTTCTTCAGCGGCACGACACCGGTTTCATCAGCCTCGCGGGCGCCGAGCAGAACCAGTTCGCCGTAGTCTTTCAGGCTGTCGGTCGGAACAACTCCGGAGGTGTTCGTGTAGTCGATGATTGCATCAGGCAGTTTGCAGGACTTGGCGAACACGCATCCCGCACGGGCAACGTTGTCCTTTCTCGCTGCGACTTGAAGGCTGTCTTCGAAGGTTTGCTGCCTTGCGAGCATAGCGTCGTAGGCGTTTTGTCTGGCATCACGCTCGGCCAATTCGGTGGCCGTCATGAATCGGTGGGTGACGTGATGCCCGTCGCCCGACGGTGGGTTTTGCACCCGTGGGATGTCCTTGTTGCCAGCCACTGATTGTCCTTTCGCGCGTCCATCGGCAACCCCCAAAGAGGGGGCTGCGCGACGTTATCGAACGTGGCTAATCATGGCTGTAGGACGAGTCCTCAATGTCGCTAAGAGTGTTCTCTATCACTCAGGATTGCAGTGCGGTGCTCTTGCGACTTGCCGCCGCCGTCACTGCATAACCGATCAATGCCGCCAGGATCGAGCCGGTCAGAATACCCATGCGGTCCATCCCGGCATATTCACTGGCGCCGGGCACGAAGGCCAGGGAGCCGACGAACAAACTCATGGTGAAACCGATGCCGCAGAGGATCGCCACCCCCATGATCTGGCCCCAGTTGGCGCCTTGGGGCAGGGCGGCGATGCCGATTTTTACCGCCAGCCAGGTCAGGCCGAAAACACCGACGGTCTTGCCCAGCAGCAGGCCGACGGCGATGCCCATCGGCACATGGTGGGTGAAGCTTTCGACGGTCACGCCGCTCAGGGACAGGCCGGCGTTGGCGAAGGCGAACAGCGGCAGGATGCCGTAGGCCACCCACGGGTGCAGGGCATGTTCCAGGGTCAGCAGCGGCGAAGGCTCGGCGTTTTTCGTGCGCAGTGGAATGCAGAAGGCCAGGGTCACACCCGCCAGCGTCGCGTGCACGCCGCTCTTGAGTACGCAGACCCAAAGGATCAACCCGATGATCATGTACGGTCCGAGCTTGACCACGCCGAGTCGGTTCATCCCGATCAAGGCCGCGATGCAGGCGGCGGCCAGCGCCAGGGACAGGGTCGACAACGCGCCGGAATAGAAGATCGCGATGATGATGATCGCGCCCAGGTCGTCGATGATCGCCAGGGTCATCAGGAACAGTTTCAACGACACTGGCACGCGTTTACCCAGCAGGGCCAGCACGCCAAGGGCGAAGGCAATGTCGGTAGCCGTCGGGATGGCCCAGCCGCTCAGGGCGGACGGGTTATCGCGGTTGAGGAACCAGTAGATCAGCGCCGGCACCACCATGCCGCCAATTGCGGCCGCGCCGGGCAGGACGATCTGCGACGGTTTCGACAGTTGGCCGTCGAGGACTTCGCGCTTCACTTCCAGGCCGATCAACAGGAAGAACAGGGCCATCAGGCCGTCGTTGATCCACAGCAGCAATGGCTTGGCGATTTTCAGCGCGCCGATCTGAGCCACCACGGGGGTGTCCAGCAGGCCGTTATAGAGCCACGACAGCGATGAGTTGTTGATGATCAGGGCCAGGACAGCTGCGGCGATCAATAGCAGACCGCTGGCAGCTTCCAACTGAAAGAAACGCGTGAACGTGCTACGCAGAGGCAAGGTCGCTCTCCATCGATGAATTCATAAGGTGGCACACCCTAACCCGTACCGTTGGTTGTTAAAACAAAAGTTATATTCTTTTTTGTTATATGTCGTTACAACGTACCCGGTCAGCAAAGGCCTGAGCCTAGCAGTTGCCGGACGTATTGAACCCCAGCTGTATCTGTGCGTGATGTTGGTTTTTTCCTAAGCTTGTGAACTGAGCCTTGCGACAAGGCCCACTCTTGCCTGATTCAACGAGAAAACCATCATGAGCGACAACCGACAGTGGGCCCGCGAAGCCATCCGGATCATCGAAGCCGACTTCCAGCGCAGCGCTGATACCCACCTGATCCCCTTGCCGCTACCGGGATTGCCGGGCATCGAGTTGTACTTCAAGGATGAGTCGAGCCATCCCACCGGCAGCCTGAAACATCGGTTGGCTCGCTCATTGTTCCTCTATGCGCTGTGTAACGGCTGGCTCAAGCCCGGTGCGCCGGTGATTGAAGCGTCCAGCGGTTCGACGGCGATTTCCGAGGCGTACTTCGCCCGCTTGCTGGGTTTGCCGTTCATTGCGGTGATGCCCGCGAGCACGTCCAAGGAAAAGATCGCGCAAATCGCTTTCTACGGTGGCAAGAGCCATCTGGTGGATGATCCGACGCAGATTTACGCTGAGTCCGAACGCCTGGCTCACGAACACGACGGGCATTTCATCGACCAGTTCACCTACGCAGAACGCGCCACCGACTGGCGAGCGAACAACAACATCGCCGAATCGATCTTCCATCAGATGCGCTTCGAGCAGCACCCGGAACCGAGCTGGCTGATTTCCAGCCCTGGCACCGGCGGCACCACCGCGACGCTGGGCCGTTACGTTCGCTATCGCCAGCATTGCACTCGTGTGTTGTGCGCCGATGCCGAGCGTTCGGTGTTTTTCGATTACTACAAGACCGGAGACGCCAGTCTGCGCCTGGATCACGGGTCACGGATTGAAGGCATTGGCCGGCCGCGTGTCGAAGCGTCGTTCTTGCCCAAAGTCATCGACGCAATGGTCAAGGTGCCAGACGCCTTGTCACTGGCAGCCATGCATTACCTGGCGCAACGTTTGGGGCGACGGGTTGGCGGTTCGAGCGGGACCAACCTGATCGGCGCCTTGATGGCGGCCCAGCAGATGGCGACGGCGGGGGAGTCGGGGTCGATCGTGGCGATTCTGTGCGATGGCGGCGAGCGCTATGCCGACACCTATTACGATCAGGCCTGGCTCAAGGCCCAGGGGTATGAGTTGAGTGGTCTGATGGATGCCGTGGCGGCCAGCGTTGAGCGCGGAGAGCCGCTGCCGGCCAGCGTGTTGCGCGCCAATATCTGACCAGATGATCGTTCCCACGCGAGCGTGGGAACGATCATCTGGGTCAGGCTTCTAGGCCAAGGATATCCCGGGCAACCGCTTCGGCAATCCGAATCCCGTCTACACCCGCCGACAGAATCCCGCCCGCATAACCCGCGCCTTCACCCGCCGGGAACAAACCCTTCACGTTAAGGCTCTGCATCGACTCGTTACGGGTAATGCGCAACGGCGAAGAGGTGCGCGTCTCGATCCCGGTCAACACGGCGTCGTGCAGCGAGTAGCCACGAATCTGCTTCTCGAACGCTGGCAGGGCTTCGCGAATCGCTTCGATGGCGAACGCCGGCAGGGCCAGGGCCAAATCACCCAAGGCAACGCCCGGTTTGTAGGACGGTTCGACGCTGCCCAATTCGGTGGACGGCTTGCCGGCAATGAAGTCGCCGACCAGTTGCGCCGGTGCTTCGTAGTTGCTGCCGCCCAGCACAAAGGCGTGGGATTCCAGGCGTTCCTGCAACTCGATGCCGGCCAGTGGGCCGCCCGGATAATCGACTTCCGGGGTGATGCCGACGACGATCCCGGAGTTGGCGTTGCGCTCGTTACGCGAGTATTGGCTCATGCCGTTGGTGACCACGCGGTTCGGCTCGGAGGTCGCCGCCACTACGGTGCCGCCCGGGCACATGCAGAAGCTGTAGACCGATCGGCCGTTTTTGGCGTGGTGCACCAGTTTGTAGTCGGCAGCGCCGAGTTTCGGGTGGCCGGCGTATTTGCCAAGGCGCGCGCGGTCGATCAGCGACTGCGGGTGTTCGATGCGGAAACCCACCGAGAACGGCTTGGCTTCCATGTACACGCCACGGCCGTGCAGCATGCGGAAGGTGTCCCGGGCGCTGTGGCCGAGGGCCAGGATCACGTGCTTCGAATGGATCTGTTCGCCGCCATGGAGTTCGACGCCCACCAGTTGGCCGTCGTCGATCAGCACATCGGTCACCCGCTGCTGGAAGCGCACTTCGCCGCCCAGGGAGCGAATCTGCTCACGCATGTTTTCCACCACACCGGTCAGACGGAACGTCCCGATGTGCGGCTTGCTGACGTAGAGGATTTCTTCCGGCGCACCAGCCTTGACGAACTCATGCAGAACCTTGCGACCGAGGAATTTCGGGTCTTTGATCTGGCTGTAGAGTTTGCCGTCGGAGAACGTTCCCGCGCCGCCTTCACCGAACTGCACGTTGGATTCGGGGTTGAGCACACTTTTACGCCACAGGCCCCAGGTGTCCTTGGTGCGCTGGCGCACTTCGGTGCCGCGTTCGAGAATGATCGGCTTGAAGCCCATCTGCGCCAGCACCAGGCCGGCGAAGATCCCGCACGGGCCGAAGCCGACCACGATCGGACGCTGGCTCAGGTCGGCCGGCGCCTGGCCGACCATTTTGTAGCTGACATCCGGCGCCACGTTGACGTTACGGTCATCGGCGAACGTGCGCAGCACCGCCGCCTCATCGCGAACGTTGAGGTCGATGGTGTAGATGAAACACAGTTCGGAGGACTTTTTGCGCGCATCGTAGCTGCGCTTGAACAAGGTGAAGTCGAGCAGGTCATCACTGGCGATGCCCAGGCGCTGCACGATGGCAGGGCGCAGGTCTTCTTCGGGATGGTCGATCGGCAACTTGAGTTCGGTGATTCGTAACATGGCGGGATCCGGTTCGCGGGGCGCACAACTGCGCCAAGGCGTTTGAAGCCCGCGATTATAAGCCTCAAAGGATGATTCCAGTGAGGCTAAAACGATCAGTCGTTACGCGATCCGCCGAAATACCCGCAGCCGCGTTGCACCTGGCCGTCGATACGCAACTCGGCGCTCATGTGCTGCACGCTGCCGGTGCTGCTGTCGACGCAACGCCGCGGCGCGACCCAGAGCTCGATGCGCTGATTATTGGCTTCGGTGCTGAGGTTGAAGCGGCCATCGCCCAGCTGTTCTTCAACGTACGGCAGGGCCAGGGGCGGCTGACCGGCGCGGTCGATGACCATGCCCTTGCCGCTGACCTTGACGCTCCACTCCGGGCCATGGCCGGCGGCGCGCAGGATCAGCTGTTTGAAATTGGGATCGTCGCAGGCGGTGCCCGAACGCTCGACGCGGTACAACTGTGTGAGGTCGAGCTGGCTGTCGGCGCCACTGGCAACGATCCGGCCGCGCACGTCGGCAAACAACTTGCCCTGTTCGTCAGCCAGGGTCGCAGCCTCTTGCAGGATGCTGGTGCCCCCGGTGTCATTGACCACAAAACTGCGCTGTTCATTACACGGCTGGAACAGCAGCTTGCCGTCGGCCGCCGTCAATTGGCCCTGCATGCGGGTCTGGCCCACATGGGAGGCGCTCTGCCGTGGGCCATCGAGCAGTTGGCAAGCGGCGAACAACGGAAGCAGGGCAACAAGTACCAGGGAACGGGCAACACGCATCTTTGAGTCTCCAGACAAGTGTCGCCACGTTACTCAGCCTGACCGTTCATCACAACCCTGCAATGTTCTCGCTTTCCTGTGGGCAAGTCTGGTTCAACCGACGCGATAGGTCTGACCGGTCTGCAGGCCTTCCACACTTTTGGCGTAGGCCAATGCCACGTCGGCGGCGGGAACCGGTTTGAAACCACGGAAGTACGGCGCATAGCTGCCCATGGCTTCGACCAGTACGTTCGGGCTGACCGAGTTGATACGCAGGCCTCGCGGCAGTTCGATCGCCGCCGCACGGACGAAGGCGTCGAGGGCACCGTTGACCAGGGCCGCGGAGCTGCCGGTACGAATCGGATCGTGGCTGAGGATGCCGGTGGTGAAGGTGAAAGACGCACCGTCATTGGCGAATTCCCGGCCGATCAGCAGCAGGTTGACCTGGCCCATCAGCTTGTCTCGCAAGCCCAGTTCGAAGTCCTGTGCGGTCATGGTGGCCAGCGGCACGAAGTTGACGCTGCCGGCGGCGCAGATCAACGCATCGAAGTTGCCGGTCTGTTCGAACAGTTTGCGGATCGAGTCGCTGTCACTGATGTCGACCTGGAAATCCCCGCTTTTACGGCCGATACGGATGATTTTGTGGCGCTGGGACAGTTCATGGTCAATGGCCGAACCGACGGTGCCGGAGGCGCCAATCAACAGAATTTTCATCGTGCAGTTCCTTAAGTGGGTTGGATTTAAAGTTAAGTCTAGTGTGGTTTTTTTTATTAATAAGCGTGCTAATGGGCAACCTTTGGTTTTCAAATGGAAACAATCCATGAGCGAAATGGACGATCTGGCGGCGTTCGCGGTGTTGATCGAAGCGGGCAGTTTCACCCTGGCCGCCCAGCAACTGGGTTGCAGCAAGGGGCAACTCTCCAAGCGCATCAGCCTGCTGGAAACGCGCTTTGGCGTGGTGTTGCTGCAACGCACCACTCGGCGCTTGAGCCTGACGGCGGCGGGTGCGGCGTTGTTGCCGCAAGCCCAGGCGCTGGTGGTGCAGGTGGAGCGTGCGCGTCAGGCATTGGCACGGCTGAAAGACGACATGGCCGGCCCGGTGCGGATGACGGTGCCGGTTTCATTGGGGGAAACGTTCTTTGATGGCGCACTGCTGGAATTTTCCCGGCAGTACCCCGAGGTGCAGATCGAGCTGGAACTCAACAACCACTACCGCGACTTGTCCCGGGACGGTTTCGACTTGGCGATCCGTTCAGAAGTGGCCAACGACGAACGTCTGGTGGCCCGACCGTTGCTGGCCTGGCACGAGATGACCTGCGCCAGCCCGGCGTATCTCGAGCGATTCGGTGAGCCGCTGACGCCACAGGCCTTGGCCGAACACCGCTGTCTTCTCAACAGCCATTACAGCGGTCGCGAAGAATGGCTCTATCACCAACAGCACGAGTTAACGCGGGTGCGAGTGTCGGGGCCGTTCGCCAGCAACCATTACAACCTCTTGAAGAAAGCTGCACTGACCGGGGCCGGCATTGCGCGTTTGCCGTCCTATCTGTTGCAAGAGGAATTGGCCGACGGGCGTTTGCGCTGGCTCCTTCGTGATTATCAGACCCGCAGCATGCCGATGTATCTGGTGCATCCGTATCAGGGCGGGTTGCCGAAGCGTACCCAAGTGCTGGCGGACTATTTGATCGGTTGGTTCAAGCGCAGTGGTGAGGCGTTGGATCGGCTTCAACGATAACGTCTCACCACACAACCTTTATGGGAGTTCTGAGGTCGGTATCAGCGGGCGCAACGCCTGGCAATCAGGTGATCGATCGACAACCTACCCGGTCCGGTCGCCATCAAGTACAGCAATACTGCCGCCCAGGTGCCGTGGGTCGGATAGGCATCGGGGTACACGAACAGCTGAATGGTCAAGGTCATGCCCAACAGCGCCAGTGCTGAAAAGCGCGTGGCGAAGCCGATCAGGATCAGCACCGGAAAGAAATGCTCAGCGAAAGCCGCCAGGTGCGCCGCCAGTTCCGGGGAGAGCAACGGCACATGGTATTCACTCTGGAACAACGGGATGGTCGAGTCCGCCAGTCTGGGTACGCCAAGCTCAAAGGTGCCGTCGATCAAATCGATGGCCAGGCCTTCCACCTTGGTCTGCCCGGACTTCCAGAACACCGCGGCGATGGAAAAGCGTGCGATGAAGGCGATCAAGCTGTGGGGGATTTTTTCCAGCAGCGCGATGGCGCGGCTGATGGGGTTCGTGTTCATGGCGATACCTTGTGGTGTAAATGGGTGATGGCGTTGTGGCTGATCAGCAGCGCCAGGGTTTGGCTGAGATCGAAGGCGGGCGCGGTTTCCAACGCCTGGCTCAGGGGCAGGCCGAGTCGCAGGTTCTGAATGAAGGTGCTGGCGCCGTGGTCGATGGCGAAGACCTCGACCTCCAGTCCGTTGCGCAACACCAGCGCGTTTTGCCCGTGGCTGAGGTCGATCCCGGCCAGCGTCGAGTCCTGTTGATGCGCCGCCCAGATGGCGACCACGGCGAAAGCTGAAGCCAACAGATTCAGGGAGGGGTGAAGCCCTACGGTCAGCTCGCTCAGCGCCTGTGGGTCCGACAGCACGGTGGCGATCTGCTCATGGCTCAAGGGCTGCGCATCAGCGGCGTGATAAGCCTGAACGCGCAAGCGCTCCAGCCGCGCCATATCGGCCAGATAAGGCACGCTGGCTGCCGGTTCAAAACTGTCGATGAACTCGGCGAAGTCCTTGCCGTAGTCGTTGATGAGCGGGCTTTGCGGCGGGCAACGCTGCACATACAACCCTGCCATCGCTCGGAAAAACTCATCGCCCACCAACTGCACAACCACCGGATAACTGTCGGCCAGGGCGTTGGTCAGCGAGCTCTGCACATTGTTGCGATACACCGCGAAACGGCTGGCCGGATCGGCACCGTTGGCGCTGCACAAACCCTCGGGGCTGGGCTGTTGCGGATCGAGCAGGGCCGCGGCAAAAGCGGCTTGAGTGCTCATGGCCGGCTCCCCGCGCGGTGCAGCAACTCATCGGCATGACGGGCTTCGGCGTGCAATACGTTGAAGGCCGGTAACCGGTTGTCGCGTTCGATCAATGTGGCGATCGGGCCGACCCGCTCCAGCACCTGCGAGTACAGCGCCCACACCGCGCTATCGACGGGCGCGCCGTGATCGTCGATCAGCAGTCGGTCACCAAGGCTGTCGGTGTCTTCGGCAAACCCCGCCAGATGAATCTCTCCTACCGCGTGCAGCGGCAGGGCGTCGATGTAGGCCAGCGGATCTCTTTGGTGATTGACGCAGGAAACGTAAACGTTGTTGACGTCCAGCAGCAGGCCGCAGCCGGTGCGGTGAATGACTTCACCGATGAAGTCGGCTTCATCGATTGTCGAGTTCTGGAACGCCAGGTATGTCGCCGGGTTTTCCAGCAGCATCGGGCGTTTGAGGATGTTCTGTACCTGATCGATGTGCTCGCAGACGCGGTTCAGCGTCGGCGCATCGTAGGCCAGGGGTAGCAGGTCATTGAGAAACACCGGGCCATGGCTGGACCAGGCCAGGTGTTCGGAAAAGGAGTGGGGTTGATAGCGCTCGATCAGCGCGGCCAGCCTTTGCAGGTGCTGACCATCCAGCGGACCTTCGGCACCGATGGACAGGCCAACGCCATGCAGCGACAGCGGATACTGCTCACGGATCAACCCCAGGAAATGATGAAACGGGCCGCCGGCCACCATGTAGTTTTCGGCGTGGACTTCGAAGAAACCGATGTCCGGTTGTGCACCGAGCACTTCACGAAAGTGCTCGGTCTTGAGCCCCAGCCCGGAGCGGGGCGGGAGCCCGGAGAATGAATGGTTCATGGTCGACACTCTGGCTGGGGGGCTGATTACGACTTGGCTTTGTAGGCTTCCATCTGGCCGAAGCCGGTTGGCGAGGTCTTGCTCTCGGTGGTCATGCAGGTGCCTTTCGGGACGAGTTTCCAGGCATTGGCCTGGTGATCCATTTTGGCGGTGCCGGCGCAAGTGGTGCCAGCACCAGCGGCGCAATCGTTATGACCTTTCATGGCCACGCCGAAGCATTTTTCCATGTTGGCGTCAGCGGCGTGGGCAGTGGAAACCGCGGCGATGCTCAGGGCAGAACCAAGGGCCAGAACCAGGGCGGTGGCGGACAGGGTGCGGGTGGTAGCAGTCATGATGTTTCTCCGAAATTGAGCTTGGGTTGGCAAGCGTTTGTGCTTGCTTACCGCTCTAGAGAAACGACAGGGCGAGGTGTTACAGCCCACCCTGAGTTTTTTTTCAGAAACCCTCAAAACACAACGAATCCCCTGTGGGAGCGGGCTCTTCATTTGTTTTGAGGTTTGTACCAGGCACAAAAAAAACGGCCCGAAGGCCGTTTTTTGTTTACCGCAAAGGCTTAACCACCGAGGTACGCTTCGCGCACTTTCGGGTCAGTCAGCAGGGCTTCACCGGTGCCTTGCATCACCACCCGGCCGTTTTCCAGCACGTAGGCACGGTCGGCGATTTTCAGGGCCTGGTTGGCGTTCTGCTCCACCAGGAACACCGTCACACCGTCCTTGCGCAGTTGTTCGATGATGTCGAAGATCTGCTGGATGATGATCGGTGCCAGCCCCAGCGATGGCTCGTCGAGAAGCAACAGCTTGGGCTTGCTCATCAGCGCGCGACCGATGGCGAGCATTTGCTGTTCGCCGCCGGACATGGTGCCGCCGCGTTGGGCGAAGCGTTCTTTCAGGCGTGGGAAAAGTCCGAGAACTTTGTCCATCTGTTCCTGATAGTCGCCCTTGTCGGTGAAGAACCCGCCCATGGCGAGGTTTTCTTCCACGGTCAGACGAGCAAACACCCGACGGCCTTCCGGAACCACGGCGATGCTTTTACGCATGATCTGCGACGAGTCCTGGCCGACGAGCTCTTCGCCCATGTAGCGGATGCTGCCGCTATGGGCTTGCGGCGAACCGCAGAGGGTCATCAGCAGGGTCGACTTGCCGGCACCGTTGGCGCCGATCAGGGTCACGATCTCGCCCTGGCGGACTTCGACGTTGACGCTGTGCAGCGCCTGGATCTTGCCGTAGAAGGTGGAAACGTTTTCGAACTGCAGCATTTACGCTTCCCCCAGGTAGGCTTTGATCACTTCAGGATTGTCGCGGATCTGCTCCGGCGTGCCGTTGGCCAACGGTGTGCCCTGGTTGATCACGAAGATATGGTCGGAAATGCTCATGACCAGTTTCATGTCGTGTTCGATCAACAGCACCGTCACATTATGCTCTTCACGCAGGGTGCCGATCAGCGCCTTGAGGTCGTCGGTTTCCCGCGGGTTGAGGCCGGCGGCCGGTTCGTCGAGCATGAGGATGCTTGGACGGGTCATCATGCAGCGGGCGATTTCCAGGCGGCGCTGCTGACCATAAGCCAGGGTGCCGGCCGGGCGGTTGGCGAACTCCTTGAGGTTGACCTTGTCGAGCCAGAACTCGGCGTATTCCATCGCCTCGCGTTCGCTTCTGCGGAACGACGGAGTCTTGAACAGGCCTGCCAGGAAGTTGGTGTTCAGGTGCCGGTGCTGAGCAATCAGCAGGTTTTCCACGGCGGTCATGTCCTTGAACAGTCGCACGTTCTGGAAAGTCCGCACCACGCCTTTGCCGGCGATCTTGTGGCCGGGCAGGCCTTCGATCGCTTCACCGTTGAGCTGGATAGTGCCGGCGGTGGGTTTGTAGAACCCGGTCAGGCAGTTGAATACAGTGGTCTTGCCGGCGCCGTTGGGGCCGATCATCGAGACCACTTGTTTCTCTTTGACGCTCAAGGCTACGCCATTGACCGCCAACAGGCCGCCGAAGCGCATGCTCAGGCCATCTACTTTCAGGATCTCACGGCTCATTTGCGCAGCTCCATGTGGGGGCGTTGCATCGGCAGCAGACCTTGAGGACGCCAGATCATCATCAGCACCATCAAGGCGCCGAACATCAACATGCGGTATTCGCTGAAGTCACGCATCAGTTCGGGCAACAGGATCATCACGACAGCCGCGAGAACCACGCCCAACTGCGAGCCCATGCCGCCCAACACCACGATGGCGAGGATGGTGGCCGACTCGATGAAGGTGAACGACTCCGGTGTGACCAGCCCTTGGCGCGCGGCGAAGAAGCTACCGGCGAAACCGGCGAAGCAGGCACCCAGGGTGAAGGCCGACAGCTTGATCACGGTCGGGTTCAGGCCCAGGGCACGGCAGGCGATTTCGTCTTCGCGCAAGGCTTCCCAGGCACGGCCGATCGGCATGCGCAGCAGGCGGTTGATCACGAACAGCGCGAACAGTGCCAGCAACAGCGCCACCAGGTAGAGGAAAACCACCTTGCTGACCGGGTTGTACGTCAGGCCGAAGAACTCGTGGAAGGTCTGCATGCCTTCGGCGGCCGTTCTTTCGAAGGTCAGGCCGAACAGCGACGGTTTGGGGATGTTGCTGATGCCGTTCGGTCCGCCGGTGAGGCCCGTCAGGTTACGCAGGAACAGACGGATGATCTCACCGAAGCCCAGGGTCACGATCGCCAGATAGTCACCGCGCAGGCGCAGCACCGGGAAACCGAGCAGGAAGCCGAATGTGGCCGCCATCAGGCCGGCGATCGGCAGGCAGATCCAGAAGCTCAGCCCGTAGTAGTGCGACAGCAGCGCATAACTGTAGGCGCCCACGGCGTAGAAGCCGACGTAACCGAGGTCGAGCAGGCCGGCCAGACCGACCACGATGTTCAGGCCCAGGCCGAGCAGCACGTAGATCAGGATCAGCGTGGCGATGTCCACCGCACCGCGTGAACCGAAGAACGGCCACACCAGTGCCACGACGATCAACGCCATGATGATCCAGCGCTGGGTGGTCGGCAGGGTCAGGAAGTGGCTCGCGCTGGCCGGGATCAGTTTGCCCTTGGGCACGGAGCGCATGGCCGCCGAGTATTCGCGGTCGAACAGCACACGCAGGAACATCAGCACCGAGCAGGTGGCGATGATGATCAGCGTGGAGGTGCTGGCGCCTTCCACTTCGAGGTTGATCCCGGCGATGGACAGTTTCAGGCCGAGTACCGGATAGGCCACGGCCCATACCAGCAGGGCGCTGAACAGCGCCTGTTTAAGATTCCTAGTCATACTTTCTCAACCTCCGGACGACCCAGCAGGCCGGTTGGCCGGAATAACAGCACCAGGACCAGAAGGCCGAAAGCCACCACGTCCTTGTACTGGTCACCGAATATATCGGCGCCGAATGCTTCGGCTACCCCCAGCACCAGACCACCGAGCATGGCGCCCGGAATGCTGCCGATGCCACCCAGCACCGCCGCGGTAAAGGCTTTGAGGCCTACCAGGAATCCGGCGTTAGGGTTGATCACGCCGTACTGCATGCTCAGCAGTACTGCCGCCACGGCCGCCAGGGCGGCACCGATGACGAAGGTCAGGGCGATGATGTTGTTGGTGTTGATGCCCAACAGGTTGGCCATCTTGATGTCTTCGGCACAGGCCCGACAGGCGCGTCCCAGTCGTGAACGCGAGATGAACTGGGTGAGACAGAGCATCACCACCAGGGTCACCACGAACACCAGGATCTGCATGTAGGAGATCAGCACTTCCTGTGCGCCGCCTGGACCGAAGCTGAAGCTGCCCGGAATCAGGTTGGGGATCGATTTGTCCTTGGAGTCCTGCGAGAGCAGTACGGAGTTCTGCAGGAAGATCGACATGCCGATGGCGGAGATCAGCGGGATCAGACGGTTACTGCCCCGCAGAGGGCGGTAGGCGATCCGTTCGATACTGTAGCCGTAGGCACTGGTCACTACGATGGTCGCCAGGAAAGCGGCGGTCATCAACAACGGCAGAGAATGGATACCCAGCATGGCCAGTCCGGCAAGGACGATGAAGGCCACGTAGGAACCGATCATGTAGACCTCGCCATGGGCGAAGTTAATCATTCCAATAATGCCGTAAACCATTGTGTAGCCAATGGCTATAAGGGCATAGGTGCTGCCAATGGTCATCCCATTAACCAGCTGTTGGAAGAAGTGATAGATCTCAGGCATTACAGCGCTCCTAAAAACCTGATACGCATTTCACTGGTGGAGTCATGTTCCGGCCCGGGCTGTGTGGTCTGTGGCCACCTTCGCACGAGCGTTTGCCAGCGAACCGCTGGTGACGGTTTTAAGATTTTCAGGTAAGCCAACTCCCGGATCGCGGGACTCTGACTCATTAATCTCGTAAAACAAAGCCCACTGCTTGCGCAGTGGGCTTTATTAATCATGGAGCTAGCTTACTGAGGGGAAACTTCGGTTTTTGGTTTGCCGAAGTGCCACTCATAGACCACGAATTTGAAGTCTTTCAGGTCGCCCTTGCTGTCGAACGACAGATCACCGGTCGGGGTCTTGAAGGTGCCTTTGTGAATGGCTTCAGCCACCTTGGTGGTGTCTTCGCTCTTGGCTGCCTTGATACCTTCGGCAATCACTTCGACAGCCGAGTAGGCCGGGAACACGAACGGACCGCTTGGGTCCTGCTTCTTGTCGGCAAAGGCTTGTACCAGGGCTTTGTTGGCTGGGTCCTGGTCGAAGGATTTCGGCAGGGTGACCAACAGGCCTTCGGAAGCATTCTGGGCAATTTGCGAGATGGAGTCGTTGCCGACGCCTTCAGGCCCCATGAACTTGGCTTTCAGGCCTTTTTCCTGGGACTGACGCAGGATCAGGCCCAGCTCCGGGTGGTAGCCGCCGTAGTAGACGAAGTCGACGTTGGCTTGCTTGAGCTTCTGGATGATCGAGGAGAAGTCCTTGTCACCGGCGTTGAGGCCTTCGAACACGGCAACCTTGACGCCTTTCTTCTCAAGGGTCTGTTTCACGGCGGTGGCGATGCCTTCACCGTATTGCTGTTTGTCGTGCAGCACGGCAACGATTTTCGGTTTTACGTGATCGGCAATGTAGTTACCGGCGGCAGGGCCCTGGGCGCTGTCCAGGCCGATGGTGCGGAACACCAGCTTGTAACCACGGGTGGTGATGTCCGGGTTGGTGGCAGCCGGGGTGATCATGATCACGCCTTCGTCTTCGTAGATGTCCGAAGCTGGCTGGGTGGAGCTGGAGCACAGGTGGCCGACCACGAATTTCACACCATCGTTGACCACTTTGTTGGCGACGGCCACGGCTTGTTTAGGGTCGCACGCGTCGTCGTATTCCTTGGCTTCGAGCATCTTGCCGTCGACGCCGCCCTTCGCGTTGATCTGCTCGATGGCCATCTTGGCGCCGATGAACTGCATGTCGCCGTATTGAGTGACCGGGCCGGTTTTAGGGCCGGCGATGCCGATCTTGATGGTGTCGGCGGCGAACGAATGGCTGGCAACCCCGGCCAGAACCATAGCGGCAAACAGTTTTGAAATCTGCTTAGTAGCCTTAGTCATAGTGCTCCACTCTTACTGTTGTAGTTTTTATAGTCCTGGCGCCGTAGCAGCAGAACCGGGTCAGATATCGTCGATATCCTCCGGAAAATGCCCCCGGCAACTGTACCGGTACAGTGTAGAGCGCCGATTGTTAGCCTGGGAAGCTGGCGCCAGGGGGCAAAACCTGAGGGTGTCGCTTTGTTGAAAGAAAAAGACAGAATCGCGGCAGGATGTTAGCTGGCTAATACTTGAAGCAGCAGCATTCCCTGGCTTTCCCGGGTTTTTCAATCGGTAACGCAATTGCATCCGGGTTTTTCTGGCGCAACACCGACGTTATCATTCACATCGATTTCTTTTGCGGACAGCAACCCATGACTCAAGAACCTAGCACCCTCTATGCCAAGCTGCTTGGTGAAACCGCATCTATTACCTGGAAAGAGTTGGAGCCGTTCTTCGCCAAGGGTGCCCTATTGTGGGTCGACCCAGGCCTGGATTTGATTGCTGCGGCGGAGGCGGTGGCGACCGATGAAGGCGAGAAAGTCGCTGCCTGGCTGGCCGCCGACAAGGTCGCCAAGCTGTCTGAAACGCGGGCGCTGGATCTTTTCGAGCGTGATCCGGAGCTGTGGGCCGTGGTTGTTTCGCCGTGGATTATGATCCAGGAAAGGGCGAAGGCTTGAATGCTTGCACCGATTTGGTGCTTGGTTTTGTCGGGCAAAAGTGTGTAGCCGAGTAGCGTGATGGCACGTTGCCGTGGAGAAAGGCCACAGAAAGGCCGGTATAACGGTGACGTAAACGTAACGGGAACAGTTTATTGAGCAGCCGATGGGCTGCTCAATTGTTTCTGGGTGTTGTGATCATTCCCACGCTCTGCGTGGGAACGATCATCACAAGGCTGCGATCGTTAAAGGCTCGACCTCAATAAGCCGTCTTGCCCGTATGGTTATTCAGCGAAATAACCTTGGTCTTGCCAATCCGGTGACGGTATATCTCGCGCAGGTACTTGATCGCCTTCTTCACGCAATCGCGCGACAAACGAATGTCATTGATCGAGACGAACTTGTCCTTGTCGTTGATCAGCTCGCGGTACTTCTTCTCGTACATCGGTTTGATCGCGTACCAGTTGGTGTCGAGGATCTTCGCCGGGTTTTCGAATTCGTTGAGCAGGTCGTCGATCCGGTCTTCGTCGAAGTCTTCATGGATGATGAAGTCCAGGATCGAGTTATCCAGCGTTTCGTCGAAGCGATACGGATTTTTTGCGAAGCAACGCTTGATGAACGCCACGATCAGCGTCAGGAAGTCGTCCGACAGGCATGGGCTCTTGGCGATCAGGGTGGTCAGCGACAGGTTGGCCGAGGCGCCGATCACCAGTGCATAACGCTTGAGCGTGGTGTTGGGGAACAAGCTGTTGAGGTGAGTCTTCAACCGGTTCAGGTCCATGTAGGACAGTTTGTAGTCTTTGGGCAAGGACACGATCGACACCACCGACGAGCAATTCTTGAAGAAGTGCAGGTCGTGCAGCGCGGCCGCGTCATAGCCCGAATTCTTGTACTGCTCGAGCGAGGCGCGGTAGCGCTTGGACTCGATCGGCAACAGGCTGATGCCTTCAATCGCCTGGGTGACTTTGTTGAAGTGCGGGAGGTCGATGGAGCGGAAGAACAGGTCGTCGATGTTCAGGCGCTGCGGCTCTTTCTCGAACACCTTGAACTTGTCGCTGCTTGGCGGCGGCGTTTCCGGCACCACGGACTCGGCGTAGGCAATTGCCACCGGGCCGGCCAGGCTCATGAACAGGTCGTTGGCGTCCAGGCGAATGGTTTCGCCGATGTCGATGCCAGCGCGACGGAAATAGTTCTGGTCGTAGTCGGTGGTGACCGCCTGCGCCGTCAGAATGTTGAAGATCTGCTGTGAGATGTACTGGTTGGCGTGCTTTTCCATCGCGTTGACGTCGATGTTCTGGATGTTGCCGTCATCGCTTTCTTCGGCATAACGCATGATGTCGTTGGAGATCAGCATCATCGCGTTCCATGGGCGGATACGGCCCATGACGCTGGCTTCGCTGCTGTCCTCGTTGGCGAAGTTGTAGGAGAAGTCCCACTCTTCCGACAGGTATTTGCACAGCAGGCGACCGGCGTTGATGTGCAGCGCTTCGGACATTTCACTGCGGTGATCGGAAATGTTCGGCAGTACGCAGATGCCGCTGGTGAAGATCGGCTCGAAGACGAAGGAATGGCCGCTCTTGCCGTCGTGTTCGTCCATCGGCTTGGTGTCGAACGTCTTGTTCATGTACGAGTGCTGCTGGGCCAGGCCGAATTCCGAGGCCATGCCCGAACCGGTACCGCCGCCGGCACTGAAGATCGAGAAGTACAGGCGCGACTGGTTGGCCTTGATCCCGCAGCTGTCGATCA
Source organism: Pseudomonas sp. KD5 (assembly GCF_012932895.1). Classification (NCBI taxonomy): domain Bacteria; kingdom Pseudomonadati; phylum Pseudomonadota; class Gammaproteobacteria; order Pseudomonadales; family Pseudomonadaceae; genus Pseudomonas; species Pseudomonas sp. KD5. Next base: position 245,250 of record NZ_JDWJ01000005.1, on the reverse strand, counting down.
GGTACGAGTGAATCATCTTCCAGTCGGGGCTGGAGAAGCGCTGGGTGTCCTTGTTCAGGATGATCTTGGCCAGGTACTGGCCGAGGATCGGCGCGTTACCGGCGCCACCGGCGTGGACTTCCGACAAGTCCATGATTTTCATTTTGCTGTAGTCGCGCAAAAAGCCGCTTTTTTCGCCCTTGCGCGAGAAACGGATGCGACCGGCGATGTCCTTGTCCAGGTCGCCGAGCATCACCAGCGGTTCCACCAGGAATACCGGTTTGGTGGCCTTGTTCGGCCCCAGGCGCAGGTTGTTGCGAATCCACTGCGCCGGGCTGTAGCCCTTTTCGGCGTAGCGTTTATCCGGCGACAGACGGTCTTCGTTGTTGAATTCGTTGAGGTAGAACTTGCGGGCGTTGTACACCAGCTCCGCCACGTCCAGCGCGATGTTCGAACCGCAGCGGCCCAGGCCGATCAGGCACACCGAGGGGAATTCCTGGTCGTTGTGCTGTTCGTTGTCGCCTTCCAGATGGGGCGGGCGCGGGAACACCAGGTCGCGCAGGCCGTCGAGGTTGTCGAGGATGCGGTCGGTATTGGTTTCGGTGAAGTACAGGTATTGCTGAGTCGACAGCGGACGCGACGGGGGCAATGGCTTCGACGATGAGGGGCTGTTCGCCGCGGGGCTCAGGGTCAGGTCGGATACCGCGGTGGCCGGATTGTTTTTAGAAGTCATTGTGCGCCATATACCTGGACTGGTCGGCTCGGCGACAAGTGTCATCGAGTCATCACGGAATGGGATCTCGCGTCTTTTTTTAGCGCGAATGTGGCCCAAGCGTCAGGGCCTTGGCCTGAACATCGCTCGGGGGAATCCTTTCCTTAACCATGATGAATCGGCCAATATTCGATGATCTTTAATCAGAGAGAGGCTAAATGATGGCAACGTTGCCTGCGCTGGGGTTCGCCGGAATCGGCCTGATGGGTTTGCCGATGTGCCGACGCTTGTTGGCGGCCGGTTATCCGCTGACGGTGTGGAACCGCAACCCGGCCAAGTGTGCAGCGCTGGTCGAGGCCGGCGCGCGGCAAGTGGCGACACCGGCCGAGCTGTGTCAGCACGCCGACGTGGTGATGCTGTGCCTGGCCGATACCGCGGTGGTACGTGAGGTGGTGTTTGGCGCGACTGGCGTTGCCGAGGGGGCGAAAAGCGGCCAGTTGCTGGTGGATTTTTCCAGCCTGGAGCCCACTGCAACGCGGGAAATGGCCACAGCACTGGCCAATAAAACCGGGATGGGTTGGCTCGATGCGCCAGTGTCCGGCGGGGTGGTCGGCGCCGAGGCCGGCAGTCTGGCGATCATGGTCGGTGGCGAGGCGGCAGACCTTGCGCGCGTGCGGCCGGTGTTGCTGACCCTTGGCCAGCGCGTGACCCACATGGGCGCGGTCGGCGCGGGGCAGGTGACCAAGGCCTGCAATCAGATGATCGTCGCCTGCAATGCCTTGGTCATTGCTGAAGTGGTGGCCCTGGCCGAGCGCTCCGGGGTCGATGCCAGCCTGATTGCCGAGGCGCTGGCCGGTGGTTTCGCCGATTCAAAACCGTTGCAGATTCTCGCGCCGCAAATGGCCGAAAGCCGTTTCGAGCCCGTGAAATGGCACGTACGCACGTTGCTCAAGGATCTCGATACCGCCGTGAAGTTTTCCCGCGAACAGGGTTCGGCCACGCCGATCAGCGGATTGGCCGCACAACTGATGCGCCTCCATGGGGGGCAGGGGTTCCTGGAAAAGGATCCCTCGACGTTAGTGCAGTTGTACCGTGAGCCAGATTCAACGGATTGACGGCATGCGTGTGCTGGTTGATTTCGGCCAGCACCGGCCGCAACTCAGCCAGCGGCACCGGATGGCTAAGCAGGTAGCCCTGGACAAAATCGCAGCCGTGGCGTTGGAGAAAGTCATATTGCTCGAGGGTCTCGACACCTTCGGTGACGACTTGCAAATGCAGGGTATGGGCCATGACGATAATGGCCTGGACGATTTCCATGTCCTGGGTGGCCATGGGAATGTCCTGAATGAACGAGCGGTCGATCTTCAGCGTGTTTAATGGTAGGCGCCTGAGGTAGGCCAGGGATGAATAGCCGGTGCCGAAGTCGTCGATCGACAACGAAACACCAAGGGCGCGAATCTGCCGCAGCAACACCAGGGTGTTGGAAATATTACCCATCAGGGCATTTTCGGTCACCTCCAGCTCCAGTCGCTGGGGCGTCACCCCGTAGACGTGCAGGGCGTGTTCGATTTCATCGGCCAACTCTTCTCGCGCCAGGTTCAGGGGCGAGCAATTCACTGCGATCTTGAGGTCGTCGCAATCGTGGCGGGACAGTTCGCCCAGGTCTTCGCAGGCTTTGCGCAATACCCAATTGTCCAGTTCAGCGATCAGGCCGTTGGCCTCGGCGATGGCGATGAACCGATCCGGTGTCAGCAATCCGTGAACCGGATGTTGCCAGCGGACCAGCGCTTCCAGTTTGCTGACTCGGCCGATTCTCAGGTCATAGATCGGCTGGTAATACAGCATCAACCCGGAGTCTTCGCGCAGGGCGTGACGCAGTTCTTCTTCGAGCTGCAACTCCAGGGTGGCGCGGGCTTTCAGGTTGGAACTGAAAAAGTGCAAGCTGTTGCGACCGCTACCCTTGGACTGATACAGCGCCAGGTCGGCGTGCTTCAGCAGTTCTTCGCAGGTCTTGCCGTCTTCCGGAAACAGGCTGATACCGATGCTGGTGGTCATGACCATGCGCCGTCCGGACAGCTCGATGGGGTCCTTCATTTTCAGCATGATGCGCTGGGCCATATGCCGCGCTTCTTCACGGTCGTACAGGTTGATGAGGAGGCAGAATTCGTCGCCTCCGAAACGCGCCACCACGTCTTCGTGGCTGCGCACCGAGGCCTTGATATGACTGGCAAGGACTTTGAGCAATTCGTCGCCGGCGTCATGGCCAAGGCTGTCGTTGATCCGCTTGAAGTGGTCGATGTCGAGGAATATCACCGCGAGCATGCCGCCTTCGTTGGTTTTTTCGATGAGCTTCTCGGCGAAGAGCTGGTTGAAACCCCGGCGGTTGAGCAGGTTGGTCAAGGGGTCGTAATGCGCCACCTGTTGCAGCGACATGCGTGCCTGGTCCAGTTGACTGAGCAGGGCGTTGACCCGCTGCAGGTCGGACTCCTTGTGTTGCAGCTTCTTGTCCGCCAGAGCGGCACTGATGCTGCTGCCGATGATCAGCAGCGCCATCACGGCTACGGTCAGCCCCAATTGCAGGTGATTGTTGTCGCCGGGCAGCGGTTGAAGGCTGTCATCGGGCAGCACCAGGTTGAGCGATGCCATGCCGGTGAAATGCATGCTGACGATGCCGGCTCCGAGCACCAGGCTGGCGGTGTACTTGACCAGTAGATGATATGCACCGGTGTCATCGCGCAAGTGACTGGAAATCAACAGGGCAGCCAGGCTGGCACCGATGGCGATCACGACGGAGAGCACGAACAGGGCGGGTTGGTAATAGACCAGCGCATTCGATCGCAGTGCGGCCATGCCCACGTAGTGCATGGTCGCGATGCCCAGGCCGATCCACACCGCGGCCCGCAGGTATTGCCAGAAATTCAGTTGGGGATGGCTCAGGGTGTACATGGCCAGCCACGAGGCGGTCAGGGCGAACAACAGCGAGATCAGGGTGGTGGGCAGGTGGTAATGGATTTCGATCGGCACCTGGAACGCCAGCATGCTGATGAAGTGCATGGACCAGATACCGCCCGCCAGACACCCGGCGCCGACCCAGCGCCAGAGTCGTTGAGAGGCGGACTTTTCCACATGACCCACCCGCTCGGTCATGTCCAGCGTGGCGAAACCGGCCGTGCAGGCGACCAGATAGGCCAGCAACACCAGAAACGGGTTATGGGTGCAATTGAGTATGACCTGCCCGCTTTCCGGCAGCCCGGTCATGAAATGCAAACCAAGCCACTCCATAGCATGTCCCGTCTGTGAGTCATCTTGGCCTGCGTCATGCGCGCTGGCGAATGCTGGCAGTATAGAGGGCTTACATGGAGCGCAAGGGATGATAGCGCAATGATGTCAAATATTTTTCGAATGGCTTGATTGCGGTCGCTGCCAAGCCTTAGGCGATCTGCTCAAAAGGCGTTTCGAATTCAGGTTGCAGGGCGGGCAGCCCGAACGCGGCCCGTGCCGCATCGCAATCCACGTTCGCCTCGCCATTGGCCCAAGAGGCGTCGAACTCCCGACAAGTGCTGGAGCGCTGATCGTAGATCGAGCACTGCACGGTGCTGCCCACTTCGCCCACCAGACCGACACAGCGAACAGGTTTGCAGTCTGTGCCCAGCATGGCCACCCGGCTGGGGCTGATGGACGTGACCAGTTCGTCAGGCACCGTGCCCCCGGCCGAGGTGCATTCACCCCAGAAAAAAGACACGCGGAAATGAGAACAGCAGGCACCGCAATTCAGACACGGACTGGCTTCGGACATGGGCAATGATCAAAAGAGGAATGGGGGCAGGGTGGGCAGACAAGGCCGCTATTCTAGGCTTCGCCATGCCGTTGGGAAGGGGGGTACGGAGGTATTTTTCCAGCCTGCGACTGATGGTGAAAAACCTGACTCCCTGACAGCATTGATCCCACAAGTTATGTGTGGCGCCATGGGCTGATATCAGCCTTGCGAATAATGACAGACAGCCCTGACGGGCCTGACTAGATTGGAGGTTCCGGGGACAGTGACGGCCCCAACAACAATAAAAAGAGACGGACCCATGCAGAACTCGACCCAAGCGGCGAATGCCTGGCGCATTCTGTTCCTGTTGTTCCTGGCCAACCTGTTCAACTTCTTCGACCGCACCATTCCGGCGATCATCATCGAGCCGATCCGCATGGAGTGGCACCTCAGCGACTTTCAGCTGGGGATCATCGGCACCGCATTCACCATCGTTTACGCCATTGCGGGCCTGCCTCTGGGGCGATTGGCCGATACCGGTTCGCGCAGCAAACTGATGGGCTGGGGCCTGGCGGCGTGGAGCGGGCTGACCGCGGTCAACGGGTTGGTGGGCAGTTTCTGGAGTTTCCTGATCGTGCGGATGGGCATCGGCATCGGTGAAGCCAGTTACGCGCCGGCCGCCAACTCGTTGATCGGCGATTTGTTCCCGGCGCATCGTCGGGCGCGGGCCATGGGCATTTTCATGCTCGGCTTGCCGCTGGGCCTGCTGCTGGCATTCTTCACCATTGGTGCGATGGTCAAGGCGTTCGACAGCTGGCGTGCTCCGTTCTTTATCGCGGCGGTGCCGGGGTTGATCCTGGCGGTCTTCATGTTCTTCATCAAAGAGCCGAAACGTGGCGCGGCGGAAAGTGTGCAAGTGTCTCAGGAGCGCGTGGACCGGCCGATCCGTCGAGTGCTGGCGGTGCCGACTTTTCTGTGGCTGGTGATGGCGGGGCTGTGCTTCAACTTCGCCACTTATGCCTGCAACTCGTTTCTGGTGCCGATGCTGCAGCGCTATTTCCTGATGCCGTTACAGGACGCGGCGGTGGCGACCGGGGTGATCGTCGGGGTGACCGGGTTGTTCGGCCTGACATTAGGCGGATGGATTGCTGACAAGATTCACCAGCGGGTGGCCAACGGGCGACTGCTGTTCGCCGCGTTCAGCCTGATCATTTCGACGTTGTGCACGGCTTGGGCGCTGCATGCCGGGCGGATCGAGATCGGGGTATTTGTCGCGGTATTCAGCCTGGGGTGGCTGTTCGCCTACAACTTCTACACCTGCGTGTACACGGCGATTCAGGATGTGGTCGAACCACGCCTGCGGGCGACGGCGATGGCGTTGTTCTTTGCCGGGTTGTATCTGTTGGGCGGTGGTTTGGGGCCGGTGGTGGTGGGCGGTCTGTCCGATCACTTCGCCCATACCGCGATGCTCTCGGCGGGTGCCGAGCAGATGACCGAGGCGTTCAAGGCTGTCGGCCTGCATGACGCGATGTACCTGATCCCGGTGGCGCTGTTTTTCACCATGGTGTTTCTGTTTTTGGCATCGCGGTGTTTTGTGCGGGATGCGAAGCGGATGAAAGAAGGGTTGGTGGCGGTGGTTGAGCCTGCAGGCTCTGCGGTGACTGCCTGATCGCCCACAGGGACTTATGTCGTTCATATAACCTGTGGGAGCGGGCTTGCCCGCGATGAGGCCATCAACAACACCAAAACAATCCAGCAGACAAAAAAAGGCCCGCATCGCTGCGGGCCTTTTTTATAGCGGTGGAGTAGGGGGATTAACCCGCTACCAACACCCGAATCGCTTCCAGTCGCAATGCCGCTTTGTCGAGCATGGCCAGGCCTTGCTCGCGCTGCTTGCGCAGGGCAACCAGTTCGCTGTCGCGCACGGTCGGGTTGACCGCTTGCAAGGCGGTCAGGCGCGCCAGTTCTTCGTCGGTATCGGCCGCCAGGCGACGTTGTGCCTCGGCCACGCGCTCGGCGTGACGCGGGGTGATCTTCTCTTCGCCGGCGTTGATCCTTGGCGTCAGCTGGTCGCGCTGGGCCTGGATGAACTTGTTGGCGCTGGCGCGGGGCACGCTTTCCAGTTGATCGTTCAGGGTTTCGAACGACACCCGGGCCGACAGGTCATTGCCATTGGCGTCGAGCAGGCAGCGCAGGGCGGCCGGCGGCAGGTAACGACCCAGTTGCAGCGAACGCGGGGCAACCACTTCGCTGACGTAGAGCAGTTCCAGCAACACGGTGCCCGGTTTCAGTGCCTTGTTCTTGATCAGCGCCACGGCGGTGTTGCCCATCGAGCCGGACAGCACCAGGTCCATGCCACCCTGAACCATCGGGTGTTCCCAGGTGATGAACTGCATGTCTTCGCGAGACAGCGCCTGGTTACGGTCGTAGGTGATGGTCACGCCTTCGTCGTCGCCCAGCGGGAAGCTGGCGTCGAGCATTTTTTCGCTGGGCTTGAGGATCAGCGCGTTTTCCGAATGGTCTTCGCTGTCGATGCCGAAGGCGTCGAACAGGGTTTCCATGTAGATCGGCAGGGCGAACTGATCGTCCTGTTCGAGAATCGCTTCGACCAGCGCATCACCTTCACCCGCGCCGCCGGAGTTGAGCTCCAGCAAGCGGTCGCGACCGGTGTGCAGTTCGTCTTCCAGACGCTCACGCTCGGCGCGGGCCTCGTCGATCAGCGCTTTCCACTCGCCATCGTCGGTCTCTTCCAGCAGCGGCAGCAGGCGCGGGCCGAACTGATGCTGCAAGGCGTTGCCGGTCGGGCAGGTGTTGAGGAAGGCGTTCAGCGCTTCGTGGTACCACTGAAACAGCCGCTCTTGCGGGCTGGTTTCCAGGTACGGCACGTGCAGTTCGATGACGTGCTTCTGGCCGATCCGGTCGAGACGACCGATACGCTGCTCCAGCAGGTCCGGGTGCGACGGCAGGTCGAACAGCACCAGATGGTGCGAGAACTGGAAGTTGCGACCCTCACTGCCGATTTCCGAACAGATCAGCACCTGGGCGCCGAATTCTTCGTCGGCGAAGTAGGCGGCGGCGCGGTCACGCTCAAGGATGTTCATGCCTTCGTGGAACACCGTGGCCGGAATGCCGGAACGCACGCGCAGGGCATCTTCCAGGTCCATGGCGGTTTCGGCATGGGCACAGATCACCAGCACTTTGGTGCGCTTGAGCATTTTCAGGGTGTCGATCAGCCACTCGACGCGCGGGTCGAATTTCCACCAGCGTTCTTCTTCGTTGGCGTCCGGCTGGGACTGGAAGCTGACTTCCGGGTACAGCTCGATGTGATCGCCCAACGGCAGTTCGAGGTATTCGGCCGGGCACGGCAGCGGGTACGGGTGCAGTTTGCGCTCCGGGAAACCCTGCACGGCGGCGCGGGTATTACGGAACAGCACGCGGCCAGTGCCATGGCGGTCCAGCAGTTCGCGGACCAGACGGGCGCTGGCGTCGGTATCGCCATCGTTGACTGCACTCAGCAGGGCTTCGCCTTCGTTGCCGAGGAAGCCGTGAATGGTCTTGTGCGCTTCAGGCGATAGGCGCCCTTTGTCCAGCAACTCCTGAACGGCTTCGGCCACCGGGCGATAGTTTTCGCTCTCGGCGCGGAAGGCATGCAGGTCATGGAAACGGTTCGGGTCGAGCAGGCGCAGACGGGCGAAGTGGCTGTCCTGGCCCAGTTGTTCCGGGGTTGCGGTCAGCAGCAATACGCCCGGGATCGTTTCAGCAAGCTGCTCCACCAGGGAGTACTCAGGGCTGACCTGGTCTTCGTGCCACACCAGGTGGTGCGCTTCGTCGACCACCATCAAGTCCCAGCCGGCGGCGAACAGCGCGTCCTGGGCCTTCTCGTCTTCCACCAGCCATTCGAGCGCCACCAGGGCGAGCTGGGTGTCTTCGAACGGGTTGGTGGCATCGCTTTCGATGAAGCGTTCCTCATCGAACAGCGCAACTTGCAGGTTGAAGCGGCGGCGCATCTCCACCAGCCACTGGTGCTGGAGGTTTTCCGGCACCAGGATCAGCACGCGGTTGGCGCGGCCCGAGAGCAGTTGGCGATGGATCACCAGACCGGCTTCGATGGTCTTGCCCAGGCCCACTTCGTCGGCCAGCAGAACCCGCGGCGCAATGCGGTCGGCGACTTCACGGGCGATGTGCAACTGGTGCGCGATCGGTTGCGCGCGCACGCCACCCAGGCCCCAGAGCGATGACTGCAACTGGCGGCTGGTGTGTTCCAGGGTGTGGTAACGCAGGGAGAACCAGGCCAGCGGGTCGATCTGGCCAGCGAACAGACGGTCGCTCGCCAGTCGGAACTGAATGAAGTTCGACAGCTGGGTTTCCGGCAGGGTGACCACTTCGTTCTGCCCATTGAGGCCGTGGTAGACCAGCAGGCCGTCGATGTCGTCGACTTCCTGTACGGTCAGTTTCCAGCCTTCGAAGTGAGTGATCGAGTCACCCGGCGAAAACCGCACGCGGGTGAGGGGCGCATTCCGTAGCGCGTACTGGCGAGTGTCGCCAGTGGCCGGGTAGAGCACGGTCAACAAGCGGCCGTCCTGTGCCAGAACGGTGCCTAAACCCAGCTCGGCTTCGCTGTCACTGATCCAGCGTTGCCCCGGTTGATACTGCTGCGCCATGCTGCCTGACTCCCACCTTGAAAAAGCGGGCTATCTTAACGGAATCAGGCCCCAGACCAAAGGTTTACGTGCGCAGGAGCTGCCGAAGGCTGCGATCTTTCGATCTTCGGGAACGCTTGAGTTCTACGTTGTCCGATGGAAGATCGTGCCAAGCGGATCACAAGTTTGCGACCAATGGCTCAAGTCGCCATCCCCGCAGCCGACAGACTTCTGACAGGAGACTAATAATATGCTGCCACCGATGCTCCCCTTGAGCGCCGTGCCGATCACTTCACAGCAGGATCCGATCCGCCAGCGTCCGGATATTCCCCCCGTGGTGCCGGTGCAGGAAAGCTCCAATGAAAGCACTATCGACCTGCAAAAGCGCGACCCGGAAGAGGCGGGCCTGCAGCTGCGCGAGGAACAGCGTCGGCAGCAGGAGCGGGAGCGACGCCGTCGCGAGGCCGATGAGGATCCTGAAGAGCATCTGGCGATCCCCGGCAATGAGCTCAATGCCGACAATACCGTGCCGGTGGTGCCGTTGATGGAGAATCAGCCACGTCAGGGGTTGTGGGTCGATATTGAGATCTGAAGTGTCGGAGACTGGTCAGCGCCCGCGCCAGACCGCATTATTGGCGCAATCCTGTCGCCTTTAGCCGGCAGCTGAATTCATTTCCAAGCGATGCACTGAACGCCATGAGCCAAGATGACAAGCTGATCGACCTCAATTCTGAACGTGCCAAACGGGTTCATGACCTTAATGAAAAGCGCCTGAACGAAGTGCGCCAGGCATTTGAGCAGGCCATGCCGTTGGGTAAAGCGAAGAAAAAGCCGAAGAACAAACCGAAAAAGCGTTGAAACACCCTGCATCTGTTGATGCAGGTCAGTTATTTCCCTTCCTTTACGTCCCGTCGCGGGCGGCATTGATCCCGGTCAATTTTCTCTCCTGCCCGATTGGTTAACTTAGCCCCATCGCAACAGGGCAAGTCCAGGAGGCCAGTCATGTTTTTCGATAACGTGGTGATCGCCGGAGTGCTGACAGTCGGCCTCATGGTTCTGTTTTTTGCAGGGTTTGGATTTTTTATCTGGAAGGATTCGCATAAGCGGAGAAAACCGTAGGTCTTTCTGGAGCAATGAGCACGCAAGGCATTTTGGGCGACTTCGGTCGCCCTTTTTTTTGTGCGATCGTTCCCACGCTCTAATACCGAAATGCGGGCAATAAAAAAGGCGCGAACCTCACGGAACGCGCCTTTTTCAGTAGCGGTGTATCAGCTACCCAGTGCCTTGGAGGCCAGCCAGAACAGGCCGGCCGACAGGCCTACGGTGGCTGGCAGGGTCAGGACCCAGGCCAGCAGGATGGTTTTGACGGTGCCGCCTTGCAGGCCGCTTTTGTTCGCGACCATAGTGCCGGCCACGCCTGAGGACAGGACGTGGGTAGTGGAGACGGGCAGGCTGAAGATGTTGGCCAGGCCGATCATGCTCGCGGTGGTGATCTGCGCCGACATGCCTTGGGCATAGGTCATGCCTTGCTTGCCGATTTTCTCGCCGATGGTCAGTACCACGCGCTTCCAGCCGACCATGGTACCCAGGCCGAGGGCCAGTGCGACCGCCAGAATCACCCAGAACGGGGCGTATTCAGTGGTGGTGGTCAGGTCCTTGCGCAGTTTGTCCAGGTCAGCCTTTTCACGGGCAGCGAGGCCAGGCAGCTTGCTGACTTTCTTCGCCGTGTCGTCCAGGCAGAGCAGGTAACGACGCACTTCGATGCGGCTTTCCGCCGGCAGCGAGTGGTAGTCGGCTACACCCTTGAGGGTGTCGAGCAGGGCGGCGATGGTCGGTTCGGTCTGTTGCGGGTTGCAACGGAATTTCTCCGGCAGATCACCTTCCACGCTTTTGCCCAGGGCCAGGAAATCACCCAGCGTATCGGCATTGCGCTTGTAGAACTGGCTCAGGTGCAGGGTTGCATCGCGCGTCCGTTCGATCTGGTAGGTGGTGCTGCCCAGGTCGAGTACGAACTGCGCCGGGACGATACCGATCAGCACCAGCATGATCAGGCCGATACCTTTCTGGCCATCGTTCGAGCCGTGCACGAAGCTGACCGCCATCGCCGAAATCACCAGTACCAGACGGTTCCAGAACGGCGGGTGTTTCTTGTCGTCGATCTTGCGGCGCTGTTCCGGTGTCTTGTGCATCTTGGACAGCGGACGCCACCATTTAAGGCCGATCAACACCAGGGCGGCAACGAGGAAGCCGGCCATAGGCGAGAACACCAGGGACGCGCCGATGTCGATCGCTTTCTGCCAGTTCACGCCGTCGGCCAACGGAATGTCGTTGATCAGGGCGTTGGCCAGGCCGACACCGAGGATCGAACCGATAAGCGTATGGGAACTGGAGGCCGGGATACCGAAGTACCAGGTGCCCAGGTTCCAGGTGATGGCGGCGGCGAGTAACGAGAACACCATGGCCAGCCCGTGACCGGTGTTCACATTGATCAACAGTTCTACCGGCAGCAGATGGACGATGGCATACGCCACCCCCACACCGCCCAGCAGCACGCCGAGGAAGTTGAACACACCGGAAAAGAACACCGCCAGATGAGGCGGCATGGCTTTGGTGTAGATAACAGTGGCCACCGCGTTTGCGGTGTCATGAAAGCCGTTGATGAACTCGAAGGCGAGGACAAAGGCCAGGGCGAGCAAGAGGCTCACAAGCACCCAAGCATCCAGTCCGCTGAATAAATCGATCATGAAGGTTTTCTGACCCGTTCGTAAGGGGGCGCGATTATGCCAGAAAAGACTGATAATCGATGCACTTGCTGCTCATCGGTTACATTCTTCAATGAATTAGTGGATGGCAATCCCCTGAATCCCAGGGTTTTTCAGGGGCCTACAAGTCATTGAATTCGCTTGGAAAGGCAGCTGCCACAAGGGTTTCTCTCGTTGGGACGAGAGGCTTGAACGCTTGTGTGAAATATCTGAGAAGAAGGTCAGGCAAGAGCCGTTTGCCTCATCGAATGGATGAGGAAGCCGCTGCCCGCTTGTAGCGGGCGCGAAAAGCACCATCGATACAACCCGTTTTTAACGGGTGCAGACGCAGGCTCTTGAAAGGATTCAAGTCGAGGCGGTCATGGCTCTTCGGCTTTGAGTTCCTTTTCCATCTTCTGCAATTCCTGGGTGAAGGCCTGATCCTGAACGGTGGCGCGTTTACGCCAGGGTTTGCGTTCGGGTTCGGGCTGAGCGGCGTAGGTGGTGATTTCCCCGCCGTAAACTTCCTTGTAACGTTGTTCCTGGCGCTCAAGTTCCGCGCGCAGTTCGTCTTTCGTCACAGTGCTACCTAATTGAGTTGAGATTAATTCTGGTGAAACGCGCTGCATCGATCTATTGACCATGCTCGTCGAAAGGACAATGCCTGATACGACATCGTTCCCACGGCACAATCAATACTTCAATGTTGCAGGCGGCCACGGCACCAGAGAAAAACAGCTGACGCAGCATCAGTCTCCTGTTTCAGCGAGCGCGTTGGCGGAACATATTAAATGAGCGTCAAGCGCTTGCTGCGGACAGCGGCGATGGATATCGCGCTGCCGGCGGGCGGAATCGGTACAAAAAAACCGGTCGCCTCTGAAATGCATTATAGCGGTCGATTCGAAGAACACTATCTCTTGGCAGTTAAAAGTAGTTCCTCATGTGTGATTGTTTTGTTGCTCGCAACTTGCCGGTAACTACGGTGGACTGATGCCAGTTGCAGTGGTGACTTTCTGGCGCCATTAAGCCGGACAAATTATTACATCGTTCTCCTTTAAACCAGTGACCGAAAATAACAACCGTATTGTGGGTGAGTGAAAGCAGGATGGCTGAATGCACGCAGCACGATTGCGATTATCGGTCTGTGGTTCGATAATCGCCCAATCCTGGCAGCCGCTGGCTTGTGTGTCAGACCGGGGCCGCTTGTAATAGTCGCTGATCCGTGTGGGGAACCTGATATGAACGATCAAATGCGCAATTCCTTCGCTTCAGTAGCGCCGCCGATCGTCGCCTCGCCCGCCAAGCGAATCCAGGCCCTGACCGGTGACCCGGATTTCATGACTTCCCTGGCCCGTGGCCTGGCGGTGGTGCAAGCGTTCCAGGAGCGCAAGCGGCACCTGACCATTGCACAGATCAGCCACCGCACGGAAATTCCCCGCGCCGCTGTGCGACGTTGCCTGCATACGCTGATCAAGCTCGGCTACGCCACCACCGACGGGCGCACCTATTCGCTGCTGCCCAAAGTCTTGACCCTGGGCCATGCCTATCTGTCGTCGACTCCACTGGCGGTGTCTGCCCAGCCGTACCTGGACCGCATGAGCGAGCAACTGCACGAGGCCTGCAACATGGCCACGCTGGAGGGTGATGACATTTTGTACATTGCGCGCTCGGCGACTACCCAGCGGCTGATTTCCGTCGACCTCTCGGTGGGTGGGCGCTTGCCGGCCTATTGCACCTCCATGGGCCGGATTCTGCTCGCCGCGCTGGACGACACGTCGCTGCGCGAATACCTCGACCATGCAGACTTGCAAGCCAAGACCAGTCGCACCCTGCATACCCCCGAAGCCTTGCTCGAATGCCTTCAAGAAGTACGGCGACAAGGCTGGTGCATCGTCGATCAGGAACTGGAGCAAGGCCTGCGCTCGATTGCCGTGCCGGTGTATGACGCTTCTGGCCAGGTAGTGGCGGCGCTGAACGTCAGCACCCATGCCGGCCGGGTCAGCCGCAGCGAGCTGGAGCAACGTTTCCTGCCCGGTTTGTTGAGTGCCAGCCGCGACCTGAGTGCGCAGCTGTTCGCCTAAGCTGTTCGATAAACGCACAGAGTCGCGTTTATCGAATTGACGCTGTTTCTCTCGGATCATTAATGTCGCGGCAGCGTCATCCGGCGCTGCTGGCCCTCGGCCGGTTGCCGGACGACGACCCAATAATAATGAGAAGAGGCATCGTCATGTGCACGTTTCCCCACTGTCGCTGTTCCCACCGGCTTAGCTGCCGAAACCGGATCGCCTGATCCCGACCTTCTTTTCTTGTGACAGCGTCAGCCTCGGCTGGCACTTGTTCGACTGCGTTCTTTGCGTGGAATAAAAATAATGAACCAGCCTCAGTCTGCTGTAGGGAACTGCCTCGACGTGCAGTCCTTCATCAACGCTCAACCCATTTCGCGCTACCAATGGCGGGTGGTGATCCTGTGTTTCCTGATTGTCTTCCTCGATGGCCTCGACACCGCGGCCATGGGGTTTATCGCGCCGGCATTGTCCCAGGACTGGGGCATCGATCGCGCCAGCCTCGGCCCGGTGATGAGTGCGGCACTGATCGGCATGGTCTTTGGCGCCTTGGGTTCCGGGCCGTTGGCTGACCGCTTCGGGCGAAAAGTCGTACTGGTAGGTGCGGTGTTGCTGTTCGGTGCGTTCAGCCTGGCATCGGCTTACAGCACCAATGTCGATCAACTGCTGGTGCTGCGTTTCCTCACCGGCCTGGGCCTGGGCGCTGGCATGCCGAACGCGACCACGCTGCTGTCCGAATACACCCCGGAACGCAAGAAATCCCTGCTGGTGACCAGCATGTTCTGCGGCTTCAACCTCGGCATGGCCGGGGGCGGTTTCATCTCGGCCAAACTGATCCCGGCCTTCGGCTGGCACAGCCTGTTGATGATCGGCGGGATTCTGCCGCTGATGCTCACCGTCGTTTTGCTGTTGTGGTTGCCAGAATCGGCGCGTTATCTGGTGGTGCGCAATCGCGGTACCGACAAAGTGCGCAAAGCCCTGGCACCGATCGACCCAGCGCTGGTGGCCCGGGCTTCGAGCTTCAGCGTGCCGGAACAGAAAACCGTGAAGGCACGCAATGTATTCGCGGTGATCTTCTCCGGCACTTACAGCACCGGCACATTGTTGCTGTGGCTGACGTACTTCATGGGGCTGGTGATTGTTTATCTGCTGACCAGTTGGTTGCCGACGCTGATGCGTGACAGCGGCGCGAGCATGGAGCAGGCCGCATTCATTGGTGCGCTGTTCCAGCTGGGTGGGGTGTTGAGCGCAGTGGGCGTGGGTTGGGCGATGGACCGGTTCAATCCGCACAAGGTCATCGGCACTTTCTACCTATTGGCCGGGGTGTTTGCCTACGCGGTAGGGCAGAGCCTGGGCAACATCGCCGTGCTGGCGACCCTGGTGCTGGTGGCCGGGATGTGTGTCAACGGCGCGCAATCGGCAATGCCGTCGCTGGCGGCGCGTTTTTACCCGACGCAAGGGCGGGCGACCGGTGTGTCGTGGATGCTTGGGATTGGCCGCTTCGGCGCGATCCTCGGGGCGTGGATGGGCGCGACGTTGCTGGGCCTGGGCTGGAACTTCGAGCAGGTGTTGACGGCTCTGGTGATTCCGGCCGCGTTGGCGACCACGGCGGTGGTGATCAAGGGCATGGTCAGCCATGCGGATGCGACCTGAGGGCGATTTCCGAGATTGTTCGATCGTTCCCACGCTCTGCGTGGGAACGCCTCAATGGACGCTCTGCGTCCGCTTTTGGGGCGCGGAGCGTCCCTGGCTGCATTCCCACGCAGAGCGTGGGAACGATCTGAAAGAGAACGATAGCGAGGTAACAATCTGTTCGATAAACGAACACTCAGTCGATTATCGGATTGTTTGGGTCATTCCAGGGGCTTAATCTTCAGTCATTCCGGCGCTGCGCATCGGCGCCTTTTTCCCACACTGTCGGTTAACAATAAACGGGAGCCTGCCCCATGGCTGAAATCCTTTCGCTGCATGACGCGGTGAAGCAGTTCGTCAACGACGGCGATACCGTCGCGCTCGAAGGCTTCACTCACCTGATTCCTACGGCGGCCGGTCACGAAATCATTCGTCAGGGTAAGAAAGACCTGACCCTGGTGCGGATGACGCCTGACTTGATCTACGACCAGTTGATCGGTGCCGGTTGTGCTCGCAAACTGATTTTCTCCTGGGGCGGCAACCCCGGCGTCGGTTCGCTGCACCGTCTGCGTGACGCAGTCGAGCGGCAGTGGCCGCATGCGCTGGAAATCGAAGAGCACAGCCACGCCGACCTGGCCAATGCCTACGTCGCGGGCGCTTCGGGCTTACCGTTCGCGGTGCTGCGAGCCTACGCCGGTTCCGACCTGCCGAAGGTCAACCCGCTGATCAAAACCGTCACGTGCCCGTTCACCGGCGAAGTGCTGGCGGCGGTACCGTCGGTGCGTCCGGACATCACCGTGATTCACGCGCAGAAAGCCGACCGCCAAGGCAACGTGTTGCTCTGGGGCATTCTCGGGGTGCAGAAAGAAGCGGCGCTGGCGGCCAAGCGTTGCATCGTCACCGTCGAAGAAATCGTCGATGACCTCAACGCACCGATGAACGCTTGCGTGCTGCCGACCTGGGCTCTGAGCGCGGTCTGCCACGTACCGGGCGGCGCGCATCCGTCCTACGCCCACGGTTACACCGAGCGTGACAACCGCTTCTACCAGGCCTGGGATCCGATTGCCCGCGACCGTGAAACCTTCACCGCGTGGATCAACGAGTACATCCACGGCTGCGCTGACTTCAGCGAGTTCCAGGCCAAGCTGGCCGCTGCTTCGGAGGCCAAGTAATGACTTACACCACCAATGAAATGATGACCGTCGCCGCCGCCCGCCGCCTGAAAAACGGTTCGGTGTGCTTCGTTGGTATCGGCCTGCCGTCGAAAGCCGCCAACCTGGCGCGACTGACGTCCTCGCCCGATGTAGTCCTGATCTACGAATCGGGTCCGATCGGTGCCAAGCCAAGCGTACTGCCATTGTCGATCGGTGACGGTGAGCTGGCGGAAACCGCCGACACCGTCGTCCCGACCGGCGAGATTTTTCGCTACTGGCTGCAGGGCGGGCGCATTGACGTCGGTTTTCTCGGTGCCGCGCAAGTCGACCGTTTCGGCAACATCAACACCACGGTGGTCGGCGACTACCACCAGCCGAAAGTTCGCCTGCCAGGTGCAGGTGGCGCGCCGGAGATCGCCGGTTCCGCCAAGAGCGTGCTGATCATCCTCAAGCAGTCGGCGCGTTCGTTCGTCGACAAGCTCGACTTCATTACCTCGGTTGGTCATGGCGAGGGCGGTGATTCGCGCAAACGTCTCGGCCTGCCAGGCGCCGGTCCTGTCGGCATTATTACCGACCTGTGCATCATGGAACCGGAAGCCGGCACCCATGAATTCGTGGTCACCGCGCTGCACCCAGGGGTGACCCGCGAGCAAGTGATCGCGGCCACCGGTTGGCCGATTCGTTTTGCCGACACCGTTGAAAACACTGCCGAGCCAACTGAAGTCGAGTTGACCGCGCTGCGTGATCTGGAAGCCCGCACTGCGGCGGCCCACGGCCAAGCACCCGGAGAAGCCTGATGCGTGACGTTTATATCTGCGACGCGATTCGTACCCCCATCGGCCGTTTCGGCGGTGGCCTGTCGGCGGTTCGCGCCGATGACCTGGCCGCCGTGCCGATCAAGGCGCTGATGGCGCGCAACCCGTCGGTGGACTGGAACGCGGTGGACGAGGTGTTCCTTGGCTGCGCCAACCAGGCCGGCGAAGACAACCGCAACGTGGCTCGCATGGCGTTGCTGCTGGCGGGGCTGCCGGAAACCATTCCTGGCGTCACCCTCAATCGCCTCTGCGCTTCGGGCATGGACGCTATCGGCACTGCGTTTCGGGCCATCGCCAGCGGTGAGATGGAGCTGGCGATTGCCGGTGGCGTCGAATCGATGTCCCGCGCGCCATTCGTGATGGGCAAGGCGGACGCCGCGTTTTCGCGCAACATGAAGCTGGAAGACACCACCATCGGCTGGCGTTTCATCAACCCGTTGATGAAAGCCCAGTACGGCGTTGATGCAATGCCGCAAACCGCCGATAACGTGGCCGACGATTACCAGGTTTCCCGCGAGGATCAGGACGCTTTCGCACTGCGCAGTCAGCAACGGACAGCCGCCGCGCAAGCCGCAGGATTTTTCGCCGAAGAAATCGTTGAAGTACGCATTGCCCACAAGAAGGGTGAAACAGTGGTCAGCCAGGACGAACATCCTCGCGCCGACACTACACTCGAAACCCTGGCCAAACTCAAACCGGTCAACGGCCCCGACAAAACCGTCACCGCCGGCAATGCCTCCGGTGTGAACGACGGTGCTGCAGCGCTGATTCTGGCTTCGGCCGAAGCCGTGAAGAAACACGGCCTGACCGCCCGCGCCAAAGTGCTCGGCATGGCCAGCGCCGGTGTCGCACCACGGGTGATGGGTATTGGCCCGGTGCCGGCGGTGCGTAAATTGACTGAGCGCCTGGGCCTGGCGGTCAACGATTTCGACGTGATCGAACTCAACGAAGCCTTCGCCAGCCAGGGTCTGGCGGTGCTGCGTGAACTGGGACTGGCGGATGACGCGGCCCAGGTCAACCCGAACGGTGGAGCCATTGCCTTGGGCCATCCTCTGGGCATGAGCGGCGCACGTTTGGTACTGACCGCACTGCATCAACTGGAAAAGACGGGCGGCAAGAAAGGCTTGGCGACCATGTGTGTCGGTGTCGGTCAGGGCCTGGCCCTGGCGATCGAACGGGTCTGACGCACAGAAGCGACTAATAAGAATTGAGGAAAGCGCAATGACTGACAAACCAGGTTACCGTCGCCCGCAGGCGGGCACTCAGCCGGAATACCTGCACCCTCCTTATCAATCCACCAACCTTCGCTCGCCGTCCAAGCCGTTGGTGTTTTTGCCTCATTCGCTGTCGGAAATCACCGGCCCGACCATCGGCGCCGAGCGTATTCAGGAGCGGGACAACGACCTGACCGCCCAGCACTCGGGTGAGCCATTGGGTGAACGGATCATCATCCACGGCCGTGTGCTGGATGAAGACGGTCTGCCGGTGCCGGGCATTCTGGTGGAGATCTGGCAGGCCAACGCCGCCGGTCGTTACAACCATGCCCGCGATCTGCACGACGCACCGATGGACCCGAACTTCACCGGCACCGGCCGCACCGTGACTGACGCCGATGGCTGGTACCAGTTCCAGACCATCAAGCCTGGCGCCTACCCGTGGGGTAACCACCACAATGCCTGGCGTCCGGCGCACGTCCATTTCTCCCTGTTCGGACCGAGCATTCTGACGCGCCTGGTGACCCAGATGTATTTCCCGGGTGACCCGTTGCTGGCCTACGACCCGATCTACAACTGCGTGCCCGATACCAGCGCCAAAGAACGTTTGATCGCCAGTTTCGACCTGGAAAAAACCATCCCTTCCTATGCCCTCGCTTATCGTTGGGACATCGTTTTGCGCGGCCGCGACGCCACGCCGATGGAGAAATAAGATGACGCTGAACGCGACCACATCCCACACCGTCGGACCGTACTATCACATCGGCCTGACCTGGCTGAACCGTGAAGACCTGACCGTTGAACAGACCCTCGGCGAGCGTGTGGCGATCACCGGGCAAGTCGTCGATGGCAATGGCGACTTCGTCAACGACGCCATGCTCGAAGTCTGGCAAGCCAACGCCGCTGGCAAGTACGACCACCCCGAAGACGATCAGGACAAGCCCCTGGACCCGAACTTCGAAGGGTTTGGCCGGGTGCCGGTGGATGCGCAAGGGCGCTTTCGCTTTACCACGATCAAGCCGGGCACTGTGGAAGGCCTGAAGGGCACGACCCAGGCGCCGCACCTGGTGGTGCTGGTGTTTGCTCGCGGGTTGGTGAAGCACTTGCTGACGCGGATTTACTTCGATGGTGAGCCAGCCAACGTGACGGACCCGCTGCTCGAATGCGTGCCCGCCGAACGTCGTGGCACCTTGTTGGCGAAGCAGGATGCTGCGGGTGTTTATCAGTGGAATGTGATTCTGCAGGGGACGGATGCGGAGACGGTGTTCTTCGACTATTGAGTGGCGAGGGCTCTGCTGACCAAGGAGCTTTTTTGTGGCGAGGGGGCTTGCCCCCGTTCGGCTGCGAAGCAGTCGTAAACCGGTTGGCGCGATCTACCTAACAGGTCGCGCCAACCGGTCTAGGGCTTGCTTCGCAAGTCAACGGGGGCAAGCCCCCTCGCCACAGCTGTTGCGAAATATGTCTAGACTCTCACGGTCCCCACAGAGTGAAAAAACAATGACAACCTCCACAGCTGTCTACACCGGTGAAGAACGCAGCAAAAGAATCTTTGCGATTGTCGGCGCCTCGTCCGGCAATCTGGTCGAGTGGTTCGACTTCTACGTCTACGCCTTCTGTGCGATCTACTTTGCCCCGGCCTTTTTCCCGTCCGATAACCCCACGGTGCAGTTGGTCAATACCGCGGGCGTGTTTGCCGCCGGGTTTCTGATGCGCCCCATCGGCGGCTGGATTTTCGGCCGGCTGGCGGACAAGCACGGGCGCAAGAATTCGATGCTGATCTCGATTCTGATGATGTGCTTCGGCTCGCTGCTCATCGCTTGCCTGCCGACCTACAACAGTATCGGTGTCTGGGCGCCGATCCTGTTGCTGTTCGCGCGCTTGCTGCAGGGCTTGTCGGTGGGCGGCGAATACGGCACCACCGCGACTTACATGAGCGAAGTCGCCCTCAAGGGCCAGCGCGGGTTCTTCGCGTCGTTCCAGTACGTGACGCTGATTGGCGGACAGTTGCTGGCGGTGTCGCTGGTGGTGATCCTGCAGCAGTTCCTCAATGAGGATGAATTGCGTGCCTACGGCTGGCGGATTCCGTTCGTGGTCGGTGCGGCGGCGGCGTTGATTTCGTTGTTCCTGCGTCGTGCGCTCAAGGAAACCAGCAGCAAGGAAATGCGTGAAAACAAAGACGCCGGCAGCATTGGTGCGCTGTTCCGCGATCACAAGGCCGCCTTCATCACCGTGCTGGGTTACACCGCCGGCGGTTCGCTGATTTTCTACACCTTCACCACGTACATGCAGAAGTACCTGGTGAACACCGCCGGCATGCACGCCAAGACCGCCAGCTACATCATGACCGGCGCGCTGTTCCTTTATATGTGCATGCAACCGTTCTTCGGCATGCTCGCCGACAAGATTGGCCGGCGCAATTCGATGCTCTGGTTCGGCGCCCTCGGCACGTTGTGCACCGTACCGATCCTGTTGAGCCTGAAAAGTGTCAGCAATCCGTTCCTGGCCTTTGTGCTGATTACCGTGGCGCTGGCGATCGTCAGTTTCTACACCTCGATCAGCGGTCTGGTGAAAGCCGAAATGTTCCCGCCAGAGGTGCGCGCCTTGGGCGTTGGCCTGGCGTATGCGGTGGCCAATGCGATCTTCGGCGGTTCGGCGGAATATGTAGCGCTGAGCCTTAAAGCCGGGGGCATGGAAAACTCGTTCTACTGGTACGTGACGGTGATGATGGCGGTGGCGTTCCTGTTCAGCCTGCGACTGCCGAAACAGCCGAAGTATCTGGAAAACGACCTTTGATTTTTATGCGGGGGCCTTACAGGCCCTCGCCTGCAAGGACTGTTTATGAATCAGCGACCGGGCAATCAATTGTTCGATGCCTACTTCACCGCACGCGACATGCGTGAGGTGTTCTGCGATCAGGGCCGGGTTCAGGCCATGCTTGATTTCGAAGCCGCACTGGCCCGGGCCGAAGCACGGGTGGGCCTGATTCCGCAAGCGGCTGTCGCGTCTATCGAAGCGGCCTGTAAGGCTGAGCATTACGACTTCGCCGCTCTCGGCGAGGCGATTGCCACGGCGGGCAATTCGGCGATCCCTTTGGTCAAGGCGCTGGGCAAGCAGATCGCCAAAAGCGATGCTGAAGCCGAGCGCTATGTGCATTTGGGCGCAACCAGCCAGGACGTGATGGACACCGGCCTGGTGTCGCAATTGCGCCGCGCGCTGCAACTGATCGAAGCTGATCTGGCGCAGTTGGGAGAAACCCTCGCGACCCAGGCCAAGCGATACGTCGTCACGCCGCTGGCCGGGCGCACCTGGTTGCAACATGCGACACCAGTCACCCTCGGCATGAAGATCGCCGGTTGGCTGGGCGCGGTGACTCGTAGCCGCCAGCGTTTGCTGGAACTCAAGCCGCGCCTGCTGGTGCTGCAATTCGGTGGCGCCTCCGGCACCCTCGCGGCCCTTGGCGATCAGGCGATGCCGATTGCCGAAGTCTTGGCCGCGGAACTGCAACTGACCTTGCCGGAACAACCCTGGCACACCCAGCGTGATCGTCTGGTGGAGTTCGGCGCGGTGCTTGGCTTGATCGCCGGCAGCCTCGGCAAACTCGGCCGCGACATCAGCTTGTTGATGCAGACCGAAGCCGGCGAAGTGTTTGAACCGTCGGCGCCGGGCAAGGGCGGTTCCTCGACCATGCCGCACAAACGCAACCCGGTGGGCGCGGCGGTGCTGATCGGTGCGGCGACGCGGGTGCCGGGTTTGCTCTCGACCTTGTTTAGCGCGATGCCCCAGGAACACGAGCGCAGCCTGGGCCTGTGGCATGCCGAATGGGAAACCCTGCCGGAGATCTGCTGCTTGGTGTCGGGCAGCCTGCAGCAAGCGCTGTTGGTGGTCGACGGACTGGAAGTGGACGCGATGCGCATGACCCGCAACCTCGACCTGACCCAAGGCCTGGTGCTCGCTGAAGCCGTGAGCATCGTCCTGGCGCAACGGGTCGGTCGCGACACCGCGCATCATCTGCTGGAGCAATGCTGCAAGCGTGCTGTGGCCGAGCAACGTCATCTGCGCGCGGTACTCGGCGATGAGCCGCAAGTGACCGCCGAGTTGTCGGGCGCTGAACTCGATCATCTGCTGGACCCCGCCCATTACCTCGGTCAGGCCCATACCTGGGTCGAGCGAGCGGTGGCTGAACATTTTGCGTTGACTGCCTGAAGGAGACTGCTGTGGCATTCGTACAACTCGCCGAGGGCGAACTGCACTACCAAATTCAAGGGCCGCAACTCGATGGCCCTGAAGAAGCGCCGGTACTGGTGCTGTCCAACTCACTGGGTACCGACCTGCACATGTGGGACGCACAGATCCCGGCGTTCACCGAGCATTTCCGGGTGCTGCGTTTTGACACCCGTGGTCACGGCAAGTCATTGGTGACGCCAGGGCCGTACAGCATCGAGCAACTGGGCCGCGACGTGCTGGCGCTGCTGGATGCCTTGCACATCGAGCGCGCACATTTCTGCGGTCTGTCCATGGGCGGGTTGATCGGCCAATGGCTGGGGATCAATGCCGGTCAGCGTTTGAACAAACTGATCGTGTGCAACACCGCGGCGAAAATCGGCGATCCATCGGTGTGGAACCCACGAATCGAAACCGTGCTGCGCGACGGCGCGGCGGCGATGGTCGCCCTGCGCGATGCGTCGATTGCACGCTGGTTTACCGCGGATTTTTCCGCTGCCAATCCAGCAGTGGCGAAGCAGATCACCGACATGCTCGCGGCTACCTCGCCTGAAGGTTACGCGGCCAATTGCGCGGCGGTGCGCGATGCCGATTTCCGCGATCAGTTGTCCTCGATCAAGGCGCCGCTACTGGTGATCGCCGGCACCGAAGATGCGGTCACGCCGCCGTCTGGCGGGCATTTCATTCAGGAACATGTACGGGGCGCCGAGTACGCCGAGTTCTACGCCGCGCACCTGTCCAACGTCCAGGCCGGCGCTGCGTTCAGCGAGCGGGTGCTGGCGTTTCTTTCAGGTCATTGAGGAATTTTTTGTGGACGAGAAACAACGTTACGACGAGGGCATGAAAGTCCGTCGCGCAGTGCTCGGCGACGCCCACGTCGACCGCAGCCTGAACGCGCTGACCGAGTTCAACTCGGAGTTCCAGGAGATGATCACCCGCCACGCCTGGGGCGACATTTGGACCCGCCCGGGCCTGCCGCGCCACACCCGCAGCCTGATCACCATCGCCATGTTGATCGGCATGAACCGCAACGAAGAACTCAAACTGCACCTGCGCGCCGCCGCCAACAACGGCGTAACCCGTGGCGAGATCAAGGAAGTGATCATGCAGAGTGCGATCTATTGCGGAATTCCGGCGGCCAACGCGACGTTCCATTTGGCCGAGTCGGTGTGGGATGAGTTGGGGGTTGAGTCGCGGGAGTGATCCGCGAAAGTTGTGTTGCCTGAGCTGACGCCTTCGCGGGCAAGCCTCGCTCCTACAAGGTCATGGTTAATCTTGTAGGAGCGAGGCTTGCCCGCGAAGGCGTTTTGGAGTCTTACAGCAGGCTGATCGGATAGCTGACGATCAAGCGGTTCTCGTCGAACTCGTTGTTGCTGAAGTCACGGCGGATGGTGGAGTTGCGCCATTTGACGTTGAGGTTTTTGAGCGTACCGCTCTGCACCGTATAACCCAGTTCGCTTTCGCGGCCCCATTCCTTGCCGTCGCTGGTGGTGGCGGTGTGGACGTTGTCGCCACT
Source organism: Pseudomonas sp. KD5 (assembly GCF_012932895.1). Taxonomy (NCBI): domain Bacteria; kingdom Pseudomonadati; phylum Pseudomonadota; class Gammaproteobacteria; order Pseudomonadales; family Pseudomonadaceae; genus Pseudomonas; species Pseudomonas sp. KD5. The sequence continues at coordinate 220,806 of NZ_JDWJ01000005.1, read as the reverse complement.
GATGTAGCGGTTCATCAGGGTCAGGCCCGGCACGCCAAGGGCGGCGAAGTTGTAGTCGTGGCGCACTTGCCAGGATTTTTCCCGGGCGTTGTCATAGCTGGAGTTGTAGCTGTCGTTGGCCAGGGTGCCGCCGCTGGTGCCGTTGACCCGCATCCAGGCGTTGTCGCCGGTGAGTTTTTGCAGGCCGACGTAAAAGGTGTTGCCACCGTATTTGGCCGAGAACAGGCCCGACCAGGTTTTGTTGTCCAGCTCGCCCGCCCGGGCGCTGCCGTCATCCTTGCCGTAGAAGAACCCGAGGTTGGCGCCCAGGGTCCAGTCGCCCAGCGGTTGGGTGTGGATCAGGTTGACGTATTGCTGGCTGTAGATGTCCTTGAGTTCAGCATTCCACAGGCCGATCTGAGTACGCTTGTCGTTGAAGGCGTATTCGACGCCCTGGAAGTTGAAGCGGTCTGACTTGAAGGCCGCTTTGCCGGTCATCGACATGTCGCTCATGCTGCTGTCGTCGCGCGGGCTGTTGGCGCGGAACTGGCCGCCGTAGAGCGTCAGGCCGTCGATTTCCTTCGAGGTGATCTGGCCGCCACGGAAGGTTTGCGGCAGCGAGCGACCGTCGTCCGAACGCAGGATCGGCAGCACCGGCATCCATTCGCCGACCTTCACTTCGGTCTGGGACAGCTTCGCCTTGAACGCCACGTTGGCGCGACCGAAGTTGTCCGCCGGGCGGCCATCGTGATCCAGCGGCAGCAACTGCGTCCCGCCGGTGCCTTTACCGCCGTCGAGCTTGACCGAATACAACCCCAGCACGTCCATGCCGAACCCGACGGTGCCCTGGGTGAACCCGGATTTGGCGTCGAGGATAAAGCTTTGCGTCCACTCTTCAGCCTTGCCCTGGCTCTTGGTCGGATTGGTGAAGTTACGGTTGATGTAGAAGTTACGCAGGTTCAGGTTGGCCTTGGCTCCTTCGACAAAGCCCGCTTCCTCGGCCAAGGCGGGCAGGGCCACGCCGGCCAATGCGATGGCGATCAGGCTGGGAAACAAATACTGCGTGGTGGAGGAAGTCATGGGCTCGGGTCTCTCTAATTGTCAGGGATAAAGCACTACTCAGCCGCAACCAAGGGGTCGCAGACAAAAAATCGAATTCGGATAAGGGGGAGGCGAGATCAGCCGGAGCGCAGAGGGCGCGTAGTCATGGTGTCGGACCTTGTTGTTATTGATTTTTGCAGGTGCGGACAATGGTGCGAGGGATGGGCGGGGGGATTCAATTGGGGGGGATGGGGTTTTGGGCGATTAACGAACACTAATCGACGTCTGCCTGGGCGCGGACGGTATGAGGCATTCTTAATAAAATCCCATAGTTATTCGGGTTGATAAGGGGCATCCGCAGGTGTGTTCTATTAATGGCGCCTTGTTGCTTTGTTGATGTTAGATGGAAGTGTTTATTGCTTTAGTTGTAAGACGTTTCCTACAGTGTTGGCTGTCATTAAAGGTAGATCAATAGTCGCCGGTTAAACTTAAGAATTGGTGTTGTCGGTTATCGTAAAAAGATTTAAAGAGAGCCATGGGCTTGGCTGGAAAAGAAAAGAGGCCTTGCTATATTCAAATTCCTCAGGCGGGCAAAAGAAATTCTCATGCTTCGTCAGGGGATGTTTTTCGTCATGCCGAAATAACAAGGAGAAGTACCATGGGTAATAAAGTCAATCAGGAACGTTTGGCCTCGGTTCTGGGACGGGCCGTGCTGGACGAAAAATTTGCCAACGCCTTACACAGTGATCCGGCAGGGGCGGCTAAAAATATTGGCGTGCACTTAAGTACTGACGAGATCGCGGCGGTTAAAGGTATTGATGCTGCAAAACTGACGGCAGCTTCCTCCAGCATTCGGAGCAACCTGGGGATACGCGCGGTATTCGATACACAGAACCAGCAGCAACAAGCGCGCATGGATTAACGGTGGGTGATGCCATTTGGCGTGCCACGAAAGGTGGGCTTTTACGGTGGTACGCCGAATGGCCTTATCAGACTCATGACCTGAAGCACTCGGGCACGGAGTGAATGACGCATGTCTGTCACCTTGGCTCCAATGAATGACGCGGACTTTGCTACGTTCGCCGACAGAGCGCTTGCTGAATATGGCGACGGGATGGTCGCCGCCGGCGAGTGGGGCCAGGAGGAGGCGTCGCAAAGGGCACGCAGCGTCTTCGAGCAATTGTTGCCGCAAGGGCGATTGACTGAAAAGAATCAACTCTGGGTAATCCAGGATCAAGCGCGGCGCATCGGTGAATTATGGGTTGCCGAACGACACGCTGGCGCCGGTCGGATCGCCTTCATTCTGGATATTTACATTGACCCCGGCGAACGCCGCCAGGGTTATGCAAAACAATCGCTGCTGGCCCTGGAGTCATGGGCGAGCCAGGCGGGATGCAAGGAAGTGCGGTTGCATGTCTTTGGTCGCAACGATGCGGCGCGTCGTCTATATGAACAACTGGGTTATGGCATTGCCAGTCTGACAATGGCGAAGCCGTTGCCGCCAACCTAAGGGAAGGTTGAGAAATGGACATCGGTAACAGTGGTCAACGTGAGCTCTCGGTCGAGGATTTATTTCAGGGTACGACCTTCCTTGCGGATTCGGAGCCTTCGCGATTTGAAGTCTTGCTGGAGCGTGTCAGTCGAAATCGATACACCAGCTTTGTTGCGCTGTACACCGAACTTTTTCAGTTGTTTCCCAACGCTCCACATCTGGCAGAGTTTTTTGAGCAGGCATTTAATCTTATCGTTCCTCCGACCCGTGAACAGCGCTTGATTATTAATGATCCGGTGTTTCAAGTGTGGAATGTGCTGACGGCTCATTATGCCAATCTGGTCATCACGAAAAAGACCGAGGACAGGAGTGAGCTGGAAAAAATGCTGTTTGAATTTCCAGAGATGTTAGTGCGTGTCAAAGCATCCGATAGTTCCCGCGTGAATCATTATTGCCCCCCTGTGCATCGATTTGATGTCGATCCGCTGGTAGCGATAGTGATGCCGCCCAGCTATGAGTTTCCGGAGGATGAAGCCGTCCGCAAACAGTTGGAGCGTAGCGGTTACTCCGTACGGTTTTTTTGCGACGTGGTGAATATTGCCCTGTTGCGCATAGAGCACACATGGCCCGCCTGCCGTGAGCAAATCAAAAAACTGGTCAAGTCGATTTTTTATTTACCCGATGGTTCATTTCGAAGCTGTTCGGCGTCCCGTTTCACCGGAATCATCCTGTTGTCGAGCCGGGATGATTCGATACTCGATCTGGAAGAGTCCCTGGTGCATGAGGCCACTCATCAGTTGCTCTATCACATTGTCGAGGCGTGCCCGGTCGTTAAGGAAGAGACCTCGCGGGAGCCTTTGTACACCTTGCCGTGGTCGGGACAGAAGCGTGACTTTTATGGCTACTTCCACGCGTTTTACGTGTACATCGCGTTGGTCAAATACCTGGGGCGGGTTCGTTCGCGTTCGACCGATGAGCTGCAGAGGGCGCAAAACCGTCTGTTGTACATTCTGCGAGGCTTGATCAAGGCATTGCCGGACTTTGAGGCCAGCACTGAATTCACCCCACAAGGACGTCAACTTCTGGAAAACCTCGCCAAAGAGGTCAGAGCACAGGAAAACCAATATGCCGGGCTGTTGGCGATATCGGGGACTGATACTGAGCAACAACGCTTGCTGGGTCTGACCGCCTGAAGCCGGGGAGGCTCACATGGGGATGTTTGATGCCTCGTCCTATCCCGAGGCCGGCGTAGGGCTGGAATACCATTTGCCACGGCGCAGGGCACAGGATGACCGGTCGGAGGATGGACTTGACCCGACGGTTGAGCGAATTCTCGCTGAGGGCCTGCCGCATTTCGATTACGTCGAGTTTCAGCCGACCCACTGCATCCTGCAGCCTCGTTTACTTGATCTCAGCGCTCACGTACCGAGCCTGCTGCACTCGTCCAGTTTGTCCCTGGGCAGCGTGGGCATCGCGATGGATCGCGAGTTTCTGCACATGACGCGGCGACTGTGCGACAAAACCCGCTCGCCGTGGCTGGCCGAGCATATTTCCTGGTCGCGTTTCCACGGTGGCGATACGCAGCACTTCATTTTGCCGACCCTGGCCCAAGAGGTGGCGGACACGGTGGTGGCCAATGCCATCGAATTGCGCGAGCTCACGGCCACACTGCTGGTGCTGGAAAACGCACCGCGGTTGTTTTCATTGTCGGGCGCACAAGAGCAGTCCGAAGGCGAGTTCATTTCCAGTGTGGTGGCGCGCAGCGGCTCGGGATTTTTGCTGGATCTCGACAGCGCGATCACGACCGCCAGAACCCAGGGTTACGACCTGAACGACTATTTGCGTTCGTTGCCGCTGGACCGGTTGATTGAGATTCACACCAGCCATCCACGGCGGGATTGGGACATTTTGCGTGAATTGTTTAAGTCATCCCCGGTGAAAGCGATCACCCTGGAGTGGGATATTTCGCGCAAAACCGATGATGCGGAACTGTTGACCTTGATCAAGGCCATCAAGTCCTTGAGGCCCAAGGCCCTGTTCTGGCAGGGGCTTGATCAACAGGGCGATCAACAGACGCCGTCGGAGGGCGCGCAGACCCTGCTGAAACTCAGGGAAAGCACCTGGCTCAGCGTTGGCTCAGCGTCGTTTTTTATCCGGGACCGGCAGCAGGACTTGAGCCTGGAGTTTGACGTGACGTTGCTGCCGTTACTGCGCCACTTCCTCAGCCCGCAGACGCTGGAGAGTGCCTTGTTGCTGCCGGGGGTTTTGCAGAGTCCGGCGCAGGACGACAACCTGGCATTCCTGAAGACGCTGGTCAGCCACGGTGTTTTGCTGCCCGTGGTGAATCAATCGTGTTCGGTCACGTATAACCAGGGTAAGCATTCGCTCAACCTTTGGACCCGTTGGGATGCAGCGCTGGAGTTTTACCTGAGTACCCGGACCGGCTCGCACACGCCCTACATCAGCGTTGCCGAGCTGGAAACGGAGCTGGAGCAAAAGGCCTCGGCGCAACCTCAGCCGTCGGCGTTCAAGGACTACTGGTCCCATCCGTTCATCGCCCTGGAAAACCCGCTGCTGCCTGCCTGTGCGATCGCTCAGCCGACGCTGCTGGACTCGCTGTGCAATCGCCGCACGTCGCGAACCTTCAGTGATCAGCCGTTGAGTTCGGAACAACTGTCTTTGTTGCTCTACTACACTTGGGGCGCGACCGTCGTGCAGCACAACCGCATGGGCGACTACTTCCTGAAGAAAACCTCGCCGGCGGGCGGATCGTTGCAGGGCACCGAGGTGTATGCGGTGCTGATGAATGTGCAAGGTTTCGAGCGGGGGCTTTACCATTATTCGGTGCGTCGTCACGGGCTGGAGCTGCTTTCCCTGGAAGATCCACGGGTCTGGATCAGCGAGGCCTGTGGTGGTCAGACATGGATAGAGGAGGCGGCAGCGGTGTTCGTTTCCACGGCGCGGGTCGAGCGGATGGCCTGGAAATACGAATTCAGCCGCGCATTGCGGGTGGCGCTGATGGATGCCGGGCATCTGAGTCAGACCTTTTCACTGTTGGCCACCGCGCTGGGCCTGGGCAGTTTCACGACCGCAGCGTTACGCGACGAAATGTTCGAAAACCGCTTGGGGCTCGATTATCTAGAAGAGCCGGTGTTTCTGGTCAATGGGGTCGGAGGGTGACGAGAACAGGCTGGTTTTTTTCACGGCCAACAAAAAGCCCACCAAACGGTGGGCTTCGTGTTTACGGCGCTATCAGAACAACTTCATCTTCGGCGCTTCTTCTTTCAACGGCTCGTTCTTCGCCGTCAGTTCATTCCAGCCACCGCCCAACGCCTTGTACAGGTTGACCGCGCTGGTCAGCTGCGCCAGGCGGTCGGTGATCAGCGCCTGTTGGGCACTGAACAGCTGGCGCTGGGCGTCGAGGAAGGTCAGGTTGCTGTCGACCCCGATGCGATAACGACGCTCGGCCAGACGGTAGTAGTCCTGGTTGGCGCTGACGAAATCACGCTGAGCCTGTAACTGCTCGGTGTAGGTCTGGCGTGCAGCCAGGCCATCGGCGACTTCCTGGAAGGCCGTTTGAATGGACTTCTCGTAGTTCGCCACGCTGATGTCTTTCTGGATCTTGGAGTAATCCAGGCTGGCGCGCAGGCTGCCGGCGTTGAAGATCGGCAGGTTGATTTGCGGCTGGAACAACCAGGTGCCCGAACCGCCCTTGAACAGACCGGACAAGTCCGGGCTCAGCGAGCCGGCATTGGCGGTCAGGCTGATGCTCGGGAAGAACGCCGCCCGCGCCGCGCCGATGTTGGCGTTGGCGGCCTTGAGGTTGTATTCGGCCTGGAGGATGTCCGGGCGACGTTGCAGCAAGTCCGACGGCAGGCCCGCCGGCACATCGCTCAGCAGGTCGTCCGACAGAGGCTTGGCTGCTTGCAGATTGGCCGGGATACCGGTGCCGAGCAGCAACACCAGGCTGTTTTCATCCTGGGCGACCTGACGGGTGTATTTAGCCTGTTGCGCACGGGCGTTTTCCACCGAGGTACGTGACTGGGCCAGATCCAGCGCCGAGGCTACGCCCACTTCGTTGCTGCGCGAGGTGAGCTTGTAGCTCTCCTCGAAGGCACCGAGGGTTTCCTGGGTCAGTTTCAGCAGTTCCTTGTCGGCCTGCCAGGTCAGGTAGGCATTGGCCACGCTGGCCACCAGACTGATCTGCGTGCTGCGCCGTGCTTCTTCAGTGGCGAAGTACTTCTGCAGGGCTTCTTCGCTCAGGCTGCGCACCCGACCGAACAGGTCGAGTTCGTAGGCGCTGATGCCGACGGTGGCCGAGTAGGAACTGCTGATGTTCGCTTCGCCGGTTTGCGAGGCCCGTGCCGGAACCCGCTGACGACTACCGCTGCCGGTGGCCGAAACCGCCGGGAACAGGTCGGCGCGCTGGATGCGGTATTGAGCCGCATAAGCGTCGATGTTCAGCGCCGCGACGCGCAGGTCACGGTTGTTCTCCAGCGCGGTCTGAATCACCTGTTGCAGCGCCGGGTCGTGGAAAAACTGCTTCCAGCCCTGTTCAGCGGCGGCCTGGTTAGGCGCCTGGGCCGGCGAATACGCCGGGCCTTGCGGGTATTGGCCCGCCACCGGTGCTTCAGGCCGCTGATAATCGGGTATCAGCGAGCAGCCACTCAGCACGAAAGCGGTGACTGCCAGGGAGAGTAGCGACTTGCTCATTAGCCAGCCTCTTGAGAAGTTTCAATGGCGTCATCCTGGTCGGCGAGTTTGCGCTGGCCCATGGACGACACGGTGACGAAGAACAATGGAACCCAGAAGATCGCCAGGATCGTGGCCGTGAGCATACCGCCAATCACCCCGGTACCGATCGCATGTTGGCTACCCGAACCTGCGCCCGTGGAAATGGCCAGCGGTACCACGCCGAGCACGAATGCGAGCGAGGTCATGATGATCGGTCGCAGACGCATCCGGCAGGCTTCGATCGCTGCATCGCGCAGGCTACGCCCTTGCTCATGCAGCTCCTTGGCGAACTCGACGATCAGAATGGCGTTTTTCGCCGCCAGACCGATGGTGGTCAACAGCCCCACCTGGAAATACACGTCGTTGGACAGGCCGCGCAGGCTGGTCGCCATCAGCGCGCCGATGATCCCCAGCGGCACGACCAGCATGACCGCGATCGGGATCGACCAGCTTTCATACAACGCTGCCAGACACAGGAACACCATCAGCAGCGACAAGGCGTACAGCGCTGGCGCTTGCGAGCCGGACAGGCGCTCTTCGTACGACAGGCCGGTCCAGGAAATACCGACACCTGCCGGCAGTTTCTTGGCCAGGGCTTCGACTTCGGCCATGGCTTCACCGGTGGAATAGCCAGGCGCCGGGGCACCGAGGATTTCCATCGCTTCCACGCCGTTGTAACGGGCCAGTTTCGGCGAACCGTAGATCCATTCACCCCTGGCGAACGCCGAGAACGGAACCATGGTGCCGGCGCTGTTGCGCACGTACCACTTCTTCAGGTCTTCAGGGCTCATGCGAGCGCCGGGCAGGCCTTGCACGTAAACCTTCTTCACACGACCGCGGTCGATGAAGTCGTTCACATAGCTACTGCCCAGGGCAATCGACAGGGTGTTGTTGATGTCAGTGAGGGTCACGCCCAGGGCGCTGGCCTTCTCATCGTCGATTTCCAGCTGGTACTGCGGCTCGTCGTTCAGGCCGTTCGGACGGACTTGCGACAGGACCTTGCTTTGCGCCGCCATGCCGAGGAACTGGTTACGGGCTTCCATCAGCTTGTTGTGACCGATACCGGCGCGGTCCTGAAGGAACACGTCGAAACCGGTGGCGTTACCCAGTTCCAGTACCGCTGGTGGCGCAAAGGCAAACACCATGGCATCGCGGAAGGTAAAGAAGTGCTGTTGGGCACGGGCTGCCAGGTTGAACACACTGTTGTCGGCGTTACGTTCGTCCCACGGTTTGAGCATGATGAACGCCATGCCCGAACTCTGGCCACGGCCGGCGAAGTTGAAGCCGGTCACGGTAAACACCGAGGCCACCGCATCGCCTTCGCCGCCATCCTTGCTCGGACGCAGCAGGAACTCGCGCATTTCATCCACGACCACTTGCGTGCGCTGGGAGCTGGAACCGGCCGGGGTTTGCACCTGGGCAAACAGTACGCCCTGGTCTTCTTCCGGCAGGAACGCCGTTGGAATGCGGGTGAACAGCCAGATCATGCCAACCACGATGATCAGGTACGCCAGCAGGTATGGAGCCTTGTACGCGAGCATGTTGCCGACGCCGCGCTCGTAGCTTTTGACGCCACGGTCGAAGTTGCGGTTGAACCAGCCGAAGAAGCCGCGTTTCGGCGTGCCGTGCTCGCCTTTCGGAATCGCCTTGAGCATGGTGGCGCAAAGCGCCGGGGTGAAGATCAATGCAACCAGCACCGACAAGGCCATGGCCGAAACGATGGTGATCGAGAACTGCTTGTAGATCACACCGGTGGAGCCACTGAAGAACGCCATCGGCAGCAGTACCGCCGACAACACCAGGGCAATACCGACCAGAGCCCCCTGGATCTGCCCCATGGATTTCTTGGTGGCCTCCTTGGGTGACAGGCCTTCTTCGCTCATGACCCGTTCGACGTTTTCCACCACGACGATGGCGTCGTCCACCAGCAAGCCGATGGCCAGCACCATGCCGAACATGGTCAGGGTGTTGATGCTGAAGCCAAATGCCGCGAGGATCCCGAATGTACCCAGCAATACCACCGGCACGGTCATCGTGGTGATGACGGTGGCGCGGAAGTTCTGCAGGAACAGGAACATCACCAGGAACACCAGCACGATCGCTTCGACCAGGGTTTCAACCACACCCTTGATCGACTCGGTCACCACCGGGGTGGTGTCGTACGGGAACACCACTTCCATCCCTTGCGGGAAGAACGGCTTCAGGTCGTTGATGGTTTTGCGCAAGGCTTTTGCGGTGTCGAGGGCGTTGGCACCGTTGGCCAGCTTCACTGCCAGACCGGAAGCCGGGCTGCCGTTGAACTGGGCGCTGACGCTGTAGTTCTCGCCACCCAGGCCTACTTCGGCGACGTCTTTGAGGCGAACCTGCGAGCCGTCCTTGTTGACCTTGAGCAGGATTTCCTTGAACTGCTCGGCGGTCTGCAGACGGGTCTTGCCGATGATCGTAGCGTTCAGTTGCTGGCCGGGCAGGGCGGGCAAGCCGCCGAGTTGACCGGACGAGACCTGGACGTTCTGCGCCGCGATGGCGGTTTTCACGTCCACCGGGGTCAGGTTGAAGTTGTTCAACTTGGCCGGATCGAGCCAGATCCGCATCGCGTACTGGGCACCGAAGACCTGGAAGTCACCGACACCGGCGGTCCGCGAGATCGGGTCCTGCATGTTCGACACGATGTAGTTGGACAGGTCGTCCTTGGTCATGCTGCCGTCACGCGACACCACACCGATGACCATCAGGAAGTTTTTCACCGACTTGGTCACGCGGATACCCTGCTGCTGCACTTCTTGCGGCAGCAGCGGGGTGGCCAGGTTCAGTTTGTTCTGGACCTGAACCTGCGCGGTATCGGAGCTGGTGCCCTGCTCGAAGGTCGCGGTAATGGTCATGCTGCCGTCGGAGTTACTTTCCGACGAGACATAACGCAGGTTGTCGATACCGTTGAGCTGTTGCTCGATCACCTGCACCACGGTGTCCTGCACGGTTTGTGCAGACGCGCCAGGGTAAGTCACGGAGATCGCAATGGCCGGAGGCGCAATGCTCGGGTATTGGTTGATGGGCAGCTTGAGGATCGATAAAGCCCCGACCAGCATGATCACCAGGGCAATTACCCAGGCGAAAATCGGACGGTCGATAAAAAATTTCGACATGGTTTACTCCCCTTTGCCGCCGACAGCGACTTTGGCTGCCTGTGCGGGGACCGGGCTCTTGGCGTTGACGTTGGTGGCTTCAGTGGCCTTGACTTCAACACCAGGTCTGACGAATTGCAGCCCTTCAGTGATCAGGCGATCGCCTGCCTTCAAGCCGTCTTCAATCAACCATTGGTTGCCGACAGTACGGCTGGCCTTGAGCTGGCGCAGTTCGACCTTGTTGTCTGGACCCACGACCAGCGCGGTCGGGGTGCCTTTGAGGTCGCGGGTCACACCTTGTTGCGGAGCGAGAATCGCCGCGCTATTCACCCCGGATTGCAACTGAGCGTGAACGAACATGCCCGGCAGCAGGGTGTGATCAGGGTTCGGGAACACCGCGCGCAAAGTCACGGAACCGGTGGTCTGGTCTACCGAGACTTCAGAGAACTCGAGCTTGCCGTCCACGGCGTACTGGCTGCCGTCTTCCAGGGTCAGCTTGACCGCGGCGGCATTGTCGCCGGCTTTTTGCAGACGACCGCTTTCCAGTTCGCGGCGCAGCTCAAGCAGCTCCACCGAGGACTGGGTCACGTCGACATAGATCGGGTCCAGTTGCTGGATGACCGCCATGGCGTCGCTCTGGCCGCTGCTGACCAGCGCGCCTTCCGTCACCGACGAACGGCCGATTCGACCGGAGATCGGTGCGTAGACCTTGGTGTAGCGCACGTTGATCTGGGCGGTCTGCAGGGAGGCTTCCGATTGCAGGCGGTTGGCCAGTGCCGTGTCGTATTCCTGACGGCTGACGGCCTGTTCGTCGACCAGTTGCTTGTAGCGATCGGAGATCGATTTGGTCGAACGCAGGTTGGCTTCGGCGCTTTTCAGGGTCGCGTCATAGACCGACGGGTCGATCTGATACAGCTGCTGACCGGCCTTGACGTCGCCGCCTTCCTTGAACAGTCGTTTGAGAATGATGCCGTTGACCTGTGGGCGAACTTCGGCAATGCGGAACGCACTGGTGCGCCCCGGAAGTTCAGACGTCAGGGTGAAGGCTTGTGGTTGCAGGGTTACGACGCCGACCTGAGGGGTGGGTGCGGCAGGTGCCGCCTCTTCCTTTTTACATCCGCTGAGCAGCGATGCCAGGGCGAGGGCAGTAACCAGAGCGGTAACAGCTGGCTTGAATTGCATGAAGATCCTCGGGTCAGGCGCGCAAGTTGCGCACAAGAAAGGTGGAAGGTTAAAAAATTTTACCGGGTGGATAAGTAGCTTGCTAAGGAATATACTTACATTCATGCTTGTTTGTAAATACCTTGGCGGCGTACCCACACCGTTACAAAAGCCGTCCAAAGATTTGAATTGTAGGCCTGAGACGAAGCCCGAAAGCGCTCGTCCCACTTCTATTCAGCGGATGTTCAGACATCGCTGAGGCACTCTGATTGAGGTTTTACTGCCATGGTCCGTCGCACCAAAGAGGAAGCTCAAGAAACCCGAAGCCAGATACTCGAAGCGGCAGAAAAAGCTTTTTTCGAGCGGGGCGTGGCACGCACGACGCTGGCGGATATCGCTACCCTGGCCGGGGTGACTCGTGGGGCTATCTACTGGCATTTCAGTAACAAGGCGGATCTGCTGCAGGCGATGCTCGATACCCTGCACGAGCCGCTGAATGAAATGGCCAAGGCCAGTGAAAGCGAAGACGAACTCGACCCGCTGGGTTGCATGCGCAAACTGCTGATTCATTTGTTTCATCAAGTTGCCATGGACCCGAAAACCCGACGCATCAACGAGATTCTGTTTCATAAGTGCGAATTCACCGATGAAATGTGCGACCTGCGCCAGCAGCGCCGAACGGTCAGTCTCGATTGCAATGTGCGAATCGCGCTGGCCCTGAGTAATGCGGTGAATCGCGGGCAGTTACCGGAAAACCTCGACGCTGCCCGCGCGGCCATCAGCTTGCATGCCTACATCGATGGCATCCTGTATCAGTGGCTGTTGGCTCCCGACAGTTTTCAACTGCACATCGAAGCCGAGCGTTGGGTCGACACAGGTTTGGATATGCTGCGCTTGAGTCCCAGCCTGCGCAATTGAAACAAAATGCGTAATTGGATCCGTTTGTGTCAAGGCATGACGCAGGGAATGTCCCTGCTTCGCGCGCCTTTTTGCAATGGGATGCTTTTATATACGTACGTTCGCCAGGTTGATAGGTAGCGAGCTACGTATTTTGTAGGGATTTTGTGTCGAGTATGTGAATGAGTGTGAACGCCCCGGCTACAAGGGCGCCGAATAGCCGACCAAAGGCATCGCATTTGCCTCAGTGACCTTTGATCTTCCATACGCAAAAGCCCCGGCTCTTTCGAGTCGGGGCTTTTGCATTTCAACGGTCGAGGCTTACAGCGTCGGATAGTCGATATAACCGACCGGGCCCTTGCCGTAGAACAGTTCCGGACGCGGCTCGTTCAGCGGCGCGTCGGCCTTCAAGCGCGCCGGCAGGTCCGGGTTGGCGATGAATGGCACACCAAACGCTACCGCGTCGGCCTTGCCACTGGCCAGCCACTCGTTGGCGCTGTCCTTGGTAAAACGCTCGTTGGCGATGTACGGGCCGCCGAAGGCTTCTTTCAATTGCGGGCCGAGGCTGTCGGCGCCTTCTTTCTCACGAGAGCAAATGAACGCGATGCCGCGTTTGCCCAGTTCACGAGCAACGTAGGTGAAGGTCTCAGACAGGTTGTCATCGCCCATGTCATGGGAATCGGCGCGCGGTGCCAGGTGCACGCCGACGCGGCCTGCGCCCCAGACTTCGATCGCGGCGTCAGTCACTTCCAGCAACAGGCGCGCACGGTTTTCCAGGGAGCCACCATAGTTATCGGTGCGCTGGTTGGTGCTGCTTTGCAGGAACTGGTCGAGCAGGTAACCGTTGGCGCCGTGGATTTCCACGCCGTCGAAACCGGCGGCCTTGGCATTCTCGGCCCCCACACGGTAAGCGTCGACGATGTCGGCGATTTCAGCGGTTTCCAGGGCGCGCGGGGTTGGGTAGTCGGCCAATGGACGAACCAGGCTGACATGGCCTTTAGGCTGGATGGCACTCGGTGCGACCGGTGCTTCGCCGTTCAGGTACGAAGGGTGGGAAACCCGACCCACGTGCCACAGTTGCAGGAAGATTTTGCCACCCGCGCCGTGGATCGCTTTGGTCACGTTGCTCCAGCCGCGCACCTGGTCGTTGGACCAGATGCCGGGAGTGTCCGGGTATCCGACGCCCATCGGCGTGACCGACGTGGCCTCGCTGAGGATCAGGCCGGCAGAGGCGCGCTGCACGTAGTACTCGGCCATCAGCGCGTTCGGCACACGGCCTTCGTCGGCGCGGCAGCGGGTCAGCGGAGCCATGATGATGCGGTTGGCCAACTCAAGGTCGCCCAGTTTGATCGGATCGAAAATAGTCGTCATTTAATAGCTCTCTTTTAGCGATCAGTTAGTAGCAGGGGCCAGTTCGGCATCGCCGCTCTGACGGAAAGTAATCAGGGTTATCAGCAGGGCGAGCACCGCCAGTGCGGCGGCCGCGAGCGGCACGCGGGTCAGGCCGAAGCCGTGGGCGATGACGCTGCCGCCGACCCAGGCACCGAGTGCGTTGCCGACGTTGAAGGCGCCGATGTTCAGGGTCGACACCAGGTTCGGTGCAGCCTTGCCGAAGGTCACCACGTTGACTTGCAGTGCCGGCACGGCGGCAAAGCACGCAGTGGCCCAGAGGAACAGGGTGATTTCGGTCGGGATCAGGGCCACGCTGGTCCAGGTCAGCACAGTGGAGACCACCGCCATGGTGATGAACACGCCGATCAGCGTCGCCGCCATGCCTTTGTCCGCCAGCTTGCCGCCGATGATGTTGCCGACTGTCAGGCCCAGGCCGATGAGCACCAGGGTCCAGGTCACGCCACGCGGGGAAACACCGGTGACTTCGCCCAACAGCGGCGCGACATAGGTGAACAAGGTGAAGACCGACGCGGCGAACAAGGCGGTCATGCTCAACGACAGCCAGATACCAGCCCCCTTGAGGGCGCGCAGTTCGGCGCGCATGTCGAGTTTCTCTTCATCGCGCTTGGCCGGCAGGAAGCGGATCAGGCCGATCAGCGCAATCACACCAATCACGGTTACTGCCCAGAAGGTCGAACGCCAACCGGCTTCCTGACCGAGCGCGGTGCCCAGCGGTACGCCGAGGACGTTGGCCAGGGTCAGGCCGGTGAACATCAGGGCCACGGCCGACGCACGTTTGTTGGCCGGCACCAGGCCTGCCGCCACCACCGAACCGATGCCGAAGAACGCGCCATGGCACAAGGCGGTGACCACACGGGCAAACATCAGGACGTTGTAGTCACTGGCCAGGGCGCAGAGCAGGTTGCCGATGATGAAAATCCCCATCAACGCTACCAATGCGGCCTTGCGCGGCAGCCTGGCGGTGGCCAGTGCCATGAACGGCGCGCCGATGGCCACGCCCAGGGCGTAACCGGTCACCAGCCAGCCGGCGCCGGGGATCGACACGCCGAGGTCCGCCGCCACATCGGGCAACAAGCCCATGATGACGAACTCGGTGGTGCCGATGGCGAAGGCGCTCAAGGCCAGAATGAGTAGCGAGAGGGGCATGATTGATTCCTTATCGGCCAAAGGGTCAGAGCTCTTTGCTGAAGGTGCGGAGGAATTCCTGGATGGTTTCCTCGTTGCGTTTGAAAAAATGCCACTGGCCGACTTTGCGGCTGCTGATCAGGCCGGCGCGTTGCAGGGTCGCCAGGTGTGCGGACACCGTGGACTGCGACAAACCGCAACGTTGATCGATCTGCCCGGCGCAGACGCCGTGCTCGTTGCTGTGGGTCTGGTCGGGAAATTCGACGGCCGGGTCTTTGAGCCAGTGCAGGATTTCTCGCCGTACCGGATGTGCCAGGGCTTTTATTATTTCGTCGAGGTCGAGGTTCATGGCTTGGGGCTCGTGATGAGTAAAACGTTATATCGCGATGGGGCGAACTTTAAATCGGTATTTCGCGATATACCAATATGATTTCGGTCTGATGACTGCGTAAATCGGTATATCGGGTTATAACGATATTGGTGAGGCAGTGCTAAGCTGCGCGGATGAACTATCTCGCACATCTGCACCTCGGTGGCCAACGCCCCGGTCAAATGCTCGGCAGTCTGTATGGCGATTTCGTCAAGGGACGGCTGCAAGGGCAGTTCGATCCAGAGATCGAAGCGGCCATCCAGTTGCATCGCAGCATTGATGTCTTTACCGATCGCCATCCGTTGGTGGATGTCTCGTTGTCACGGTTTTCCATCACGCGCAGGCGTTACGCGGGGATCGTGCTCGACGTGTTTTTCGACCACTGCCTGGCGCGGGACTGGGCGCTGTACGCCGACCGTCCGCTTACGCAGTTCACCTCGGATGTTTACCGGGTGCTGCTGGCCGAGCCGCAGTTGCCGGAGCGCCTGGCGAAGATTGCGCCGCACATGGTGGCCAATGACTGGTTGGGGGCTTATCAGGAGTTCGAAGTGCTTGAGCAGGTGCTGCGGGGGATTTCACGCAGACTGACGCGGCCCGAGGAGCTGGCCGCGGCAATGCAGGAGTTGCGGCGGTTGTATGAACCGTTGAGCGAGGATTTTCGGTTGTTCTATCCGCAGCTTCAAGACTTCGCACAAAACCGCTGACACCAATCCTGCTTTGTAGGAGCGAGCGGTGCGGCGATCCGACTTGCCCGAGAAGAGGTCCTCGAGGGCGCCAAAAGCTTCGCGGGCAAGCCTCGCTCCTACAAACGCAAAATCAGGCGGCGATCAGTTCGCCGGCACGCCGTGGCTCGGCAGGTTTCGCGACTTCACCAAACAACGCCTTCTGCACCGCCTGCTGCGCCTCGAACGCCAGCGCCGCGCGTTCCCGGTCCTGGCACTCGATCGGCTTGAGCAGATGAATCTCCACCTCACCCCGATCATTGGCGAACAAGCGCATCAGGTGCGACAGCAAATCATCATCGCCAATGAACGGTGCCAGGGTATCGAGCTCGCCGTTGCGCAGATAACGAATCGCCACCGGTTGCAGCGCCACTTCGGAATCGATCGCCGCTGACAGCAAACGACCATGAAACGTGCGCAGCGAACGCCCATCGGTGGTGGTGCCTTCCGGGAACATCAGCAGCGGGTGTTCCTGTTCCAGATGGCGAGTCATCTGTTTGCGGATCAATTGACTGTCGCCTGAACCACGGCGAATGAACAGGCTGCCAGCCTTGGCCGCCAACCAGCCCGCCACCGGCCAGGTGCGCACTTCAGCCTTGGACAGGAATGACAGCGGCGTGAGCATGCCCAGCAGCGGAATGTCGGTCCAGGACACATGGTTGCTGACCCAGAGCATCGGCGCCCTCGGCAATTGACCATGGACGGTGACATGAAAGGGCAGGGCATTGCTCAGCCGCGCCATGAAAAACCGCGACCAGCGCTGGCGACGGACCATTGAATGGGCAATCCCCAGTCGTTCGAACACACCGAACACACTGGCCATGCTCAAGCCCAGCGCCACCACCATCAGCACTCGCGCAATTCGCGCGTACACCCGCAAGCGGCTCATTACACCGCCGCCTTGAAGTGCTTGGCGTAACGCGGGCAGAGCTCGTCGCGTTTGAGCAGGATGAACACGTCGGCCACCTGGAAGTCTTCGTCCCAGCACGGCTCGCCGCAGATTTTCGCCCCCAGGCGCATATAAGCCTTGAGCAGCGGCGGCATTTCGGCGATGACGTTCGATGGAATGTCCAGCGTCGGCAATGGCTTCTTCGGCTCGGCCCGCAGGTGTTCGGTGCACAGGTAACGTTCGCGCAGGCGTTGCATGATCGCGTGGGCCTGGATGCCGCCGTCCTGCATCGGAATACTCGCGCAACCCATCAGATAGCTATAGCCGCCCTGGTTCAGCACTTCGGCCAGTTCACCCCAGAGCACGGCGATGGTGCCGCCGTTGCGGTAGGCCGGGTCGACGCAGGTGCGACCGATTTCCAGGATCGGGCCTTTCAGATGAACCAGGCCATGCAGGCTGAATTCTTCTTCGCTGTAGAACTTGCCCAGGCTGCTGGCGGCCGTGTGGTCGAGCAAGCGAGTGGTCGCCACCAGGCGCCCGGTGTTCAAGTCACGTACGCCGATGTGGGCGCAGTGAACATCATAGTCATCCATGTCCAGACCCAATTCCGCGCCTTTCAGCCTGGCGTTGAATTCGCCGCTGAACACGTTGAAGCGCAAGGCCTGGGCTTCCTGCAGCGCCTCGGCGCCCACCAGGCGTTCGGCTTGCAGGCGGCGTTCATTGCCGGTGTCGCTGATGCGGGCGATCTGAGTCATTGCGAATCTCCGTACGGGCTGGCCACCCGTCTTGGGTTGCAGCCGATCGACTTTCTTTATGCAGCCGTGTTGTGCAAAGTCAGGCTATGTAGCCCCGGTGTCATCGCCATGAAGCTTTGGTGATGCTTATATGACAGCCCACAAGGAGCCTCTTATGCCCTGGCAAACCCTGTTGAACCGCAGCGATCGCCTGCCCGCCGATACCGACCTTGGCGAAGGCTTCGCGACCTTGTTGCACCGCTTGGGCACGGTCACCCCGTTCGAATTGGCGGTGAACGGCGGACGGCTGATGGCGACTCCGGGGTTGGCGTTTCTGGTGGGGTATCAGGCGGCGCTGCGGATGCTCTGGCCGAGCGCGCCGCTGAGCCTCGGTGCGTTGTGCGCGACCGAGCAGCGCAGCTTGCGGGTGGCGGACATGCAGACCCGGCTGCGGGATCTGCGTCTGAGCGGACGCAAGGATTTCGTCACCGCCGGCGATGCCGCCGACTGGCTGCTGGTCGCTGCTCGCAGCGAAGAGCCAGGCAGCGACCCGCGCCTGAGTCTGGCAGTGGTTTACCCCGGCGAACCGGGCGTGCGTCTGGAGAAACTCGCGCCGTTGCCGTTGATGCCCGAGATCAGCCACGGTCGGCTGTTTCTCGACAACGCGCTGTGCGAATTGCTGGCGGGGGATGGCTGGGATGCTTACGTCAAACCGTTCCGCACCCTGGAAGACATTTATGTGCTGAGCGCCATGACCGCGTGGCTGTTCGGCATTGGTCAGGACAACGACTGGCCGCACACCTTGCAACTGCGTTTACTGGCGCTGCTGGCCGGGTGCGCGGAAGTCAGCCGCCAGGCGCCGAACAATCCGGCCGGGCATGTGTTGCTGGGCGGTTTGTTTGCGCAGTTCGATGGGCTCAAGGCTGAAGTGAATCAGGCCATGACCGATGGCCCGCCGCAATGGGCGGCGGTGTGGCAACGCGATCAGGCCGTGATGGATCTGGCGGCAGGGGCGCGGGGCAAGCGGTTGGCCAAGGCGTTGGCGGGATCTTCGTTAGGGTGACGGGCCTCCCAAAACTGTCATCAACCTCGACTAGGCTCAGCAGGTTCATCCTCCGAGCGTCCTCCATGTTCAAAGGCTTGTCGCTGATTTCCATCCTGCTGTTCAGCTTCACGGCCAATGCCGAAAACTGGCCGGGCGAGCAGTGGCCAACCGGCCCGACAGTCGCCGGCCCGGCCGTTCAAGCCCTGGAAAACTACGCTTTCCCACTCCGCAACGACACCACCCGCGAGGGCATCCGCAGCGATGCCTTGCTGGTGATCCATGACGGCCAACTCGTCTACGAGCGCTACGCCGACCCGACCCGTGCCGACACCCCGCACCTGATCTGGTCGATCAGCAAAAGCCTGATGGCCACGGTGCTCGGCGTGGCCTATGGCGAAGGTCTGTTCAAATTGCAGGACCCGGTGGTGCAGTTCTATCCAGCGCTGGAAAAACACCCCGCCATGACCATGGCCGACTTGCTGCACTGGGCCTCGGGCCTGGATTGGCAGGAAGACTATGAGTACGCACCGTTGAAGTCCTCGGTGGTGGCGATGCTTTACACCCGAGGTCATCGCGACATGGCAGCGTTTACCGCCGACCACGACGCGTACGCCAGGCCCGGTCAGGCCTTCCGCTACTCCAGCGGCGACAGCAATCTGCTTTCCGCCGCGTTGAAAGCCATTGTCGGCCCGGCCCGATATCCGGATTATCCGTGGACCGCATTGTTCGAACCCCTGGGCATTCGCGGCGCGGTTTGGGAAGCGGATGCCACGGGGACATTTGTCGCTTCGTCCTATGCCTACCTCACCGCCCGGGACCTGGCACGGGTTGGCCTGTTGATGGCGCGCGACGGTCGCTGGCGCGAGCGGCAGCTGCTGCCCAAGGCGTGGGTCGACTTCAGCCGCGAGCCGTTCGCCCGCTACCGAGCCAACCAGGATGAAGCGGTGCCCGGCGGCCATTGGTGGCTCAATCGAGCGGTGGACGGTGCAGCACAACCCTGGCCCGATGCGCCCGTCGACACCTTCGCCGCGCTGGGTCATTGGGGCCAGGCGATGTACGTGATTCCCAGCGAAAAGCTGGTGATCGTCCGCTACGGCGATGATCGCGATGGAAGTTACCGGCACAACGAACTGCTCAAACTCGCGCTCAAGGCGTTTGCCATGAAGGTGCAGCCATGAGCCGTCGCAGTTTTATTCGCCGTCGGCCGTTCAGCACATTGTTGCTGGTGCTGCTGATCGCTTTGCTCGGCTGGGGCTGGCAGGAACGCGTGGCGCTGTGGGCTTTTCCCGACATCATCAGCGCTTACACCGCCAAGGAATACTGCTCGTGCCGTTATGTGATGAACAATCCGGCGGCGTATTGCCAGGGTTATGTGAAGCAGTACTTACCCACCAACGGTTTCGTCGATGATGCCGCGAGCAAGCGGGTGACGGTCGGCGGATTGGGGCGCAGCAACAGCGCCGCTTGGGTTGGCGAACGGCAGGGATGTCGCCTGCAACCCTGAACTTTCCCCTGTAGCAGCTGCCGAAGGCAGCGGCTACAGGTTTGCAACTGACTCGCGGACAGTTAAGGTTCGCTCAGGTTTATCTGCCCCCGAGTTTCTATGTTCAAGCGGTTCATCTGCAAAACCCTCGCTTCCCTGCTGCTGGCCGGTGTCACCGTGTCGGCCCAGGCCAATTGGTACCTGGACGGCGAGTCCTCGCGGCTGTCGTTTGTCAGCACCAAAAACGCCAACATCTCCGAAGTGCAGCGCTTTCTGGTGCTGCACGGCAAGGTCGACCCCAAGGGGCTGGCCGAGGTAGAAGTCGAGCTGGAGTCAGTCAACAGCGGCATTCCGCTACGTGACGAACGCATGCGCAAGGAACTGTTCCAGATCCAGACGTTTCCCGAAGCGCTGATCACCACGCAGATCGATTTGCGGCCAATCAACGACCTGGCGCCCGGTGCGCAACTGGAACTGCGCTTGCCGGTGACCGTCAACCTGCACGGCAAGCAACACCAATACAACGCCGAACTGCTGGCGACCCGTCTCGATGACCGGCGCTTTCAAGTGGTGACCCTCGAGCCTTTGGTGATCAGCGCCGAAGATTTCGACCTGGCCCCAGGCCTGGAAAGCTTGCGCAAGCTCGCCGGTTTGTCGGCCATCAGTCTGTCGGTACCGGTGGGTGCGGTGCTGATTTTCACGGCGCGCTGACATGCGTGGTGCAATTTTTCCGTGGCGCGAAGGCAATCGCTTCGAACTGCTGATCGACGGCCCGCAGTTTTTCCCGCGCATGCTGGTGGCGATTGCGCGCGCCGAAGAGCAAGTCGAACTGGAGCTGTACCTGGTGGAGGCGGGAGCGTGCGCCGAGGCGATGGTTCAGGCGCTGGTCCAGGCGGCCGAGCGTGGCGTGCGGGTACGCTGTCTGTTCGATGACTATGGCAGCCTGGCCTTCACCCTGACTTTGCGTCAGCGCCTGATGGCCGCCGGGGTCGAGTTGCGTTTTTACAATCGCCTGAGCTGGCGACGCTGGGTGGGCAACTTCTATCGCGATCACCGCAAGTTGCTGCTGGTGGATCAATCCCTGGCGGTCGTCGGTGGCACCGGGGTCACCGATGAGTTCTGGTCACCGGGCGAAGACACCTGCGAATGGCACGAAGTGATGGTGGAAATCACCGGTCCCCTGGTCATCGACTGGCAATTGCTGTTCGACCGCCAATGGATCGCCAACCGCTATCGGCGTGCCTGGAAACCCGTTTCGCACTTCGGTTTACCGCGCCTGCCGCGAGTGCCGGTGATGGGCGAGGGCATGGGCCGGGTCGCTTATGCCGACGCCCGCCAACATCGGGACATTCTGCAATCGCTGATTCGCGCGCTGAACAGTGGCAAGCAGCGGATCTGGCTGGCCACGCCCTATTTCCTGCCAACCTGGAAAGTCCGCCGCTCGCTGCGCCGGGCGGCGAATCGGGGCGTCGATGTGCGTTTGCTGCTGACCGGGCCACGCACCGATCACCCGTCGGTGCGCTACGCCGGGCATCGCTACTATCCGCGACTGCTCAGGGCCGGGGTGAAGATCTTCGAGTACCAGCCGTGTTTCCTGCACCTGAAAATGGTGTTGATCGACGATTGGGTGAGCATCGGCTCATGTAATTTCGATCACTGGAATCTGCGCTTCAATCTGGAGGCCAACCTCGAAGCCCTGGACCCTGGGTTGACCCGAGCGGTGGCGGCGAGTTTCGAGAATGACTTTGCCTTGAGCCAGGAAGTCAGTCTTGAGGCGTGGAAGCGCCGACCGTTGTGGCGGCGGGTCAAGCAGAGGGTGTGGGGTTGGGTGGATCGGGTGGTGGTGAATCTGCTGGATCGACGGGGCTGAACACTTTTTCAGAGCGTTCCCACGCAGAGCGTGGGAACGATCAATTAAGCGGGGTTACAGCAACTCAAAACTCTGCTGCGTCACGTCTTGGGAGTCCAGGCCGATCTCCACGTTGAACTTGCCCGGTTCCGCCGCGTACTTGAGCTGGGCGTTGTAGAACTTCAGGTCATCCTCGGTGATGGTGAAGTGCACGACTTTCTGTTCGCCGGCCTTGAGCAGCACTTTCTGGAAGTTCTTCAGTTCCTTGACCGGGCGGATCATCGAGCCGGTCACGTCCTGGATGTACAACTGCACCACGGTTTCGCCGTCACGCTTGCCGGTGTTCTTCACCACGACGCTGGCATCGAGCTTGCCGGTCTTGTTCAGCGTGGTCGACGACAATGCCATGTCGGTCAGGCTGAACTGGGTGTAGCTCAGGCCGAAGCCGAACGGGAACAGCGGCCCGGTGGTGTCTTCGAAATACTGCGAGGTGTAGTTGCCCGGTTTGCCGGGAGTGAACGGCCGGCCGATGCTCAGGTGGTTGTAGTAGGTCGGAATCTGACCCACCGAGCGCGGAACGGTGATCGGCAGCTTGCCCGACGGGTTGTAGTCGCCGAACAGTACGTCAGCGATAGCGTTACCGCCTTCGGTGCCACTGAACCAGGTTTCCAGAATCGCGTCAGCCTGCTCTTTCTCTTCGAGAATCGACAGCGGACGACCGTTCATCAACACCAGCACCAGCGGTTTGCCGGTGGCTTTCAACGCCCTGATCAGCTCGCGCTGGTTGCCCGGGATGTTCAGGTCGGTGCGGCTCGACGATTCGTGGGACATGCCACGGGATTCGCCTACTGCGGCCACTACCACATCGGCATCTTTGGCGGCTTTTACCGCTTCGTCGATCAACACGTTGGCCGGGCGCGGATCGTCCACCACTTCCGGGGCGTCGAAGTTGAGGAAGTTCAGGTAATCGAGGATTTTCTTGTCGTCGGTGATGTTCGCGCCACGGGCGTAGATCAGCGTCGACTGCGCGCCGAGGGCATTTGTCATGCCGTCGAACAGCGTTACCGATTGCGCAGGTTTACCGGCGGCGGCCCAACTGCCCATCATGTCGATCGGCGCCTTGGCCAGTGGGCCGACCAGGGCGATTTTCGCGGTTTTCTTCAGGGGCAGGGTGTCGCCCTGATTCTTCAGCAACACCAGGCTGCGGCGCGCGACATCACGGGCTTCGGCACGGTGCAGGCGGCTTTCGGCGTAGGTGTCGGCCGGGTCATCCTCGGCCTTGCCGATGCGCAGGTACGGGTCTTTGAACAGGCCCATGTCGTACTTGGCGGCGAGCACTTCGCGCACGGCGTTGTCGATGTCTTTCTGTTCGATCTCGCCGGATTTGAGCAGTCCCGGCAGCTCTTTGCCGTAGAGCGTGTCGTTCATGCTCATGTCGATGCCGGCCTTGATCGCCAGCTTCGCCGCTTCACGACCGTCGCGGGCGACGCCGTGTTTGATCAGTTCGAAAATCGCCCCATGGTCGCTGACTGCCAGGCCCTTGAAGCCCCATTCCTTGCGCAGCAGGTCGTTCATCAGCCAGGTGTTGGCGGTGGCCGGTACGCCGTTGATCGAGTTCAGCGCAACCATCACCCCGCCGGCACCGGCGTCGATGGCGGCGCGGTACGGCGGTAGGTAATCCTGGTACATCTTGACCGGGCTCATGTCGACGACGTTGTAGTCGCGACCGCCCTCGACCGCGCCGTACAAGGCAAAATGCTTGACGCTGGCCATGATGCTGTCGGCTGCGTTCGCACCGCTGCCCTGCAAGGCCTTGACCATCACGCCGGCGATTCGCGAAACCAGGTAGGTGTCTTCGCCGAAGCCTTCGGAGGTGCGGCCCCAGCGTGGGTCGCGGGAGATGTCGACCATCGGCGCGAAAGTGATGTCGAGGCTGTCAGCCGCGGCTTCCTGGGCGGCGATGCGCCCGGACCGGCCAATGGCGTCCATGTCCCAACTCGAGGCCAGGGCCAGGGGAATCGGGAAAATGGTGCGGTGGCCGTGGATCACGTCATAGGCGAAGAACATCGGGATCTTCAACCGGCTGCGCATGGCCGCGTCCTGCATCGGGCGGTTTTCGGCGCGGGTGATCGAGTTGAAGGTGCCACCGATATTACCGGCCGCGATTTCCTTGCGGATCAGCTCCCGAGGCATTTCCGGGCCGATGCTGATCAGGCGCAACTGGCCGATTTTTTCATCGAGGGTCATTTGTTTCATCAGGTGGCTGATGAAGGCGTCCTTGTTCTCTATCGGTGCGGGCGTCGTGGCGGCCAATACAGTATGACTGGCCAGGCTGACGAACAGGCCCAGCAAACACAGCTTCTTCATGAATGTTCTTCTCAAAAGGCCCAAGCGGCAGTGAATACGCGCCGGTCAGCCAAAATTTTGGGAGCGACTATTGTTGTTTGGGTGTTGCTCAGAAAAATGCAGCACACTTCTTACTGTTTTTTCGCTGGGCATCTTTTAGCCCATTGGCTCGATGCAATCCAGTAGCGGCGCAGATTATGCCCCAAGAGCCGGGGTCAAAGTTCGCCGGTTGTTTTATCAACGCACTGTGCAAGGGAGCATCAACCAGATGAATGTACGACACCCCTATCGGTCGAGCCTGCAGGTTGCAGCCTTGATGTTGCTGACCACTCTGCTGGCCGGTTGCGGCATCAACACGATCCCGACCCTCGACGAACAGGCCAAGGCCGCGTGGGGCCAGGTGCAGAACCAGTACCAGCGCCGTGCCGACTTGATCCCCAATCTGGTGGAAACCGTCAAGGGTTATGCCCGGCATGAGGAAGAAACCCTGACCGCGGTGGTCGAAGCCCGGGCCAAGGCGACGTCGATCCAGGTGGATGCCAGCACGCTGGATAATCCGGAAAAACTCAAACAGTTCCAGCAGGCGCAGGATCAGCTGACCGGCGCGCTGAGTCGGTTGATGGTGGTGTCCGAGCGTTATCCGGACCTCAAGGCCAACCAGAACTTCCTGGCGCTGCAATCGCAACTTGAAGGCACCGAGAACCGCATCGCCGTGGCGCGTCGCGACTTCATCCTCGCGGTGCAGAAATACAATACCGAGCTTCGCACCTTCCCCGGTCGCTTGTGGCACACCGTGTTGTACAGCGACTTGCCGATCCGCGAAACTTTCGAGGCCACCAGCCCCGGAGCTGAGAAAGCGCCTGAAGTGAAGTTCCAGTAGGCGCCGGACCGGGTTTGAAGTGCCACCAAGGAAGAGGTTGCCAATGCGCGTGATGAAAGTGGGCCTGATGCTGTTGTTCTGGGTCTTTGCCCTGACGGCCCAGGCCGGGTTGAAGTTTCCGGAACTGACCGGACGGGTGGTGGACAACGCCCAAATGATCGAGCCAGCGGTGCGCGAGCAGCTGGTTCAGCAGCTTAATGCCCACGAGAAATCCACCGGCGAGCAGTTGGTGGTGGTCACGTTGCCGGACCTGCAGGGCGCCGACATCGCGGACTTCGGTTATCAACTGGGACGCTACTGGGGCATTGGCCAGAAGGACAAGAACAACGGCGCGCTGCTGATTGTCGCGCGTGCCGAGCGAAAATTGCGGATCGAAGTCGGTTATGGCCTGGAAGATCGCCTGACCGATGCGCAGAGTTCGGTGATCATCAATCAGGTGATCACGCCGGCGTTCAAGGCCGGCAATTTCAGCAAGGGCATCAGCGATGGCGTTTCGGCGATGCTGGTGGTGCTGGGGGGCAATCCGCTGAACGAGCCGTCGACGGTGTATGAGCCGCGTGGCAATCAGGAGAGCGATTTCGTTGCGCGGCATCCGGGGGTATTCGTGTTCCTGGTGCTGCTGTTTATCCTGACGATCTTCGTCGGCCAGATGTTCGGTATTCTGCCAAGTGGAGGGGGTAGAGGCCGGGGTGGTTTCGGTGGCGGAGGTTTTGGCGGCGGTGGCGGGGGCTTCAGTGGCGGCGGGGGCAGTTTCGGCGGCGGTGGTTCGTCGGGCGGCTGGTGATGACACGGCGGGAAACACAACAACAATAGCGAGCAGGCATTCATAAACATGGCATTACTGACTGAACACGAACAACGCAAAGTCGCCGAGGCGATTGCCCGGGTCGAGCGCGACACCGACGCCGAACTGGTGACAGTGCTCGCGGCCCGCGCCGACGACTATGCGTATATCCCGCTGCTCTGGGCCAGCCTGTTGGCGCTGGTGGTGCCGGGTATCGTGCATTACCTGACCGGTTGGCTGACCATGCACAGTCTGTTGCTGGTGCAATGGGTCAGCTTCATCGTGTTGTGCCTGGTGTTCCGGATTCCGAAAGTCACCACGCGCCTGATCCCGCGCTCGGTCCGTCACTGGCGTGCGTCGAACCTGGCGCGTCGGCAGTTCCTGGAGCAGAACCTGCACCACACCGTGGGTGGCACCGGCATGCTGATTTTTGTCTCCGAGGCCGAGCGCTATGTGGAAATTCTGGTGGATGAAGGGATTTCCAAACGGCTGGACAACAAGAATTGGGATGCAATCGTGGCGACGTTTACCCAGCAGGTGAAGCAGGGGCAGACGTTGCAGGGGTTTGTGACGTGCATCGAGGCGTGCGGCGAGTTGCTCAAGGTGCACGTGCCGGTGACACAGGTACGCAATGAGTTGCCGAATCGGTTGGTGGTGTTGAGCTAAAAAGATCGCAGCCTTCAGTAGCTTTTGTGGCGAGGGGGCTTACTTGCCTCGGGATTCGCACCGTTTGGTAAATAACTGCGTGTCCCGAACGGCCATCCCCCCTAAAATACCCGCCATTCCCCGATTCGCACCGCCCGAGGCCGTTTTTTCCATGTCTGTCACCGTCACTCCCGCCAGCCTCGCGCCGGATCACCATGCCCAGTTCATCGACCTGCTGCAAACCAGCCTGGATGCCAATGCCTTCATCAAACTGGTGCTGGCCAAGTACGTTGGTGGCGAAGCGGACTTGCAGCGGTTGATCATCAAGCAGCTGACGGTCAAGGATCAGCCGTGCCTGTCCTTCGTCTATCGCTACAAGACCCGCGACATCACCAAGAACCTGCCGATTGCCGAAGGCGTGGCGACCATTGCCGCACTGTTGCCGGCGTCGTTCAAAAATGCGCATTTACTGTCACTGACCGACGAAGCCCAGCTCGAATACAGCAAAAAGGGCAAATCTTCGCTGTTCAAGAGCAAACCTCAGCAATTGCGCGAAGTGCCGTCCGCCGAGCACAACCGCGAGAAGAACCGCTTCCTCGACCTGAGCCGGCCGTTCCTCAAAGACCTCGGCGTGACCAACGCCCAGCATGAGCTGATCCCGGCGATGTCGCGCAAGTGGAAGCAGATCAACAAGTTCATCGAAGTCTTCAGCCATGCGCTGACTTCCTCGCCGCTGGCGCTGGACAAACCGGTGCGGGTGGCGGATTTCGGCTCGGGCAAGGGTTACCTGACGTTCGCGATCCATGACTACCTGCGCAACACCCTGAAAGCCGAGGGTGAGGTGACTGGCGTCGAGCTGCGCGAAGACATGGTCACACTGTGCAACAGCGCGGCGGCAAAGTTGGAGCATCCAGGGTTGGTGTTCAAATGCGGTGACGTGCGCAGCGTGGCGCCGAGCGAGCTGGACGTGATGATCGCGTTGCATGCCTGCGACATCGCCACCGACTATGCGATTCACACCGGCATTCGTTCCGGCGCTTCGATCATCATGTGCTCGCCGTGCTGCCACAAGCAGATCCGCCTGCAGATCCAGAGCCCGGCGCTGCTCAAGCCGATGCTGCAATACGGCCTGCACCTGGGCCAGCAGGCGGAAATGGTCACCGACAGTTTGCGTGCATTGTTCCTGGAAGCCTGCGGCTACGAGACCAAAGTGTTCGAGTTCATCTCACTGGACCACACCAACAAGAACAAGATGATTCTGGCGGTCAAACGCGCCGAGCCGGTGGACCCGGCTCAGTTGTTGGTGAAGATTCAGGAACTGAAGGATTTCTACCACATCAGCGAACATTGCCTGGAAACCCTGCTGCGGGCTGACGGGTTCCTGGTCGCTAAGGCTTGAGCTGAACCCCCGCCGGTAACGTGCCCGGTTGCGCCGGGCGCACTGCGGTCTTGCGCCCGAGCATCACCGTCACGATCACCCCGGTGGCAAACAGCCAGGTAATCGGCTCGACGTGCTCACCGAAGAACAACGCCGAAAACGCGATGGTGAAGAAGATCTGCAGCAACTGGATCTGACTGACCCGGGCGATGCCGCCCATGGCCAGCCCGGCGTACCAGGCAAAGAAGCCGATGAACTGCGAAAACAGCGAGACATAACCGAAGGCCCACCAGGTCCTGGCCGAAATCTCGCCCTGATGTTGCAACCCCAGGTACAGCACCGGCCCGATCAGCAGCGGCGTCGACAATACCAGCGCCCAGCAGATCACCTGCCAGCCGCCCATCTCCCTGGCCAACCGGCCGCCTTCGGCATAGCCCAACCCACCCACGGCAATCGCCCCGAGCATCAGCAAGTCACCGGCCTGAATACTGCCGGCGCCGCTGATCAGCGCATAACCGAGCACCAGCGCACTGCCCAGCGCGGCGCAGGCCCAGAAGGCTTTCGAGGGACGCTCATGGGACAGCCACGCGGCATACAGCGCCACGCACAGCGGTTGCAAACCGTTGACCAGTGCGCCGTGGGAGGCGGGCAACGTCTGCATGGCCCAGGCCGACAGCACCGGGAAGCCGAGGATGACCCCGGCGATCACCAGTGTCAGGCCTTTGACCTGTTTCCAGGTGGGCCATTTTTCCCGGCGCCACAGCAATAACAGCGCAGCCGGAATTGCCGCGAACAGCGCCCGGCCAAGGCCATTGAGCAGCGGATGGAGTTCCTGCACGACGATCCGTGTGAAGGGCAGGGTCAGGCTGAAGATAACGACGCCGAGCAGGCCGAGGGCCATGCCGGTGTTTTCGCGCGAGGACATGATGGCAACCAGAGTCGAGGGTGGCGGGAAGAGTCATCATCTAGCCATAAACCGGGGGCGTTGCTCTGTTACAGCTAGGCGCAGAGTTATGCGTACAGTTGGGGGTAATGCCTGTGGCGAGGGGGCTTGTCGGAACGCCGCACCGCCCCGTTCGGCTGCGCAGCAGTCGCAAAACCAGAGAGCCTGGTTGACCGGATTAGGGCCGCTTCGCGACCCAACGGGGGCAAGCCCCCTCGCCACAAAAACCATTGCGTCCGTAGTAACTGGTTATTACCCGACCCGCCGGATAAGGACTACCTTGAATACTCCTGCAGGCCCACGCATTTTCCAGAGGAGTCCTCCCCATGGCTGCTAAAAAAATCCTGATGCTGGTTGGCGATTACGTCGAAGACTACGAAGTGATGGTGCCCTTCCAGGCGCTGCTGATGGTCGGTCACACGGTGCATGCCGTTTGCCCGGACAAAACCGCCGGCCAGACCGTGCGCACGGCGATCCATGACTTC
This sequence comes from Pseudomonas sp. KD5, assembly GCF_012932895.1. Lineage (NCBI taxonomy): Bacteria > Pseudomonadati > Pseudomonadota > Gammaproteobacteria > Pseudomonadales > Pseudomonadaceae > Pseudomonas > Pseudomonas sp. KD5. The sequence goes on along the minus strand of NZ_JDWJ01000005.1, from coordinate 191,292 downwards.
GAAGGCGACCAGACCTACAGCGAAAAACCCGGTCATCTGTTTGCCCTGAACTTCGATTTCGCCAAGGTCGATGCGGCGGACTACGACGCGCTGCTGATCCCGGGCGGTCGTGCGCCGGAGTACCTGCGCCTGAACGAAAAAGTTCTGGCGCTGGTGCAAGCGTTCGACAAGGCTGGCAAACCGATCGCGGCCGTGTGTCACGGCGCGCAATTGCTGGCCGCTGCCGGCATTCTTGAAGGTCGCGAATGCAGCGCCTACCCGGCCTGTGCCCCGGAAGTGCGCCTGGCTGGTGGCACGTACATCGATATCCCGGTGACGGAAGGCCACGTTCAAGGCAATCTGGCCACAGCCCCGGCCTGGCCGGCGCACCCGAGCTGGCTGGCCGGTTTCCTCGGGTTGCTGGGCACCAAAATCACGCTGTAACGAGGGACCTGTCCATGTGCGAGCTCTACGTCAAGGCCGATCCGATTCTCTACGAATCGCGCTCCCGCTCGCTGCGCATCTGCGGGGTGGTGACCACCCTGCGGCTGGAGAACCAGTTCTGGGACATCCTCAGCGAAATCGCCGAGGTCGACGGCATGACCACCAATCAGTTGATCGCCAAACTGTATGAAGAGGTGATGGACTACCGCGGCGAGGTGGTGAATTTCGCCTCGTTCTTGCGGGTCAGTTGCATGCGCTATTTGAGCCAGCGCCGGGTGCAGGCACCTGAGTTGTCGGTGGTGCGGACGGTGGTGAAGTAGGGCGGTTTTTGTATCGGCCTCGGGGGCGCCTTCGCGGGCAAGCCTCGCTCTTACGGATGTACGCCATATCCGCGATCACAGATATCTGTAGGAGCGAGGCTTGCTCGCGAAGAGACCGATACAGGCGACAGAAAACCTGGCTTGGTCTTTACTCTGAAGCGCGAAACCTCTCAATCGCCAAGGAGAACAAGCATGTCTGGATGGTACGAAGTGAGCAAAACCAGCAATGGTCAGTTCAAGTTTGTGTTGAAAGCGGCCAACGCCGAAACCATTCTGGTCAGTGAGCTGTACACCACGCGCGGTGCGGTCGATAGCGGAATCGCCTCGGTTCAGGCCAATAGCCCGCTGGACGAACGCTACGAGAAAAAAGCCACCAAGGATGGCCATCCTTACTTCAACCTCAAGGCCGCCAACCATCAAATCATCGGCAGCAGCGAGTCTTACTCATCCGATGCCGCGCGGGAAAAAGGCATCGCCAGCGTCAAGGCCAACGGCCCGACCACGGTGATCAAGGACAAGACCTTGCCGGTGTTCTAAACACACCGCTGATTAATTGTGGGAGCGGGCTTGCTCGCGAAGGGGGCTTAACATTCAACGAAGAGGTTGAATGTCAGACCGCTTTCGCGAGCAAGCCCGCTCCCACAGTGGTTTTGTGTGTGGCTGAAGATCAGCGCAACGCGTTCAACAGACCCTGCAACTGACTGCGGCCAGTCTCGCCGAGTGCAAACACCGGCAACCGCGGGTCGCCCGCTTCCAGCCCGACCAGGCGCAAACCAGCCTTGATGGTCGCCGGCAGACCGCCCTTGAGGATGAAGTCCAACAACGGCAACTGGCGATAGAACAGTTCGCGAGCCTTGCTCAGATCATTGGCCAATACCGCTTCGTACAAGTCGAGATTGAGCTGCGGAATCAGGTTCGGCGCCGCTGTGCACCAGCCTTTGGCGCCGGCCGCGAACGCTTCCAGTGCCAAGGGATTGCAGCCGTTATAGAACGGCACCCGGCCTTCGCCCAGCAGTTGCAGTTTGTGCATGCGCTGAATATCGCCGGTGCTTTCCTTGACCATGGTGACGTTTTCGACCGCGTTGAAAATCCGCAGGATCAACTCCACTGACATGTCGGTGCCGCTGGTGGCCGGGTTGTTGTAGAGCATGATCGGCACGCCGATGCTCTCGCCGATGGCGCGGTAGTGGGCGAGGATTTCCGCCTCGCTGAGTTTCCAGTACGACGCCGGCAGCACCATCACCACATCGGCGCCGTGGGCCTCGGCGAAACGCGCGCGGCGCACGGCTTTGGCGGTGGTCAGGTCGGACACGCTGACAATGGTCGGCACGCGTTTGGCGACGTGCCGGATACTGAATTCGCTGACTTGATCCCATTCCGCGTCGCTCAGGTAAGCGCCTTCGCCGGTACTGCCCAATGGGGCGATGGCGTGGACACCGCTGTCGATCAGGCGGTCGATGGAACGCCCGAGCGCGTCGAGATCAACGCCTTCGCCCTCGGCGGTGAACGGGGTGATGGTGTAGCCGATAATGCCGTGAATGTTTACGGTCGACATGGCGTCTCTCCTGTCAGGAATGTGTGGGGTCAGTTCAGGCAATCGGCGTGTTGGCGCAGGTTCTGCCGTGCGTAGTAGTTGAACGCGGCGGCATGGCGCTTGGGCTTGGATATCCAGTCGTGGGCTTCACGGCCCAGCTCGGGAAGAATCGGTTTGATTACACCGGCGGCCATGGCCAGCAATTGCAACTTCGCTGCGCGTTCGATCAGTTGCGCAATGACACAGGCCTCTTCGATGGTCGCGCCGGTCGACAACTGGCCATGATGGGAAAGCAGGATCGCCCGCTTGTCGCCCAAGGCCCCGGCAATCAGTTCGCCTTCTTCATTGCCCACGGGCACCCCCGGCCAGCCTTCGAGAAACGCGCAGTCGTCGTAGAGCGGGCAGAGGTCCATGTGGGAAATCTGCAGCGGTACTTCCAGCATCGACAGTGCCGCGACGTGAGTCGGGTGCGTGTGAATGATGCAGTTCACGTCCGGCCGGGCGCGGTACACCCAGCTGTGGAAGCGGTTGGCCGGGTTGGGCATGCCGTGGCCTTCAAGCACTTCCAGGTCTTCGTTGACCAGCAACAGATTGCCTGCGGTGATCTCGTCGAAACCTAGGCCCAATTGCTGGGTGTAATAGGTGCCTGGTTGTGGTCCGCGGGCGGTGATTTGCCCGGCCAGGCCAGAGTCGTGGCCGTTTTCGAACAGAATGCGGCAGGTCAGAGCCAGCTTTTGCCGGTCGGTCCACGTATTATCCGCCAGGGTGTTTTGCATCTGTGTCAGCGCTTGCTTGACCAGTTGCTCTTTGGGTAGTGCTAATGTCTTGGCCATATCGGTGTCCTTTGGGTGGGGCATGCAAATGACACTAAAAATGCTATATGACACTTTGTGTCATTGGCAAGGACAAATCGTTGCCTCCTTGATGGATTAACCGTTCCACATGTCTATCCGTTTGAAATTACTGAGAAAAAAACTTGGCGTGACGCTGGAGGCCCTGGCCGAAAAATCCGGCATGACCAAGAGCTATCTGTCGAAAGTCGAGCGCGGGTTGAATACCCCCTCGATTGCCGCTGCGCTGAAACTGGCCAAGGCGCTGAATGTGAAGGTCGAGGAGTTGTTTTCCGAAGACAGCGTCAGCCTCGACAGCTATAGCCTGGTGCGCAGCGACGAACGCCAGTCCCTGGCCGCCAACGACCAGAGCCCCGGTTATGCGGTGTTGGCCCATCAGGTCAGTGAACGCAGCCTGTTGCCGTTCATCATTTACCCGCCGACTGAGTTCACCGACAAAACCTTCAAGGAACACTTGGGGGAAGAGTTTCTGTTCGTCCACGAAGGGCAGGTGGAAGTGGACTTCATGAACGAGCGGGTGCTGCTCAATCGTGGGGATGCGCTGCACTTCAATGCGCAGAAACCGCATCGCCTCAGGTCAGTGGGCGAGGTGCAGGCGCAGTTGTTGGTGGTGGTGCATAGCAGCGAGGAATGAGGTTATCGGGCTTTTGTGGCGAGGGGGCTTGTCGGAACGCCGCACCGCCCCGTTCGGCTGCGCAGCAGTCGTAAAACCAGAGAACTCGGTGTGACTGAAGATACTAGGGGGCTGCTTCGCAACCCAACGGGGGCAAGCCCCCTCGCCACAGGTCAGACCTCGACCGGCACGGTCAGCTTAGGGTTACCGAGCGCATGCGTCTTCGAATCAAAAAAACGCAACGCCACACCCGTCCCCTCGAACACCTTCGCGTAATGCCGCTTCTGATGCTGGATGAACGCTTTGCTGCGCGGGTAAATCGAGATCGCCACCACCTTCGGCTTCGCCAGGCGCAACGCATGAACGATGTGACTGTCCTGCTCGCCAAGGGCATGCCCGAAGATGCACAACCCGTCGCCATGGCCCAGTAACTGGTCGTAACAGAACGACAGGTAATCCGAGCTGCGAATGGTCTTGAGTTTGTCTTGCGCCGGGCCTTCGTTGACGAACAGCGGCACGTCGTCGAGGGTCTTGATCGTATTGTTGATCGCGAAATTGCCGAGCAACGTCCCTTCGGTCGACATCAGTTTGCGCGCCGTGCCGTCCTGATTGCGCACCAGATGCAGGCCGCCGTGCAGGTACAGTAAACGCGGTTTGTCGGTGGCGCTGGCGCTCAGATCGAAGCCGGGTTCGGCACCCTGGAACAGGTCGGTCACGACGTCCGGCCGATGCTGGATCGCCCAATAGCTGAGCAAGTCGTAGTTGGTGGTGAACACCGTTCGATAGCTACCCAGTTCCTGATTGATCGTCGCCAGCGTCGAAGGCTTCACCAGCCGCCACGGGATGTGCACCGCGTGCACGGTGTTGATCAGCGCTTCCTTGATCGCGTAGTAGCGATTGCGCGGTGCCGCAGAGCTGACGGCCAGGGCCTTGTTGACCCGGCTGGTGGTTTTCAACGCCCCAAGCACTTGTTCAAAACTGCGCGTCTGCATCGCGTCGAACACGCTCAGCTCGGACTGGCTCAGCGGTTTTTCTTCGACGGTGCGGGCATTTTCGAACAGCGAGTCGTAGCCGAAGTCGTCCCACACGGCGCGGCTGGCGCCGTTACCCACCAGCAGGCCGCCGAACGAGGCGGTGGTGCGCAAGGCGTTCCAGTCTTCAAGTTGGGCATCGACATCCTGGAAATCGGTCATTGCGTTTGTCGTCTCGAAGCAAAAGGTCTGATGGACGGCGACTTTATCACGCCCGGGCGTTGAGCCAGATCAACATACCGCGTGACTGATCGGTCGACCCTGTGCGCACCCGCCGAATCGGCATTGCCGATTCGGTTTCAGCCAGGAGACTCGCGCATGAGCAGTACGTTTTTCATCCCCGCCGTGAACATCATGGGCACCGGTTGCCTCGACGAAGCCATGGACGCCATTGGCAAGTATGGTTTTCGCAAGGCGCTGATTGTCACTGACGCCGGGCTGGCCAAGGCTGGCGTGGCATCGAGGATTGCCGAGAAACTGGCGTTGCAGGACATCGACTCGGTGACCTTTGACGGCGCCAAGCCGAATCCGAGCATCGCCAACGTCGAGCACGGCTTGGGCCTGCTCAAGGAAAGTCGCTGTGATTTCGTGGTGTCTCTGGGCGGCGGTTCGCCTCACGACTGCGCCAAGGGCATCGCCTTGTGCGCCACAAACGGTGGGACGATCCGTGACTACGAAGGTGTCGATCGGTCGGCCAAACCCCAGCTACCGTTGATCGCGATCAACACCACCGCCGGCACTGCCAGCGAGATGACCCGTTTTTGCATCATCACGGATGAATCGCGCCACGTAAAAATGGCCATCGTCGACCGCAACGTTACCCCGCTGCTGTCAGTCAACGATCCGGAGCTGATGGTCGCCATGCCCAAGGGCCTGACCGCCGCCACCGGCATGGACGCATTGACCCATGCCGTCGAAGCCTACGTCTCCACGGCAGCCAACCCGATCACCGATGCCTGTGCGCTGAAAGCCATCACATTGATCAGCGACAACCTGCGCCAGGCCGTGCAGGACGGCAGTGACATGATCGCGCGGGAAAACATGGCCTACGCGCAATTTATGGCGGGCATGGCGTTCAACAATGCGTCCCTTGGCTACGTTCACGCGATGGCCCATCAGTTAGGCGGGTTCTACGACCTGCCCCATGGTGTGTGCAACGCGGTGCTGCTGCCTCATGTGCAGAGTTTCAACGCACTGGTTTGCGCCCCTCGCCTGACCGACGTTGCCCACGCGATGGGGGCCGACATTCGCGGGCTCAGTCCGGAAGAGGGCGCGCAGGCGGCGATCGCGGCGATCCGCAGCCTGGCCAGGGATGTGGACATTCCCGCCGGTTTGCGTGAGCTCGGTGCCAGGCTCAATGACATCCCGGTCCTTTCCAGCAATGCCCTGAAAGACGCCTGTGGACTGACCAACCCTCGGGCGGCGGATCAGCGGCAGATCGAGGAGATTTTCCGCAGCGCGTTCTAAGCGGTTCGACGGCCGGGCGCGAGCACTACGCAAAGCAGCGCGCCCAAGGCCAGTAAGGTGCATAACGGCGATAACGGCTGGTTTGATCTTCCCTGGATTTCAGCCGCCGATGTCCCGGCCGTGAGCACGTAAAAGCTCGGTGATGAGGCCACAGAAATGGCGGATCAGCGTCGTCCCCATGTCGGCGCGCAGGGTGACTCTGATGGCTGCCTTGCCTTGTGCAACCACCGGGAAAAAGACTGCCGAGGTGAAGAATCCGTGATTGGCCAGTTCAATGGCGATGTTGTTTGCCAGCGATGCCTCACCGCAATTGACCAGTCGAATCGCCATGTTGCTGTTGTGTTGTGCGGTTCGTATGAGGCTGTCAAAGAGGCGGATATTAACCTGAAGCTTTTTCTGCAGCTCGGCGAACTCCAGGGTGTGGTGTAGCTGGATGGATGCCCGGCCCGCGCCAATGGCTGCACTGTTCAGGCTTTGCGACCAGTTGTTGGGGCCGCCGTAACGCGCAATGAGCTTCTTCTGCCGTTCACTGCCCAGCATCACCAGACCGCCGCTGGCGCCGAACGACTTGGCCAGCGAGGCGACGATGAGGCAGTCATCATCCAGGGTATGCAGCCTGGGACGCACAAGACCGGCGCCGAATATTCCTACAGAGGAAAGCGCGTGGGAATCGTCCAGATAGAGAAACAGCCCATAGCGGTCCTTCAGATACAAAAGGCTGTCCATGTCCGCAACCCCGCCCATGCTGTAGGCGCCGTCGGCGACATACGCGACCCTGGTGTGCTGTTGACACAGCGTCTCGAGGAAGTCCATGTCGTTATGCGGGCACGTCACGACCTTCGTTTCATCGGCACAGGCGGCTTTGAGGTGGCTCATCGAGTAATGCGCCAACCGGTCGAAAGCCATCACCGGAGGGCTATTTTCCGTGAATACGCCGCTGGCCAGCAGCGGCAGGATCCCGGCACTTGCCGCGCTGCACGACAGGGCGCTCAGGCAACTGGCGCCGAACAACTCGGACAGTTCGGATTCGTATTGGTCCAGAATCGCCAGTTTGCAGCGGTTCCTGGAATTGGCGATGCGAAGTGTGCCGGTTTCCCACAGCGTGGTCATGGCGCCGTCGAGAATATCGGGATGGTGATCCAGACCCAGGTATGACGTCGTACAGAAATCATGAAACGCTCTCCCGTACTGATCGAGCATGCGGTTGGCACTTTTTATCTCAACGTTGAGCCCCGCGATTTTTCCGGTTTCGGCGGCCTCCCAATCATGATCAGCCAATGAGACGAGTTTGCGGTAGTTGGTGAAGGTGTGCGCCGTGTACGGTATCTGGCTCATGTGCGAGTGACATTCCTTGAGTGAATCTATCCGTGGGTTTGTTGCAGTTTGTGTGTGTTGCCAGACTTTACAGAGAGTCCCGATGGGCTTTGAATCGGCAGTTTCCGGTAGTACTGAGAGTTGTAAGAGAATTAGTTGTAGGGCGATGCCCTGGGGGGCTGTGGGTAATTGGATGGCGGGCACGAATCGAATCCGGGCTATCCTGCCGATTCAGTCGAACCGAAATCATCGAGCCCTGCCATGCTGCAAAAAAGCCTCATCCGCCGCCTCGACCTGATCACTCTCCAGCTGTTTGTGGCCGTCCACGAAGAGGGCACCTTGACCCGTGCCGCCGCCCGCGAAGCGATCGCGGTGTCGGCGGCCAGCAAGCGGTTGATGGAGTTGGAGGAGGCGCTGGGCATCAGCCTGTTCGTGCGCCAGGCCAAGGGCATGACGCTGACGCCGGCCGGTGAAACCCTGCTGCACCATGCCCGGCAGATGCTGTTCAACGTCGAGAAAATGGGCCTTGAACTGGGCGAACACAGCCACGGTGTACGCGGTTATGTGCGGATGCTCGCCAACCTGTCGGCGATCATTCAATTCCTGCCCGAAGACCTGCGGGATTTTTCCGCGCGCCATCCGCAGGTCAAGACCGACCTCGAAGAGCGCCCCAGCAGCGGGGTGATTCAAGGCGTGCTCGATGGCGTGGCGGACCTCGGGATCTGCTCCAGCGACAGCGACGTCAAGGGGCTGCACCGTGTTGTTTATCGCCAGGACAAACTGGTCGTGCTGATGCCAGCCGATCATCCGCTGGCGAGTCGTTCGGCCTTGGCTTTTGCCGACACGCTGGACAGCGATTACGTCGGTCTGCATTCGGCCAGTTCCATCAACATGCGCACCCATGCGGCCGCGCGCAAGGCCGGCAAGGTGCTGAGGTTGCGGATTCATGTGCCGGGGTTCGACGCCATGTGCCGGATGGTCCAGGCCAACATGGGCATCGGCATCCTGCCGCTAAAGGCCTACGAACTGTTTGGCCGGGCGCTGGGGTTGCACGCGGTGCCGCTGACGGATGACTGGTCGGATCGTGCGTTGATTCTGGTGGTGCGCGATGAAGCGGCGCTGTCGCCGGTGAGCCGGATGTTGTTTGAGCATTTGCGTGGCCAGGCCTGACAGTTCTCGATTGCATGGACGGGCCTCTTCTGACTTGAGGTCGCGGTAATCTCCAGCCAGGCATTCGCGTTTCGCGAACGGTCGTTGCCAACAGAAGGTTGGATTCCATGCCACTCGGTCCTCTAGCCTTGGCGCATATTCCAAGAACAAGAGGTACCTCCGCGATGACTGCCCCCTTGAGTGCAATCAAAGTGATCGAGATCGGCACGCTGATCGCCGCGCCGTTTGCCGCGCGCATGCTGGCCGAGTTCGGCGCCGAAGTGATCAAGATCGAAGCCATGGGCCAGGGCGATCCCCTGCGTAAATGGCGCAAGCTGCACGAAGGCACTTCGTTGTGGTGGTACCTGCAATCGCGAAACAAGAAGTCCCTGGCGCTGAATCTGAAATCCCCTGAAGGCATCGAACTGGTCAAACAACTGGCGAGCGACGCCGATGTGCTGATCGAAAACCTGCGCCCCGGCGCCCTGGAGAAACTCGGCCTGGGCTGGGACGTGTTGCATGCCCTCAATCCCAACCTGACGCTGGTGCGCATTTCCGGTTACGGCCAGACCGGCCCGTACCGTGATCGTCCGGGTTTCGGGGCGATCGGCGAGGCGATGGGCGGGATTCGCTATACCACCGGTACTCCCGGTTCGCCGCCGGCCCGAGTGGGGGTGAGTCTGGGTGATTCCCTGGCTTCGCTGCACGCGGTCATCGGTGCCTTGATGTCGCTGCTGCGGGTCAAGACCGGGCAGGGCGGCGGGCAAGTGGTCGATGTGTCATTGGCCGAAAGCGTGTTCAACGTCATGGAAAGCCTGGTGCCGGAATACGACATGCTCGGTCATGTGCGTGAGCGCAGCGGCGGGGCGTTACCGGGTATTGCGCCGTCCAATACCTACCTGACTGCCGACGGTGCCTACGTGGTGATCGCCGGCAACAGCGACCCGATCTACAAGCGTCTGATGGCGGTGATTGGCCGGGCCGACCTGGCCGAAGCGCCGGAGTTTGCGCATAACGATGGCCGCGCCGTTAAAAGTAATGTGCTCGACGCAGCCATTACTCACTGGACCAGCAGCCTGCCCATCGATGAGGTGTTGGCGGCTCTGGAAGCTGCCGAAGTCCCGGCCGGGCGCATCTATTCGGTGGCCGACATCGTTGCCGATCCTCACTATCAAGCGCGGGGCATGCTGCTCAACGCCGAACTGCCGGGTGGTGCCTCGGTGAAGATGCCGGGCATCGTTCCGAAAATGTCCGAGACCCCCGGTGGCGTGAACTGGTCGGGGCCGAGTCTGGGTCAGCACACCGACGGCATCCTCGCGGGGCTGGGCCTGACTGACCAGGACATCGAACGGCTGAAAGCTGAAGGGGTGGTGCAATGATCACTGATTATTCCCAGACGCTGATCGTTCAGGAGGTTTCCCCGCGTGACGGCTTGCAGATCGAGCCTACCTGGGTCGAAACCGCCGACAAGATTGCGTTGATCGATCAGTTGTCGCTGGCGGGTTTCAGCCGCATCGAAGCCGGTTCGTTCGTGTCGCCCAAGGCGATTCCGGCGCTGCGCGATGGCGAGCCAGTGTTCAAGGGCATCGCCCGACAGCCGGGCGTGATCTATGTCGCGTTGATCCCTAACCTCAAAGGCGCACAACGAGCACTGGACTCGGGGGCTGACGAGCTGAACCTGGTGATGTCCGCCAGCCAGACCCATAACCTGGCAAACATGCGGATGCGTTGCGAGGCGTCATTGGCCGCGTTTGGCGAGATCGTCGAGTTCGTTCGCGGCACACCGGTGCGGCTCAACGGCAGCATCGCCACGACCTTCGGATGCCCGTTTGAAGGCACGATCGATGAGGATCGCGTGCTGCAGATTGTCGAGGCTTATCAGGAGCTCGGCATTACGGGCATTACCCTGGCCGACACCACCGGCATGGCCAATCCACGCCAGGTCGACCGCTTGGTGCGACGGGTGTTGCAACGGGTTTCACCGGCTGATCTGACCCTGCATTTCCACAACACGCGCGGCCTCGGCCTGTGCAACGTGCTGGCAGCTTACGAGGCCGGAGCCCGGCGCTTTGACGCAGCCCTCGGTGGTCTTGGCGGTTGCCCGTTTGCACCGGGTGCCTCGGGCAATATCTGCACCGAAGATTTGGTCAACCTGTGCGATGAAGTCGGCATTCACACCGGCATCGACTTGCCGTTGTTGCTGCGATTGTCGCGAGGCTTACCCGCGTTGCTGGGCCATGAAGTGCCCGGGCAGCTCGCCAAGGCCGGACGTAACTGCGACCTGCACCCGACACCCTCCTGAACTCACCGAACAAACACTGTAGGAGCGAGGCTTGCCCGCGAAAGCGGTCTGACATTCAGCATCGATGGAGGCCGACACACCGCCTTCGCGGGCAAGCCTCGCTCCTACAAAAGCCACAACGAACCAGACAACAAAAACAATCGGACGCCCACGGGACGTCTGCCTGGAGAAACCACGATGAGCCTCAATGTTCTGGAGGCGGGCGTGAGCCCGTCCGTTAGTCACGACGCCGAAAAAGCCCTGGTCCGCAAAGTCGCCTGGCGACTGATGCCGCTGATCATGGTCTGCTACCTGTTCGCATTTTTCGACCGCATCAACATCAGCTTCGCCAAGTTCCAGTTGCAGGCCGACCTGAGCCTGAGCGATACCGCTTACGGCCTCGGCGCCGGGCTGTTTGTAGTCGGTTATGTGATCTTTGAAGTGCCGAGCAACATGATGCTTTACAAGGTGGGTGCCCGGCGCTGGATCGCCCGGATCATGATGTCGTGGGGGCTCGCGACGGCGGCCATGGTCTTCGTCAACAGCGAATGGCAGTTCTACGCCCTGCGTTTCGTGATCGGCGCGATGGAGGCGGGTTTTGCGCCGGGCGTGCTGTATTACCTGACGCTGTGGTTCCCGCAGCACTATCGCGGGCGCATCACCTCGATGCTGTTTCTCGCGTCGGCGTTTGCCGGGCTGGTTGGCGCACCGTTCTCCGGGTTGGTGCTGCAACACCTTGATGGCTTCCTCGATATGCGCGGCTGGCATTGGCTGTTTCTGCTCGGTGGCGTGCCTTGCATCGGCCTCGGTTTGTTGGTGCTGACCGTGCTCAAGGACCGCATCGAAGATGCCCATTGGTTGACCCCGTCGGAGAAGACACTGCTCGCCAGCCGTATCGCGCACCACGAACCCCACAAGAGCGGCGGCTCCTTGCTGGCCGCACTCCGGATTCCGGGTTTCCTGATGCTGGGGCTGATCTACTTTCTGATTCAGGTGGCGTCCTACGGCTTGAATTTCTGGGCGCCGCAACTGATCCGCAGTGCCGGCACCGAGAGCCCGGTGATGATCGGCTTGCTGACCGCCATTCCCTACATCTGCGGCGCCATCAGCATGGTGGTGATCGGGCGGTTATCCGATGCCACCGGCGAGCGGCGCAAGTTTGTCGCAGGTCTGGTGGCGGCAGGCGCGGTGGGTTTCTTCTGCGCAGGAATTTTCGCCAACCACACGACGTTCCTGATTGTTGCCCTGGGCTTGCTCGGTGCCGGGATCATCGCGTCCATCCCGAGCTTCTGGACCCTGCCACCGAAACTGCTGGCCGGTGCCGGGGCAGGCGCCGCTGGCGGGATCGCGGTGATCAATACCCTTGGCCAGTTCGGTGGGATCGTCAGCCCGGTCATGGTCGGGCGGATCAAAGACCTGACCGGCAGCACCACCCCGGCGCTGTACGTCATCGGCGTCGCCGCGCTGATCGCCGCTGCGTTGTTGCTGTGGGGGTTGCCGCAGAAGCTGCGCACGCTCGACAAGTTCTGAAGTTCGCGGCGTCAGAAATACCGCTTTCGCGAGCAAGCCCGCTCCCACATTGACCGCGTCGGGCACAGGATTCGTGCCCGCCGCCACTCCCTGTGGGAGCGGGCTTGCTCGCGAAGACTGACTCTCAGCCAACAAAGCCCCCGTCGGCTGTACGCTCAAGGATGTTTAAGCTTTACTCTCCGCTCGCGACCACCCAGAGAGACTCAAGGTTACCCAACCCATGCTAACCGGCCTCAACCACCTGACCCTCGCCGTCACTGACCTGAACCGCAGCGTGGCGTTCTATCGCGATCTGCTGCAACTTCAGCTTGAAGCCACTTGGGACACCGGCGCCTATCTCTCGCTACCCGGTCTGTGGCTGTGCCTTTCTTTCGATCCACGGCGCGAATCCACGCCCGCCGCCGACTACACCCATTACGCCTTCAGCCTCGAAGCTGTGGACTTCCTGCCGTTCGTCGAACGCCTGCGATCCGCCAACGTGCGGGAATGGCGGGATAACCGCAGCGAAGGTGCGTCGTTCTATTTTCTCGACCCGGACGGGCACAAGCTCGAGGCGCATGTCGGGTCTCTGGCGTCGCGGCTGGCGGCTTGTCGGCAGCGACCCTATGCGGGGATGAAGTTCTTCGACGATCAGTGAGTCGATGTTCGGCGTCCTGAGATAGAATTGCGCCCCTTCACCCGGCGTCCTCAGGAATTTCCATGACACCATCGCTGCTAATGGCCGTTCTCGCCTCGGGTTTCATTTATGGCATTACGCCGGGGCCCGGTGTGCTGGCGGTGTTCGGCATCGGCGCGGCACGCGGACGGCGGGCCGGGGCGGGGTTTCTGTGCGGGCATTTGCTGGGCGACGTGGTCTGGTGCAGCACTGCACTGATCGCGATTGTCGGTGCGCGGGAAATCGGCAGCACTGCCTTCGATGTGCTGGGTGTGCTCAGCGGGCTTTACTTGTTCTGGCTGGGCCTGCGCGCGGTTCGCGCTCGTCGCGCCAGTGCCGAGGCGCCTCAGGGCCCGGCGCGGCAGCCATTCTGGCACGGCATCCTGTTCGGCCTGACCAACCCCAAGGCATACCCGGTGGCGGTGGCGACGTTTACAGCACTGTTGTCCAGCCGTGCAGAGTTGCTGCATTGGTCAATGTTGCCCTGGTTGATCATCTTGAGCTTCATTGGTGGCCTTTTGGCCTACGCTATTCTCATTGGCATCGTCGGTGCGCGTCAGGTGCGCACGTTGTATCAGCGTCATGAACTGGCGATCACCCGCTTGTGCGGGGTCATGTTCATCGGTTTCGCCATCAATGCCCTGGTGCATGCGCTTCCGGGGTTGGTGACGAACAAGGCTTGAGGCTGAACGCAGGGAAGCGTCGGCTGCACAGTCATCGCTCGGGCGTATGACCGGTCAGGGAGGGTTGTTCAATGTTGCATTGTCCGGACATGCTCTCGGCATCATGGAAACCAGAAATTCCGCGCCACTGGCGAGCTACATCGATCTCTTGCTGGACGCCGTCTGTGCGGTGGACAAACAAGGTCGCTTCGTATTTGTCAGCGCGGCCTGCGAGCGCATTTTCGGTTACACCCCCGACGAGCTGATCGGCCAGTCGATGATCGACCTGGTTCACCCTGCCGACCGACAGCGTACCCTCGACGCCGCGCGGGAGATCATGGGGGGCGAACCCAAGCTCAACTTTGAAAATCGTTACCTGCGCAAGGACGGTCGGGTGGCGCACATTCTCTGGTCGGCACGTTGGTCGGAGGTCGATCAGTTGCGTATCGCCGTGGCGCGCGACATCACCGAGCGCAAACAGGCCGAGTCCCGACAAGCGGCGCTGTATGCGATCTCCGAAGCGGCCCACGCGGCGGAAGATTTGCTGGCGCTGTTCAAACGCATCCATTCGATCATCGGCGAATGGCTGCCGGCGTTGAATTTCTCCGTGGCACTGTATGACGAGCACTGCGCGCAGCTGAATTTCCCCTATCACGTTGACGACCATGAGCTGCAACCCGAGGATCCCGGGACTGTTACCGGGCGTTTGTGCGCAGAAGTGATTCGCAGTGGCTTGCCGATCCTGCTGACCCCGGATCAGGACAATCTGCCGGAGGGGTTTGCAGCGTTGGTCGAGGGCCAGGACTCACCCTGCTGGTTGGGCGTGCCGTTGAGTTCGCAAAACGGCACCATCGGCGCGCTGATCGTCAAAAGCGTGCCGGGCGGCGAGCGCTACACCGAACAAGACAAGGAGTTGCTGCAGTATGTTTGCGCCCAGGTCGCGACCGCGATCGAACGCAAGCAATTGCACGCCCGGCTCCAGCGCATGGCCCAGTACGATCAGCTGACTCAGCTGCCCAATCGCGAATTGCTGCGTGAACGCCTCAAAGCTTCGCTGGCGCTGGCCCGGGCAGACTCCGGTCGCATGGCGTTGCTCTATGTCGACCTCGACCGCTTCAAGCAAGTCAATGACACCTTCGGTCATGCGGTCGGCGACATGCTGCTGCAAGCGGTCTCCAATCGGCTCAAGGGCTGCGTGCGCGAAACCGACACGGTGGCGCGCATTGGTGGTGATGAATTTGTCGTGTTGTTGCACAACATCCACGCCGCCGAAGATGCCGAGAATGTGGCGGGGAAAATCCGCCAAGTGCTGGTTCAGCCCCTGCGTCTGGACGGGCACAACCTGACGATCCAGCCGAGCATCGGCGTCGCGCGATACCCCGAACATGGCACCGAAGAAAAGCAGCTGTTCAGGCATGCCGATGAGGCAATGTACGCTGCCAAGCGCCAGCACCATTCACGTCTCGGTGTCTGAAAATCCGTCACCGTTCGTCGCGGCGCTGCCAGGTTTTCTAAACCTTTTCAGGCATGGAAATTCATATCCTATGCGGGCGTCTGCTCGCTGTGATCATCACCAAGAGGATGAGAACCATGCCTACTTCAAAACATCCGACCCCGGGTAGCGCCATCGATCGAACGAAGGCGTCTGAAGCCGGTCGCAAAGGTGGGAAAACTACCACGACGACTGTTGATAAAGACCCTGCCAAAGGCGGCATGGGCCGCAAAGGCGGTCAGAAAACTCCGTAATGGGTGAAGGTAGTTTTGTTTAATGGACGGGGGCGCAAGCTCCCGTTTGAATTTCAAGAAGGAGGGCGCGACCATGAGCTGGATGGCCACCCGTTTACGCAATGCCGGTTTTGCCACGTTACTGGGCCTGTGCGCCACCAATGCCTTTGCCCAGTCTCCCGCCGAATTCGTCAATGAGGCGTCGGCCCAAGGCATGGCCGACATCGAAGCCAGCCGCCTGGCGCACCAGAAAACCGCATCCAAAGAGGTCAAGGATTACACCATCGTGGTGATCAACGATCGCACCACCGCCAACCAGCATCTGGCGAAAATTGCCAAGCAACTCGATTTACCGGTCGCACCACGCGAAGAAGTGGTCGACAAGGCCAAAGCCTTGATACCGGAGATTAAGGACGATACCTCTTTCGATCAGGCGTACGTCGACAGTCAGGTAAAGACCACCCAGGAAGCCATCGAGCAACTTCAACAACAAGCGCAGACAACGGACGTGCCGCAAATCAAAGCGTTCGCCGAAGAAACCCTGCCCAAGCTGCAAAACCATCTGCAAATGGCCAGGGCGCTGCAAGCCAGTCGTTAGCTGCATGCCCCGCGATTGACGTTGGTCACTCGCGGGGGCATGGCTCAGCATTGATTCAAATCTCCGATTGGATCGGTTGATGAGGTTTACGATTATTCGGACCACTTGAAGAAGACTGTTGGCTATTACGACTAGCACTGTTGGATACGTACCATAAAAAGAACCGGCCTTTGAGGCCGGTTTTTTGTGGCGCGCCGTAGAGGTATTGAATGCATCTTAGAGGCCTGACGTTTGACATGAGAGACTTGGCCAGGCTTGCCAGAACAGCCTTCGATGGAAGGGTTAGACCTCAGGGGGCAGACAGCGCTCAGCCTTAGGGGCAGGTAGCCAGAGGCCAACCGATGCGCGCAGCACTGAGGAGGCTGGCCTTAACAACCAAGCGGTGAAATGGGGCAATAACGAAGATGTAGGCCCGGCCTAGACGGTTGTGGCACTGGACCACGGTTGAAAAAACGAGTTGGCGACTGCCTTCTGGCCCTGCCTCTCCAGAACATAGGATCGATATCCGGAAGTCGAGGTGCTTGTCGTCCTCTCCCAACACGATTTCAGTCTGGTTCGTGCTGTAGACCTTGAAAATTCCAATCCGATTAGCAAGTGATGCCAAATGTTTGGCTGTCTTGAGACCAAAACAGGCAGCGATAGTGTCTCGGACTTTCATGAGCCATCCGATCCAGGATGGCTGGTGGGAAAGGATGAATCGAGCTAGCAAATCTGGATTGCTGGATGTGCCCGCAGGGAGCCGAATCGCAAAAGCGTCCGCCAGGTTCATTGACTTGTAAAGGTGGGTGATGCCGGACCTCGAGGGGACTGGCACGGACATAATGAGCTCAAATTCTCGGGGCATCGGGGATCTCTCCTGAGTTCTAACTACCAATTAGACGACATGCCATGTCGCGTCTCTTGTTGCGATGGTTTGTCGTGTAACGCTCCTTGTCGCCCTGTAAGTGCTTGTCGGATACTGAACCCGATCAAGGCATCATAGAGCTCTTGCTGCCCGGCTGGCAGAACAGGGAGCAACGTCGCACGGCGCTTGTCGACATCGAACCAGGATTCAACCAACCATCCCACCAGATAGAGCGCCGAAAGGCATCCGCCAGCGGTTGCAACGTTCCCCTGGCATACAAGAGGCTGGTCCAGGGGCTCAAGTCCCAGAGCTTGCAAGCTCGATCGTGCATCCGGATGTGTAGTTGCTTGGCCGCTGAGTAGCCCAAGCCGTTCGAGAATGAAAGCTCCGGCGCATATGGAGCCGATTCGCTGGCGTCTGGAGTCAAGTTCAAACGACGGCAGGAAATCTGGGGCGGCAAGTGCAGCGGGTATCCCTTCCTTGCCGCTGACGAACAATACCGCGTCGGCGCTATTGGCCTCGGAAAGCGGACCGTGCACCGAAACAGGCAGGCCGTGCGCCGATCGCACGATAGAGCTGGAACCCAATATTCGGACGTGCCAGTCCTCGGTGTTGCGGCCTAAGATGTCCCACATCAGGAATAGGTCGATATCAGTGAATTGGTCGAAAGCAACCAGAACGATTTTCTTCAAGGCGAGCTCCATGAAAAGTGCTGGCGTGCAAAACGCAACGGCCATCTTTGCCGGTGTTCGCAGCGTATCAATCGGTTGCGCACCATACACAGTCTGTATGGCGCTAAACATGGAGCGAAATAACGGGTGAGAAAACTAACTCGTAACCATTGGATCGCGGCTGGTTTTGAGGCTCTCGACCAAATCGGGCACATTGGCGTTTCGGCCGAGAGTCTATCGCGCCGATTGAATGTGACCCGCGGATCGTTTTATCACCATTTCCGCAATCGCGAAGACTTTGTCCGCACCTTGCTGGCCGCTTGGGAAGAAGACTACACGGAGCGCATGCTCGCTTATGCGGCGCAGGGTCGTAGCGCGGGCGAAACCTTGAAACGCTACTTGAGTATTGCCGCTGAGAAACAACCTGGGCGGGAAATTTCCATCCGAGC
The DNA here is from genome assembly GCF_012932895.1 of Pseudomonas sp. KD5. NCBI lineage: Bacteria > Pseudomonadati > Pseudomonadota > Gammaproteobacteria > Pseudomonadales > Pseudomonadaceae > Pseudomonas > Pseudomonas sp. KD5. The sequence goes on along the minus strand of NZ_JDWJ01000005.1, from coordinate 173,175 downwards.
CTGGTCGCTGCATGATCCGTTGGTAGGCGAGTTTCAGCAGCGTGTTGATACAAGACGACTGGACTTCGCGATACGCACGTGCCGCCGCTTGGTCCATATGCCAGGCCAAGCAGAAGTGATTGGTCAGGTGGCCCATCTGTGCCTGATTGGTGGTCAACAGGCAGGGCTGCGGCGTGATGCTGCTCGCTTCAACGGTTTCCTGCATCGAGCCTTTTCACTTTTCGAAGGGGCTCTTCCACCGTGGCGGGCCTAAGTCATGAGTTAAATGGGGTAACTGAATAAATAGAGTTCGCGTGCCACTGCCAATGCGCGCCACTGGTCTCCTAGGGCTAAAAACAGGACAAATGAGGTGAGGATTGACAGGCGAATGTAATCAGGTGCGCAACTGGAATGCAGTTTCGCACCTGAAAACTATTGGAGGTTGATTGATACTCCAGACCTGACGAAATGCTGGATTAATGCAATAACGAGCGGCGCCTCGCATAGGCAAAGTAGATCACCAGGCCAATTGCCAACCACGCCCCAAATGCCAGCCAGGTCGTCTGCTTGAGGAAGGTCATCAAGGTTACGCAGAACGCGATGGCGAGCAATGGAACAATGGGCACGCCCGGGCATCTGAATGCGCGAGGAAGATCAGGTCGGGTCTTGCGCAATACGATCACTGCCACCGAGATCAGACTGAATGCGGCCAACGTACCGATGTTGATCAACTCGGCGAGGACGTTCAGCGGAATCAGTGCCGAGATCAGCCCGAAGACTATTCCGACCATCCAGGTGGCGAAAAATGGGGTGCCGAATCGTGTATGAACCCTGGAAAGGCGCTGGGGAAGCAGTCCGTCGCGCGACATTGCGTAGATGATCCTGGTTTGACCGTAAGCCATCACCAGAATGACAGTCGTCATGCCAACGATCGCGCCTAAATCAACGAACCCGGCAACCCAGCTTTCACCGGCATGTTGCAACGCCAATGAAACCGGATGATCAACGCCAAGGAATTGGGCATAGGGCACGATGCCGGTCATGATCATTGAAACGGCAACGTACAACACCGCACAAACGGCCAAGGAACCGATAATACCGATGGGGAGGTCACGCGCCGGTTTTTTCACTTCTTCGGCGGCAGAGGAAACCGCATCGAAACCAATAAAAGCAAAAAAAACCAAGGCAGAAGCACTCAAAATGCCATTGACGCCGAAGGGAGAGAAAGGTTGCCAGTTAGCCGGCTGAACATGTCGCACACCAACGGCGATGAAGAGCAGCACCACGGCGATTTTGATGATCACCATCACGTTGTTTACGCGCGCGGATTCCTTGATGCCTATAGAAAGCATCCAGGTAATCGCCAGCATAATCACCAGCGCGGGTAGGTTGAACCAGGTTTCCACGCCAGGCAAAGAGCCTGGAGCCGCCGTAAGCACAACCGGAAGATTCAGCCCGAATCCGCTCAGCAGGGACTGGAAGTAACCCGACCACCCAACAGACACAGCCGAGCTGGCCAGTCCGTATTCGAGCATCAGATCCCAGCCGATCATCCAGGCCACCAACTCTCCCAGCGTCGCGTAGCTGTAGGTGTAAATCGAGCCTGCTACCGGTACAGATGAGGCGAACTCGGCATAACAGAGCGCTGCAAATGCACAGGCCAACGCTGCTAACAGGAATGAAACCGTGAGGGCTGGTCCCGCAGTCAATGCGCCGGTTCCGGTCAATACAAAGATGCCCGTCCCCACGATTGCACCGATACCAATCAGGACCAAATCCATCGGCCCCAGCACTTTTTTCAACCCGGCAGGCGCTCGGGCAGCAGCAATCATTGCGTCCAGGTCTTTTGTTCTGAAAATGCTCAATATTGCCTCCGTTGTTACTTATTTTTATTGTCAGAGCCAGTGGCTTTGGTGTCGGAAATGACAAGAAATTGTATTTCAGTGCCTCGAAAATTAGTTTTCGAAACGGGTCTGTATTTAGTTATTTTTCAGTCGTTAATTATCCAAAATGTGTTCTTTATGTAATTTTCTTTCTAGTATTTGTAGTTTCTAGAAATGGATGCTTGATCAAGGACCTGCGGGATGGGGCCAATCGCCCAACCGCGTACGCATTGTTAAAGGGAGAGAACACATGGCGGAAATGGATAAGGTTGATCGTTCAATTCTGGACATTCTGCAAATGAATGGTCGCCTGACGAACGCCGAGATCGCCGCTCGTGTTTGCCTGTCAGCGCCAGCCTGCTGGAAGCGCCTGAAGCGCCTGGAAGAGGAGGTGATTGTCGGGTATCACGCGCACTTGAACCCGAAGACCATAGGGCTGGGACTTTTCGCTTTCATCAGCGTCACCCTCGATAGTCACTCCGAGCACGCCATGGAACATTTCGAAGCGGGCGTCCTGGCGCTGCCCAACATTATTGCCTGTCACAAAGTGTCGGGGAAATACGACTACCTCCTGCAGGTAGTCGTCAAAGACATGGAGGCATTCCATGAACTCGCCATGCATCGCGTACGTACGCTCGGCAATATCAAGGAAATGTACACCGGTTTTTCGCTCAAGGAGATCAAGCACTGCAATACCTTGCCACTGTAGGTGCCTGGACTTGCTCGTTTCCGTACGTACGGTGGTGTGAGAGGACGACGGCTGTGAAGCCGCCTCCTACTCGATAATCTTTATTCACGCCGACAGCGTCACCTCAGTCTTCCAGCTGAAATACCCGAGCGCTTCGCAGCGCTGGTTGATCAGCATGAAGCTCAGTTCGCAGGTTGCCACGCCCGTGCTCAGTTGCGGCGAGCACTCCCAATAATGATCATCGGCCTTGTGGCTGCCCGGCTGGTTCGGGTTGGCGGGGTCGGGCGCGGGGACGGTCTGGTCGCCATGGACGATCAGCTTGGGCGGAGAAAGGATCCCGGTATCGTCCACCGTGATGTTGTGGAATACCACGCTGTGTTCGGCGAGCAAACTGACGGTCCTGCCGCGAATATGAAAGACTTTTCCGTTGTTGGTGGTCAGTGTGATTTTGCTGTCGTTTTTAATATTTTCTGCTGCTGATGTAGCGCTGATGCCGAAGATGAAACCATCTTCAATCACGGTCGGCTTTTGCGGGTCAAGGCTGGGTTGCGGATAGCGCGAAAGCAGCGATTCGGCATCGACGATCAGCAGCACGCTATTGGCGGTCACGGTACTCGCCGAAGGGGGGGTAATCGGTTCGGAAGTCATCATGGATTCCTTTCATGATGTTGACGCAAAACGGTAACCGCTTCGGTTTCAAGCAAGACATCCTGTTCCAGCCGAGGCGGCAACGGACGGGGTGACCCCTTGTTGCCAAGGGGTCCGCCATCGTCAATTACGGATGGTAATGAACGGATCCCACGAGCAGCAGCCGACAATCTGGCAGTTGCGATCCACGATCAGGAAGTTGAAGTGATAGGTCACGCTGCCGCACGCAAGGGTTTCCGAAGACCAGTAATAGTTATCGACTTTCTGGCAGCTGGGCACCGACGGGTTGCTGGTATTCGGAACGGCGACGCAGGCGGTAGCCTTGCGTGGCGTGGGCGTGGAGATCAACTCGTTGCCGGCGTTACCGATGAACTTGTAGAAAACCACTGCAGTCTCGAAGCTCTGCGACAGGCTGGTTTCACGCCAGCGAATCAAGTCGCCTACCTGGGCTTTCAAGTTGAGCTCGCCACCGGCCTGGCCACTCACCACGTTGTTCTGATTGGTCACCATGTACACATGATTGACGTCGATCATCGTCGGCGCAGCAGGGTTTTTGCTGATGTTCGGGTAGTTTTTCAGAATGGTTTCAGTGTCGATGGAAACAAGTACATCCGTGACTCGAGACATAGTGAAGCTCCTTTTAACAATAGTGATTGTCTGGCTACTTACCAGGCACGACAACGCTTGTTTGCCTTGTGGCCGTTGCGAACACACTACTGGGGAACCCACTCGATCTCGGGGGACGAGCTGGCCTTGCTCCTTGCCTTGAAATGACGGGTTGGGTTCCTTCCAACAGGCCGCGATAGGACTATAGATGCCATTTTTATACTGTCAAAACTGCTTTGCTGGTCGGTCGACGAACGGTCATTTCGGTTATGGCTTCCAACGATTTGGCGATAAAAAAGGCTTATCCAGATCCCCTGTGTTTTCCGTCATCAAGTGATCCGGGTTCAGGCAATAGACAGATAAGACCTGTTAAAAAAGCAGTGAACCAGGCAGGAGCATGGTGGAAAAGGGGGGCGTTTTTTTGCTGGTTCACTCAACTTGGCTTTCAAGCCAGAGGAGGCGGCATGTTGTTACGTTACATGGTGTTGCTGGCAGTGGTGGTTACCGCAGCGGGTTGTGTGCAGGAACGGGTCGTTCATGACCGGCGTCCGGTGGAGCGTGAATATGTTGAGGTCATCGCACCGCAGCCGCCACCGGAACGCGTTGTCGAGGTAGAGCCCGCGGGGCGACCGGGTTACCTCTGGTCCAGGGGGTACTGGCGTTGGGAAGGTGGGCGCTATGTCGCAGTTCATGGCCACTGGGTCCCGGAGCGACCGGGGTATCGTTATGTGCATCCGCACTGGGAGCAACGTAACGATGGCTGGCATTGGCGGGTGGGGGCGTGGGTTAACTGACGCGGACGATGTATCGTAGCCAACCGGTTGTCTGCCCCTGGCGACAACAATGCACCCGACAGGAGAGCGATATGAGTTGGTCCGCCAAACAATACGTAGCTTTCGAAGATGAGCGCACGCGCCCGGCGCGTGACTTGCTGGCCGCCATCCCTGCGGTGGACGTCCGTTCGGCCATCGACATCGGTTGCGGCCCCGGCAATTCGACCGAGTTGCTGGTGCAGCGTTTTCCCGATGCCGCGGTGCGTGGGTTGGACAGTTCGACCGATATGATCGAGGCCGCCCGCAAGCGCCTGCCTCAGGTACGTTTTGACACCGCTGACATTGATACCTGGAACGAGACCGGCCCGTTCGATGTGATTTTCGCCAATGCGGTGCTGCAGTGGGTGCCGGATCACGCCAGGCTGCTGCCATCGCTGGTAAACAGGCTCACGCCCGGCGGCAGCCTGGCGATCCAGATGCCCGATAACCTCAACGAACCGTCGCACCGGTTGATGCGCGAGGTCGCAGCGAACGGCCCGTGGGCTGACAAGCTGGCAAGGGCTGCTGGCCAGCGAACGGAAATGGAGGGTGCAAGCGGCTACTACTCAATGCTGCGTGGCCACTGCACTCGCGTCGATGTATGGCGCACCACTTACTATCATCCGCTCGCGGACGGCGCATCGGGTGTGGTCGAGTGGTTCAAAGGCTCCGGTTTGCGGCCTTTTCTCGAACCATTGGATGACGTGGAACGGGTGCACTATCTCAAGCAGTATCAAGCGGCAATCGAGCAGGTCTATCCGGCGCTGAGCGATGGTTCGGTGCTGCTGCCGTTTCCGCGGTTGTTCATGGTGGCAACGCGCTGACGAATCAAAGGGGACACATTGTCCCCTTGATTGATCCGATTTTCAGGCTATCAACTTTGCTGCAAGACCTTGAGCGCCGCCGAGGCTAGAAACCCGGAGCGACTTTTCTCTTCCGGATGGTGCAATACGTACTCATCGATGCGGTTGAGCAGATAGCCGGGCAGGGTGATGTTGAGTTTCTGCGCCTTGCCCAGGTATTTGGTGACATCGATATCCACCACGGCCCACGTACACCCTGCGTACTGTGGATTAGCCGCATGCAGGGTCACTTTGTTGGCGGGCGGAATCGGTGATCCGTCTTCGGCCAGAATCTCGAAATGACCTTCGATGGCTTCGCGAGCCATGGCCATGGCGTCATCCAGATCTTCCCCGGCGGAGAAGCAACCTGGAATATCCGGAACTTCTACGCCCCAGGCGTGTTCGTCATCACCCATGGAAATCGCGATGGGGTAAAGCATGTTTGTTATCCTCCGAGGGCGCAGTCCATCGGTTCGTCAGAGCAGCGCCTGTTGCAAAATACTAATGGCCGTTTTCTTGAGCAGGTCCTTTTTCGGGTGAGGAACCGTCACCAGTCCAGGCTTGGTCGGATGCTTGAAGTGGTGATGACTCCCCCTGATTCGTACCAGATACCAGCCGTCCGCAACGATTTGGCTTATCAAAAACCGGCTATTCACATCACCTCCCTGTGGTGTGCTTGTGGTTACTATACCTACTGAAAATCACTAATCAACACTATAACCACCAACCCACCCTGGATACGGATGGTTGACCGGCATGAAACGAGTCTAGGAGGGCATGTCGCGATGGTTTGGGTAGAACCCGTTTTCTGTATTGCAGGGTTTTGCCGCGGCGCTGAGGCGCAAGGAATGCTCAAATTTCAGGCATAAAAACCGGCCGCTGCGGACCGGTTTTTGCGTTCCCGCGCATCATGCGGCGTTTCTAAAGCAACTGATCAATCAAAACCGCATTGGTGTAGATCAAGCTTCCATCACTCGCTCGATGCCCGACCAAATGGAACTGACCGCGCTCGTAATGCAGATAGACGCGCATCTGGCAGTCGGACAAGGGGCCATATCCCTCTGGCAAGACCAAATCCATTGTGCTCATGTCGACATCGACCATGGCTTCGGGCTCATGGGTCTCTTGTAGACGTTCTTCAGCTTGCTCCAGACGCAGATGAAGGGGGTCATCGACGTCAAAATGGATCTCACCGATCGGGATGGACTTCTGGTCGGGGCTGGGCTTGCACCAGCCTTCGATCGTCAGGGCACTCATGACGAAATCTCCGTCGTGGACTGCTGGATTCTGTGGCTGTTGTTCTCAATGTCATCACTTATCTGACTGTTACGCATAGGCAGGGTTCGCCTTTTGGGCCGCTTCTGGCCGATTCCTGCCGTTCGTAATCTGTCATTGAGTATAGCTGGCAACCGGGCCTCGCTTGCCCGCCTCACGGTACAGCCCGATGGCTCTATACTTCTTACTGACTTTGTCATCGGGATGGGTGGCAGTTGTCGGCCCTGCTTGGACGTCAGTGGCGATGCTTTGGCATAACCAATGAGCAACAGGAACAGGATGAAGAGAACATGGCAATAGCAATTATCTTGATACTAATCGTTATTGCATCAGTACTCTTCCATATACTCGCGCCTTGGCATGCAACACCGGCAGCTTCCAACTGGGGATCCATAGACACCACCCTGTTTATCACCCTGATCATTAGCGGAATATTCTTCATCGCCATTACGGTTTTTATGGCGGTGGCGGTGATGCGTTATCGTCACAAGGAGGGATCCAGGGCGTACTACCAACCAGAAAGTAAAAAACTGGAACTATGGTTAATTATCGTTACTTCGGTAGGTATTGTCGCCATGCTGGCGCCAGGCCTGGTTGTTTACGATGATTTTATCCGGGTACCGAAAAATGCCTATGAACTTGAAGTGATCGCCCAACAGTGGCAGTGGGCCTTTCGCTTCCCCGGCCAAGACGGGAAGTTGGGTAAGTCAGATATCAAATTTGTTGATTCCACCAACTCCCTCGGCCTTGATCCCAATGATCCTGCCGGGCAGGACGATGTACTGATAAAAAGCAATGAAGTTCGTCTTCCGCTCGATAAGCCGGTGAAAGTTTTACTGCGATCAAAAGATGTATTGCACGATTTCTATGTTCCGCAAATCCGCAGCAAGATGGACATGGTGCCGGGGATGGTGTCGTACTTTTGGTTTACACCGACCAGAACCGGGAAGTATGAAATTCTTTGCGCTGAATATTGTGGTGTCGGTCATTACAACATGCGCGGCCAGATGATCGTGGAAGAGCAGGGTGCCTTCGATCAATGGCTGAAAAGCCAACCGACGTTTGCACAGACATTATCGACAGCTGCCAAGCCCAGTCAGGACAGCGTGCTGGAAAAAGGCCGCCAGTTGGTCGAAAAATACGGTTGCGGGGCCTGCCATAGCCAGGATGGCAGTGCCAGTCTCGGCCCGGGATGGAAGGGCTTGTATGGCCGCACTGAACAGCTTGCCGATGGCACCAGCGTGCAGGTCGATGAGGCTTACCTGAAAGAGTCGATCCTCGATCCGAAGGCCCGTCTGGTACAAGGCTACCCGCCGGTCATGGTGACCTATACTCTCAATGACGATGAATTGGGTGCACTCATCGCCCTGATCAAATCACTGGGTGCTGCGCGACAAGGCGAGGAATCTGCTGCCGGCCAAGCGCCGGGCCCAGGTGAAGACCTGGCGGCGCAAGGACAGCAGTTGGCCGAATCGCTCGGCTGCCTGGCCTGCCACAGTGTCGATGGCAGCAAGGGCATCGGTCCCAGCTGGCAGGGTCTGTACGGCAAGACCGAAACCCTTGCCGACGGTACGAGCATCAAGGTCGATGAGGGCTATATAAAAGACTCGGTTCTTAATCCCGCTGCCAAAATCGTCAAGGGTTATGCACCCGTCATGCCGGTCTTTGCTCCCAGCGATAAGGAGTTGAATGCACTGATCGCTTTTATCAAATCCAAAGCGAATGCCGACGCTGATACGAGCAAGGCGCAGCCAGGGAAATAGCCGTAAGCAGCCAGCAGTACACCGAAACTTCGACAGGAGGATGACGTGATGGCCTATGCGGAGCAAGCCGAATCAGAAGCACTGCACGAGCCTAAAAGTTTCCTGACCAAATACATCTGGAGTCAGGACCACAAGGTCATAGCCATTCAATACTCCTTGACGGCTCTGTTCGTGGGGCTTATCGCCGTGGTGTTGTCCGACTTGATGCGCTTACAGATAGGCTTCCCCGGCAGTTTGGCGTTCATGGACGCCAATACTTACTATCAGGCGATGACCATGCACGGCATGATCATGGTCATTTATTTGCTGACGGCTCTGTTTCTGGGCGGCTTCGGTAACTATCTGATCCCACTAATGGTGGGCGCCCGCGACATGGTCTTCCCCTACGTCAACATGCTGAGCTACTGGTTCTACCTGGTGGCGGTACTGGTATTGCTCGCCGGTTTCTTTGTGCCGGGCGGTCCCACCGGTTCGGGCTGGACGCTCTATCCGCCGCAGTCCATCACCAAGGGGACACCCGGGGTCGAATGGGGCATTGTCCTGATGCTCGTCTCTCTGGCGATTTTTATTGTCGCCGCCACCATGGGCGGGCTGAACTACGTCACCACGGTATTGCAGGCACGCACGCACGGCATGACATTGTTTCGCATGCCGCTCTCCGTATGGGGAATCTTCATGGCCTCGATCATGGCCTTGCTGGCCTTCCCGGCGCTGTTTGTCAGTGCGGTCATGATGCTGTTCGACAAGCTGTTGGGCACCAGCTTCTTTATGCCGGCGATGATCTCGCTGGGGCAGCAGCTCAATCATCAGGGCGGTAGCCCGATCTTGTTCCAGCACCTGTTCTGGTTCTTCGGCCACCCGGAGGTCTACATCGTTGCTCTCCCTGCGTTTGGCCTGGTCTCCGACTTGATCAGCACCCATGCGCGTAAAAATATCTTCGGCTACCGAATGATGGTGTGGGCGATTATTGCGATTGGCGTGCTCAGCTTTGTGGTCTGGGCGCACCATATGTATGTCAGCGGGATGAACCCGTACTTTGGCTTTTTCTTCGCCGTCACCACCTTGATCATCGCAGTGCCGACTGCACTGAAAGTCTATAACTGGGTGTTGACCCTGTGGCGGGGCGACATTCATCTGACCGTGCCGATGCTGTTTGCCCTGGCCTTTATTGTCACCTTCCTGGTGGGCGGTCTGACCGGGTTGTTTCTCGGCAATGTGATTGTGGACATTCCGCTCTCGGACACCTATTTCGTCGTCGCCCATTTCCATATGGTCATGGGAGTCGCACCGGTACTGGTGGTATTCGGCGGCATCTATCATTGGTTTCCGAAAGTCACCGGGCGGATGTTTAACGACACCCTGGGCAAGCTGCATTTCTGGATTACCTTTCTGGGTACCTACGCCATTTTCTTCCCCATGCACTACTTGGGTTTCCAGGGCATGCCGCGCCGTTACTACGCCTATGAAAACTACGCGTTCATCCCGCAGTCGGCGCAAGAGTTGAATGCCTTCATTACGGTGGTCGCATTGATCGTCGGCGTTTCCCAGTTGCTGTTCGTGTTCAACCTGGCCTGGAGTGCATTTAAAGGTAAGCCCGCAGGCAGTAATCCCTGGGGCGCGGCCAGTCTGGAATGGCAAACGCCGAACACCCCACCGGTACACGGTAACTGGGGAGCGAAACTGCCGGTCGTGCATCGCTGGGCTTATGACTACAGCGTGCCGGGGATAGAGCAGGATTTCGTGCCGCAAACGGTCTCTGCCGAGGAGCTGGAGCAAATGCGGCAACTCAGTGCCGGAACCAAGATAGCGGACGTTAAAACATGAACAGACTGCTATTGAGAAACGCCGACGACGCTGACCCCGGCGGCAGTTGGAATCGCGATCCTGAAGGTATTCAGGCCGACGCCGATAGAAGCCGAGCCGCAAGGGTAGGCCTGCGCTTGTTTCTGGCGGTGGTGAGTTCGTTATTCTTTCTCTTCCTGCTCGCCTTCATTGCCCGCTCACAAATGGCCGACTGGCTACCCCTGACAGACCCCTTGGCGCCGTTAGCCAATCCATGGCCGTTGTGGGTGAATTCGGCTTTTCTGGTACTGAGTTGCATCGCACTGCAATGGTCGCGCATGGCCGCCCGACAGGCTCGACTGGACGCAACGGCCATGGGTTTTGTAGTGGGCGGTGTATTTGCAATTGCCTTTCTGGTGGGGCAACTCTGGGTCTGGCAGCAGTTTGTCGCCTGGGGCTACTTTGTCGCCAGTAATCCGGCCAACAGTTTCTTCTACCTGTTAACCGGTGTGCATGGCCTTCACCTGCTGGGCGGGCTGATTGCCTGGGGCATAACCGTCGCTAAATTCCTGCGTCACGTGCCGTTGCCGCAACTGCGCGTCAGCGTAGAGCTCTGTACCACCTATTGGCACTACTTATTGGGTCTTTGGTTCGTGCTCTTCGCGCTGCTGACCAGCACGCCGCAAACCTATGAAGCCATCGCCAGATTCTGCGGCCTGAGGTGAAAAGCCATGGCATCGCACCCATTAGCACCGGCCGAGTCAAGTTCATCCAATCCACCAAGCCCGCCGCCTGCCCCGGGATGGCAGGGCATCGCCAGCGACTGGGCCTCGGATAGGGAGGCTTTCAGGCAGGTCCCCTGGGGCAAGGCGATGATGTGGATATTCCTGCTCAGCGATACGTTTATATTCACCTGCTTTTTAACCGGCTACATGTCGGTCCGCATGACCATCACCGCCCCTTGGCCGAACCCCAGTGAAGTGTTCGCATTGACGATTGGCGGCAGAGAAATCCCGCTTATTCTGATCGCCATCATGACCTTTGTACTGATCAGCAGCAGCGGCACCATGGCCATGGCCGTTAACTTCGCCTATCGCCGTGATCGTGCGAAAACCACGGCCCTGATGCTGGCGACCGCGGCCTTGGGCGTGACCTTCGTCAGCATGCAGGCATTTGAATGGAGCAAGCTTATCGCCGAAGGCGTGCGTCCCTGGGGGAACCCCATGGGCGCGGCTCAATTTGGGGCCAGCTTCTTCATGATTACCGGTTTTCACGGACTGCATGTGTCAATCGGCGCCATCTATCTCAGCATTGTGGCGATGAAAGTCATGCGAGGAGATTATGAGCGCTCCGGAAACTATCAGAACGTCGAAATAGCCGGGCTTTACTGGCACTTCGTGGACTTGGTGTGGGTGTTTATTTTTGCTTTCTTCTATTTATGGTAGAGGAGCACGGGTGATGGCGCATGCTCAGGGTCAGCAACATCCAATCAGTTTGTACCTGAAAATCTGGGGGCTGTTATTCGTCCTCAGCACGATGTCGTATCTGGTCGACTATTTTCACTTCCATGGTTACCTTCGGTGGGCCCTGATTATCACTTTCATGTTGTTGAAGGCAGGTTTAATTGTCTCCATCTTCATGCACATGGCCTGGGAGCGGTTGGCCATGGTCTACGCCATATTGGTGCCACCGTTGTGTTTGCTGGTGCTCGTCGGGCTGATGGCCACCGAGGCGGATTACGTTTTCCTCAGTCGGGTCGTTTTCTTCGGTCAATAAGCAGCCAACGGACGGCTTTGAGCCTCCGGGGTCAACCCGCAGTAAATGGCGTTATATCGTTCGCTTGAACTGATGCCATTTGTGCAGCCAGGCGACTGTCCAGTGAGGGGATGCCGTACCCGTGCCGGCGATCTTCAGTTTTGGATGATGTTCAATGACCCGATCCAATACCGGCTCCTGATTCGGATCAACATCCACGAAGAAGATATGTTTGCCGTCTTCCACCATCTGTTTAAAGTTGCGGAAGTGCGCGTTAGGTACCTGAATACCAAAAAAGCCGCCTTCCCAGATGCAGAAGCCAAATATAACAATGGCAAGGAAGATAAAAGGTACCCAGCCAGCGGCGGTTTCGGTCCAGCCCAGCCAATAGGCACCGCCAAGGATCAGCGCTGCGAGTGGCACACCAACCACTGCACCAATCTCGCCAGAGTGAACAACATCCTGTTTCATCAACGAGTTGACCTCGTGGAGATGATGTTCTTCAACATCAGCCACTTGTTCGCTGAGCACATGAATTTGTTCGGTATTGATGCCGTTGGCTTCCAGTTCGGTTTCAAGGGCTTCGAGATCGTCGAGATTGTCACTGATGTAATAGTGTCGGTTCATGCCACACCTCCCATCTCGTGTTGGCCGTAGGCCTCCTCTGTCCCGCAGCCGTAAACTGAGATTTGCAGTCGGTATCTGCGCCCGTGGGGAACGTTGCACACTTCATGCAATCCGTAGGAAGTATAGCATTCGCTAGTATGCGGGGCCGGAGGCGTCAAGGACTGGAGGGCCCCCAAATCCCAGGCACAAAAAAACCGGCCATCAAGGCCGGTTTTTTCTTTACCTGCATCCCCCGTCAAAAAACGACGTGAGACTGAAATCTGATTGGAGCGGGTGAAGGGAATCGAACCCTCGTTATCAGCTTGGGAAGCTTAGGCAGGTAGTGTTTCATACAGGGGCGGGATGTATGCTTACGCCCCGAAAACCCAGAGGAAACGGGGCTTTGCAGAAAGTCGGTCATTTCATGCTGTTTCACTGAAAAACCCCTTATTTCAGGCCAACGGCCCCCAGTAACGGCCCCCAAATGCTCACAGAGAAACAAATCAAGGCAATGAAGCCTGCAGAAAAGGAATACACGGTCTCGGACGGTCGCAGCGCGAAAGGCGAGGGCGTGCTGATACTGAGGATCCGTCCAAACGGGACAAAAGAGTTCTATTTCCAGCGACGAGTGAATGGAACGAAATCAAAAAACAAACTCGGCACATGGCCGACACTCGGTTTAGCCGCGGCTCGTGATCTCTGCCGAGTGGAGAAGGAAATCTCGGTGTCGCCTGGCACCTTCCAGAATCTGCTCGACGGGTACGCGGGCAAGCTAGCTGCAGAGGGTGCGGCCTCCGCTGATGATGTTAAGTGGTCTTTTAGGCACTACGTGTCAGACCCTTTCCCCGACTTGGTCAATCGACCGGTGGCGTTGATTGGACCGGGCGATATCCGAGACATTATTGCCAAGATGATCGCTGCCGGTGTGACCACATACTGCAATCGACTCCGGTCGCAGCTGCACGCTGCCTTCCAGGTGGGCTTGGAACAGGAGTTCAATCCTCGTAGTTATCAAAAAAATGATAGAAAGTTCGGGTTGAAGAGCAATCCGGTTTCCAGCGTTCCCGTGCAGGCTGATTGGGAAACACCAGGAGAACGGGCATTGTCGGTCGAGGAGTTAGCCCTACTGTGGCAGTTACTGCCGGAAAAGCTGAGCTTGGTCACGGCGGAGCTTATCAAGTTCCTGATCGCGTCCGGGGGCCAGCGCCCCGAGCAACTATTGGCGACGGAGCGCCGGCATTTCCTAAATGATCATTTGATTATTCGGAACAAGAAAGGCCGAAGCGCTGAAGGCGAGCGCTCTTTGCATGTTGTGCCCTATAACAAACTGATGCGCCAGAGTCTGAAGGCGATGGATGAAATTAGTCCAACAAGTACGTATCCATTTGAAGGTAAGGTCGAGGGCAGTGCCTTGCACGCCAACTCACTGTCCCGTGCTGTGACCAAACTCTACAGCCGGCACACGGATAAGTTTAATGGCCCGTTTACGCTGCGTGATATCCGACGGACCTGTAAGACATTGATGGGCGTTGCGAAATTGAGCAAAGAGCTTAAGGATCGCATCCAGGGACATGCATTCGGAGATGTATCGTCAAAGCACTACGATCGTTATGACTATTTCAATGAAAAAAAGAAAGCGCTGCAACGCTGGGCCATATGGCTACAGAAAAACGTCATTGCAGCGAAACCTAATTAGGTGAGGCCGCTGTGCGGCCTCTATTTGTCCCATGCTTTTAATATTTGTTTTGGCTCAATCATGGAGTAAACCCATTCGTTCCCATTTTTTACCTTGCGGAAAAGCTTTAAATCTACCAGGCCATTAAGAGCAGTTGAAGCTGTATTGTAAGCACAGCCTAGGTTTTCTTTTACATTGGTTGCAGTGAAAAATTTACTGTTTCCAGTTCTGGCGACATTGAAGATGATTCTCTGTTTGTCTGAGAGTTTTCCAAATAGTCCGGACGCATAGAGGAATGTATTAAATTGATCTATAGCTTCTACAGCTGCATCGTAATTTTTCTTAAATTGCCTGATGGCACGTGCTATGACACGGCATTGGTAGTCAATGAAATATGTTAGATCCATATCGTCCGTTTCGGTGTATAGATAGCTCTTTCCATACTTTATCGGAGCTATTTTTAATAGCGTGCTTATAGCTATGTATCTGAAGCCCCCGAAACCGCGCTTAAATAAATACCAATAAAATAACGATCGAGCGACCCTTCCATTGCCATCGTGAAATGGATGCTCATAGCCAATGATAAAGTGGAGAATGATCGCCTTTATCATTGGGTGAATGTAATTTTGACTGTTTATGTCGGTGTGGTTTGTATTGACCCACTGAATTACTGATTGCAGCCGCTTTTGTAAATTTTCCGCTGATGGCGGCTGATGAACCACATTGCCGTCTCCATCTTCCACTACAATATCATCATTGTTTCGGAATTCGCCGGGGTGATAGCGGTCATCGTCTATTCCTTCTACACCAACTTGGTGCAGGTCGGTTATCAAGTCAAGTGAAAGTTCTCTGTCTCTACACTCCCAAGCATGTCCCATCATCTTGAAGTTGCCGATGATCATCTTTTCATCTGGTGTTCTGGCGCCGCGTTTTCTTTTTAATAAGTCCTTTGCGGCTTTAGTAGTCGTTGCGGCACCTTCAAGTTGGCTACTGCTGATCGCTTCATCTTCAACAAGATCATTTAGTAAATACTGTAGCTGTTTGGACTCTCCGATTTTAGAGCACATCCATTCTAGCGCGGCGGTAGTCGTATGTTGATCGCAGGCGGATACTGCGATATGCATAGCAGGTGTGTATAGAAATTTACATGTTTTCGGTGGTTCACCAAGTTCAATTACTGGCGTTAGTTGCCGATTTCTCGCATTTCTAACAACCGACCAAGCCAAGCTGGCATCTAATTCTTTAGGAAATCTGAAACGTAGCTTGTCGAAATGCAGGTAGCGACCTTGCGCGTCGAGTGCTTGGCTGAGCTCGAGATAAGCGCCCGTTTGCTTGGCATGATCTCTAATGATTATCTCAAACGGATTGGGCATCAGCTTTGGCGGTGACTTGACCATGATTTCAAAATTCCTTCTATTTGAAATGGAGCATACCTAGATCATAGGTGCATTTCAATTTCTCAAAAAACTGAAATGCAGCTCTCGACACATTTCTACCTTGTGCGTTTGTTGGAATCAGTTAGGTCATCGGCTATCCAACAGTCAGGCGCTTTCTGCCACGCTGAAATTGCCGACTCTCGCCATCCCACACGCCCAGCAGAAATCACAACCGACTTAGGAAATCTTCCTCTCTTTATTTCCCTCCAAAGTGTGGTTCTAGATAGCGAAGTCACCCCCAGCACTTCTTTCTCCCGCATGAAGCGATCCAGCCTACTCACGACGACCCCCTTCGTTTTGTAGTGTTCCTGATGAGCTCACTCGCCTTACCAGGTGAAGCACTAGGTCCTCGAGCTCGATCATGTCGTCAGTTGCTGACTGCCATTGCAGCAGTGCTTGGATCTGCTCTCTGCTGCAGTCCAACACTAGAATTTCCTTCTCATTCGCTGCACGAACCTTAAGAGTCTCGACGAGACCGGTGGCGCCGTAGGCCTCTGCATAAACGGTTGCTGGTTTGCTGATCCAATCCCGTAACTCCATTAAGTGCTTGAGCATGTTTGTTGATCCGTCTCTGCCGTCACCGGTGATGACTTGGACTTGCATCAGGGGATTTCCTCTATTAGTGGTATCAGGCAGCCTGGAAGATCCAGCACCGCACGGTTTTCGGTTTTTCAGCGGCATCGGTATCCCATGCCGAGCAGACGTTCCTGTTGGTCTCAACGAACTTTGGGCATTTGCTGGTTTTCAGATGGCGCTTGAGCTCAGTCAGGTCCGGGACTTTCTGGCGTTTCTCTGCGGCTTCCTTGGCGAAGTCGTTGAGGTTCACCGCGATCAGGCCGTCATTGCGGGAGTGGTTGAGCCCACCTGCAGTGCTGTTCAAGTACTCGTACAGCTCCCAGAACTCGACGACGATCGGGTGATCAGCGTTAATCGCCAGCTGGCGCTCCTTGGCCATGCTCTGGATCTCGGCGTGGGCCGCGTCCACCTGATGTTTTTTCAGTGGGACAACGTGAACCAGGGCATCGACTAGGGCGTGCAGCTGAGCGTGATTCTTCGCGATCCGGACGGTGCGGATCTCAGGCAGGGCCAGCAGATGCTGTTCATATTTGGGGCCCTTTTCGCGGACGGTCTCCATCACCTTGCTTTCCATCATGGTGGACTTGACCAGGAAGCCGCTGACGCGGTCGACCGGCATACGCTCGAGCTTTTCCACCTGCAGTTTGGTTTGCGGCGTTTGTCCATCCTTCGTCATGGCGATGTGCACCAAGCGTTGCAGAATGGGTTCGGAAGCGTTTACCGCGTGGTTCTGGCCGATGACCACAGCGCCACGGAAAGGAGGCTCGCGGGTGTCGTTGCCGTTGTTCTTTACACCGGTTGAGCGGACGCTGCGGCCGTTGTAGGCGGTTTTCAGTTCGTCCCAATCGTACTGTTTGGTTTGGCTGCCATCGGTCTTTTCCCGCTCCGATTCGATCAGCACCACCGGCAGATTGCCGACCTGGGCGAAGTTACGTGCTCGAGCAACTGGGGTGCCCTTGGTTGGGTCGAAACCCTCGTAGTCGATACGACCGCAGAGCTTCCATAGGAACTCGATCAGCGTGGACTTACCGGCGCCTGGCTCACCGATGATTTCCATGAAGGGGTAGCTTTTCTGGTGCTGCCGGATCTGCTCGGCGAACAGCGAGCCGAACCAGAAGGCGAGCGCGACCAGGCCCTTGGCACCGAAGCATTGCCAGATGATGTCCATCCACTCGGTGTCGAACTTCTCCAGGTCCGTGTTCAGATTGAGGATCACCGACTGGCTGAGAGTCTTGATGCTCAGCCGGTCCATGTCGAAGAAGTCCTCTTCATTCAGCTTGAACACTTTCCCATCGCGCACCGCCACGTCGCCGTAGACGTACGCGCTGTGCTCACGGGTGTAGCCGGTGAAGTCAATGGTCTGAACGGTTTTGAGGGCGTCGGTTTGCTCCTCAATGAAGGCGTCCAGCTGCTGGGTGGTACCAGTGAACATCCCGCCCGGGGCAATGCCGAGCAGGCGCTTCTTGAACTCTGCAGACGAGGCGATCTGCGAGCTGGTGAAGGTGTTTTTAATCGGCGCCGCATCGTGGGCGAACGTGATCCGGAAGTAGTACCAGGACTCGTCGGTGAGTTTGTTTTCCTGGTAGTACAGGGCCTTGGGGTTGCAGGTAGCAATGCGCTGCAGCGCGCCGCACTGCTGCATGGCCTTGGCCCGCATTTGTTTGTTGTTCAGCTGCTGATCATCGTGGTGGTCGCTGTCCTCGAGCTCTTGGATCGCCTTGTTGTACTTCTCCAGGTCGAGCTTGAACCAGTACAGGCGGTTGCCGAACTCCAGGTGGAATTCGCTGCGGCGCTTCCAGTCGAACATCACCAAGGCCTTCTCGGTGGCGTTCTCCGCGATCAGAAGGGCACCGTGGTGCCGGGCGGTGGTAATGTCTTTGTCGACCTGAGCATCACGCTTCTCGCCTTCGTCCAGGAATTGCCAACGCTGGTGCAGATCGTTCCAGTCGACCTTGCGGTTGTCCCTCTGGGGGATCTGCGCTGCTTCGCAGGTGAAGCCCAGTTCGCGGGCCATACGGACCCAGCGCTTGGTGTAAGCGTGCGCACCTGGTTCGTTATCAAGCGCCCAAACCAGCTTTGGCAGGTTGCCTGGGCGAGCCGCCACCAAGGCTTGCAGAGAGTCGGCAGGGAAGGCGTTAGATGACATCGCTGATACGGCGGCGATGTTGTGGTGCACCAGGGCAAGCGCGTCGAAGATGCCCTCGACAATCCAGATCTCTTTCGCCTCGAGCACGTCGACGCACGGCGGGCACCACCACACACCTTTGTAGGACTCCCCAGGCTTGAAGCGGGCCTTCATCTTGCCGAAGCGCGCAGGCTTGTCGATCAGGCGTTCCCAATATCCGCCTTTCTCTAGGGCGAAGCGTACCGTCGCACTGCCAGCATCGTGCTGAGCGGAGTAGTACGTCTCCTGTGTAAACCAACCGCCGATCAATGAAATATCGAAGCCGCGGGAAAACTCTAGGTATGCACGCGCAGTTGCTGTTGGGGCGTTCTCAGTAGCGGGAACGCGCTTGCTCCAGTCTTCAAAGAGGTCGTCGTAGATCTCTTTCACATGCACCGTGTGGCCGCACTTTTCCTGACGGCCACAGATGAGCTGCCACGGACTGTCGAAGCGGGTATACAGCTCTTTTTTGTTGCACTTGGGACAAGTGCCACCCCGCATGTAGTTAGTGGGGACACGGTGTTTAAGGCCGAATTCGGACTCGATACGCTGCAGGACGTCGTGACGCAGATCGTCTCTCATGGTTATTTCGCTACTTTGAGGCTGAGGCCGAGGCTTTGGGTGAGGGCGCCGATCAGATGTTTCTGCGCGGCCATCACAGGGCTGTTGGCAAGAATTGATCCGTGGCGTAGGCCATCGGGAATCAATCGATATTGGTCCGCGTACCAAAGATCATTGAGGCTGAGACGGTATTGCTCGCGCAGGCTGGCCAAGAGCGCTTGGGCCTGACCTGGCGTCAGTTTTGCGTTGATGTTCATGGCGTTTTCCATCGTCAAACCTCAATTTCGGACGCAGCTCACCCAAACCCACGGGGGAGGCAGGCGGTTTATTGGGTGGGGTGTTACGGTGCGGCTACGCGGAAGCGACCGTTGTCCGGTGCGTTGAGAATGCGTTCATAGATAACGCTGACCGGGATGGACCAAGCGCTACCGGTGGCAGGGTCGATGATGACGGTGTGCGCCGACGTGCTGCTGACGATGTCCAGACGATGCCGGTCGCGTACCGCTGACATATCGCTGCAGGCCAGGTGCACCATCTTTTCAGCCATCGTCGTCAGGACGTCATAGTCGGTAACCAGGTGCTGCACTGCGCGGTCGAACAACTGCTGATCGTGGCTCAGATGTTCGCATCGGTGGCGCTCCAGGAACCCAAGCGCAGCGGATTTGAGGATGTCCTGATATTGCTGTACTGCAGGCTGGTCAGTCATTGGATAGCCCCTGATTTGTTGCGGTACAGGTCAATGGATGCGAGCACTTCGGCGTGACGTGCCGCCATGTGTAGGTTGTGAGCATTAAGGATGTGTTCCGCCTCGAGCTCGGTGATGCATCCATCCGCCAATGCCTTGGCGATCTCTTGGTCAACGGTGCCGCGCTTGGCGGCGACCTGTACCGAGAGGGTGTACATCTCGACGTTATCCATAGTTTCTGGATCTGGGACTGGAACGAACAAACCGCCGTACATAGCCGCAACGTAGGTGGGCAAATGCTGAGTGCCGGACTCTTGCTCCAATTGAAAAAGCTGAGCGTCGGTCAGTGGTCGGCTGTTGTTGTTCTCATAGGCGTGGTTATCGAATTTTTTCAGCGCCAAACCGATGCGCGCTGCAGCACATTCCCGTCCACCTGGGTAACTGCAAATAATTGCGCTGACAACTTCCCGGCGAGTCTTTAGAACTGCGTCTTCCATATTCTGCTTTTCCCTGTAGCCCAGTGCCGTTACTGTTCAATCACGCCGTCTTTGATACCGAGTAGTACGGCGGCACGATGTGCCTCCCCACGGCGACAACGGCTCTGGCCGCTCAGCACTGCGTAGACGGTGCTGGGATTCAGGTTGTGCAATACAGCAAAGTCTTTCGCGGACTGACCGCGCTTTTCCAAGACTTCACGCGCTTGTTGGCGGGCTTGCTCGGGGGTGGTGGTGTTGTGCATAGTGCAATTCCTTGCGCTTTCGTGTGATGGCAAGCGCAGGATGTGGCAAAAGATTGCCAATGTAAATACAAGAGTGGAAAAAATTTGACTCTCTCAGAAGAGATTGGCGCGCGTCTGCGACAACTGCGTGCTCAGGCGGGGCTGACTCAAGACCAGCTCGCAGAAAAGCTCGGTATCTCGAAACGTACCCAAGGCAACTATGAGTCTGGTGCTAGCGATGCTCCGGCGTCTTACCTGAGTCTGGCTGCCAGTGAGCTGGGTTTCGACGTGGCTTTTATCGTCAATGGTGTTCGCGCCACACTGCCAAATGACGCGCTTTCCGAGATAGAAGATCGACTCGTGACGCAGTACAGGAGCATCACGCCGTTCGACCAGGAAGCCATTCGTCGTTTCCTGCAAGCCATGGCCGACGACGCCGCCCGCCATAGGAATTAACGTCTAAAGCCAGTTCCCGCCCGGATAATCGATTCAGCAATGCACTTATGGAGTAGTAAGCATGTTGGATCGCACGACAAATGAACGCGACCGCGTTGGAATGACCGAATTCGAATGGCCTGGTCTGACGAAAATTGAACACCGTCTGATCGAGCTCTACCGTCGTTTAGGTGAGCTGGACCAGCAACAAGTCCGTCGGGTCACTGAAATTCTGGTTACCAACCCAAAAGGGTCTGCAGTTGATAGCCCCCAGTCGTTGTGCCTGAAATAGATCATTCGAAGTAATCGATCGCCGACATCTTTGAGTCGGCGGTTTGCGACTTATACCCTCGCTTGTGATCCCAACTGCTCAAACAACTCACGCTGTTTTGCACTTGGCATGTCTCTCAAACGGTCGAACAACATTCTTTCGAATGACTGAGCCGACGGGCTTAACGTGTGGGAGAACGTCAGATTCGCAACCCACGTGTGCCCGCACTTTGCATCCAGGCACTGACAATAGAGCTTCGCAAAATCCTCCGATAACTGGTCTCGCGAAGCGATTCGCCCTTTGTGTCCGCATTTGCAAATAACTCGCATTGTGTCCCTCCCCAGGGCAGTCAATCGCCACTATCTTGCCACAATATACAGTGGCAAACTCTTGCTTATGCGGATTGTGTAGTGGAATCAACTGTGTCTTTTTGAGTTCTCCAGGTGAATCGCCTGTCTTCGCGTAACGAGTCATTCAACTGGTTGAATAGCTGGCAGATCGGGCGAATTTCGTTGCTGGTGTACACCCGATCGATCTTCTCGATATCGCCAAAGCCTGCGTTGTTTTCCGGGATGATGCCGGCCAATGCGGGGTTCATGCGCCAAGCCGCGATCACGTCGTTGCGCGTGATGTTCTTGACCTTCTCCAGTTCGTCTTTGGCCTGGAAATCCCCAACAGGAATGATCTGGATTGCCTTCTCGGTACCGCCCGGGATGTTCACGAATAGCGAGCGAAAGTTGCCCACACCCTTGCTTGCACTGATCTGTTCGCGCAACGACTCTTCGTCGTCCTCAGTCAGGTTCGGGTCGTTGGTGTAGAAGATGTAGCCTGCATGGGCGCCGTTGCTGTAATAGCGCCGGCGGAAGAGGGTAGCGGCTTCATTGAGCAGCAACGCCTGCATGCCGCCCAGGTACTCAGGCACGCCGTAGATGTTTTGTTCCACGTCATAGTTCATGACGTGCTCAACCTCGTGTTCGTTGAACTCCAACTCTTTGCCGTCCTTCTGCAGCATTACAAACCCGCCACCCACTTTGACCCGCATGTTGATCGCGGGCAGGTGGTCCATCTCCAGCACCTGGCCGAACGCGTTGCGGTTACGGCGGAAGTACGCTTCGCCGAACACCATAAAATCCAGCGCTGCACAGCTCATGGTCTTGATCGAGCAGCCTTTGGACGATACGAACTCACGCAGCAATAGGTTGCGCTTGAATCCCGGAATGGCGCCGTGGTGCGCGTTGGCGCGCAGCAGTTTGGCCAGGCCTTGGCGTGACACCGGTGGCGTGTAGGTTCGTCCGTCGTGGGTGGCGAACACGCCCAGGTAGTGCCCGATGTTCTCGGTCAGAACCTGTTCCGGTGCACCGAATGAAAACGCCCGCATCGGACCGGTTGCCGGCAGTTGCTGCTGGTTTTTTGCTGGTTTGCCCATGGGTGCTTGATCCGCTAAATGTGTAGCGGCTGCGCCGCTGTTTGTTGGTGTTGAGGGGTTCATGGGCCAGGGCGTGCATGATCGCCCAGGCAATATCGGCATGACCGGAGGCGTCGGTTCGTGACGCGCTGTAGGTCACCTGACCACCGCCGGTGGTGCCGCGCTTGATCGTCAGGAAGGCCTGAGCGATATCGTTCCAGCCGGCGTCCCACTCGATGCGACTGCCCTGAATGGTGTCCTGTGCCTTGAGCACCAAGGTGTTCTTGGTCTCAAGGCTGTAGTGGATCGAGGTCGCACGCGGGTAGAAGTCGCGCACCAGGTCGAACACGCCGTAACCGATGCCAGTGGTATCGATGCCGATGTGCTGCACGTTGAAGCGCTCGGTGAGTTTCTTGACCTGGTCGGCCTGGTACTTGAACGATTGCCCGCGCCAGCTGTGCTTTTCCAGGATTCGGAACTTGCCGCCATCCTCGAGCGGCGGGGCGATAACCACGCAACTGGCATCGTCGCGGGTGCGGCTGGGGTCGTAGCCGATCCAGACGGGGCTATTGCCGAACGGGCGTGGATCGTCGGGGTCGTAGTCGGTCCACAACGACAGGTCGGAATAACAGCGCTCTAGGTCGACCAGGGAAAAGGCGCTCTGCGTGCTGTCGATGAACTTGCACATGAACAGCTGTTGAAATTTGTCCTCGTCGTACTCCAGCTGCAGCTGCTCGAGGTCGAACAAATCGCAGCCGCCGGCGATGGCGTCGAGGATGGTGATGACCTTGCGCCATTGCCCGTCCGGACACAGCGAGCCAGCCGCGGCTTGGGCTTCGCTCGGCCAGGGATCCTTGGCGTTCTTGCGTTTGCTGTTGCGGAATTTCTCGCCGGTCCAGAACGGGTAGGCCTGGTGCGATACAGCGCTCGGCGTCGAAAAGTAGGTCTTACGCCATTTCTTATGCGTGGCCATGGCACTGGCGACGGTGTTGAGCTTTTCGAAGTCGCGGATCCAGAAATATTCGTCAACGTAGACGTGGCCGTGGTGACCCTGGGCGGTGCTGCTGTTGGTGCTGAGGAAACGCAACTCGGCCCATGGCTTGCCGTTTTTGCTCAGCACGATCGGGTTGCCGGTCAGCTCCAGGCCGAACCACTCCTGTGCGAATGACACGATGTAGCTGCGGAAAATCTCGGACTGGGCACGGCTGGCCGACAGGAAAATCTGGTTATCGCCGGTCAGCACGGCGTCCATGAACGCTTCGCCGGCGAAGTAGTAGGTCAGGCCCACCTGGCGGCTTTTGAGGATGTTCCGGATTCGGCAAGTCAGCGGGTTCTGTTTGGCGGCAAACAACTCCTTCTGGTAGCCGTACATCTTGCTGATGAACTTGTCGAGGAAGTCCACCTCGGTCAGCTCGCCGACTTCGTTTTTTGCCTTCTTCTCGCGCTTCTTCCCGCCCTTGTCGTTGCGATCGCCTCGCTCCCGGCGCTCGTTCCGTTGTCCTTCTTTACGCTGGCCATCGTCCGCCGGCGGATCACCGATCGACGCCGGTACCGGTTTCGCGGATTGCTTCAACAGCCGATCGCGGACGGTAGTCAGGCGATCGAGCTCGTCTAGATCGCCCTTGGTCAGTGATGTGGATTTGTCCAGGAGGAGGGTGATTCGCCGGCCAACTGCCGTCAGCGGTTCTTCGTCCGACAGCATGTCGTCCCACTCACCCTGGCGGATCCAGTAGTAAATGATTCGGATATTGGGCAGGGACAGTTGCGCCTGAATTTCACGCGGCTTACAGCGGCGCAAATAGAGGCGTTTAGCAGCTTCTTTAAGTTCGGGGGCGTATGGCATGGCCGCAGTCTATGCGGCGAAAACGCTGTAAACGTGGGCTTAAAATCCGGGGTTGACCTATATCCGCGAAATAGGACCAAAGCAAAAGTGAACCGTTTGTTTGGTGGTGGGCCGGTGCATATCGTGGCGGCTCAAATCACCGATTGAGCGCAGTTATCGCCCATGCCCCGTTCCCTTGTTTCGTTCTGGAAACGTGTCGCCACCAGCGGCACCACCGCTGATGGTCGCGAGATCCTTCCCCAGGAACTGCGTGATATCGCTGAGACCTACAGCCCAACCAAATACACGGCGGTGATCTGGTGTGAACACGAACGCTGGCCCGGTTCCTACGGGACCGTCTTCGCGGTACGCCTGGTGGAAGAAGCGGACGATCTGGAACCGGGCCAAGTCGGTTTGGAAGCCCAGCTCAAGCCTAATGACAAGTTGCTCTGCCTCAATGACCAGGGCGAGAAGCTGTTCACCAGCATCGAAATTACACCCAACTTCGCGAACAGCGGCAAAGCCTACCTGTCCGGCCTTGCCGTGACCGATTCGCCGGCCAGCCTGGGCACCCAGGAACTCTACTTTTCCCGCAAAACCGGCGAGCCCGTGCATTACGCCGCGTCTGTACCTCTTGGCGTGCTGGGTGATGAGGAGCCCAAGGGCGAGATTGGCATGTTGACCAACATGCTGACCCGCCTGTTTAAGCGCTTCGCTGTTGACGAAACCCCCACCGAAACGACCCAGACCACCCCCACCGAGAGCAAACCCCCAATGGATGAAGCTACAGCCAAGGCGTTGAAGGCCTTGATCGAACAACTCGGCCTCGTCGTCACCGGCCTCGCCGCTGTGATCGAACCGGCGACTGTTGAAGTCACCGACCCGGCGACCACTGAAGTCGATGACGTGAAAGAAGCCGTCGACGCCATCGTGACGGAAGCCGAAACGGATCGCGAGTTCGCCAAGAAAGGCGGCGACAGCAAGCGTCTCGATCGCATCGAAGCGCTGCTGGAAAAAGCCTTCAATACCACCACCGGTCAGCCTCTGCCGAAAACCACCGGTTCCACCGAAATCAAAAAGCGGGTGCTGTGACATGAGCCAGCAATCTTTGAGCAATCGTGCTCTGAAGCAATACACCTCGCTGCGTGAAGCGATCGCCGAAACCTACGGTGTCGACGTGACTCGCCAGTTCAACGTCGAGCCGAGCATTGCCCAGGAACTGAACGACAAGATCACCGAGCGGGCGGATTTCCTCGAACGTATCAACGTAGTGCCGGTGACTGAGATCAAGGGCGAGAAGGTCATGTTCGGTGTGAATGGTCCAGTGACCAGCCGCACCAACACCAAGACCACCGACCGCGAAGCGAAAGACGTTTCTGACCTGAACGGCCTGGGCTACGAGCTGTTCCACACTGAGTCGGACGTTGGCCTGCCGTTTGCCAAGATCGACAGCTGGGCGAAGTTCCCGGACTTTGCCGATCGCTACTCGGCGGCAGTGCAGAAGCAAATCGCTCTGGATCGCATCATGATTGGCTGGCACGGCTTGACCGCAGCCCCCCAGACCAATCTGACCACCAACCCGATGCTGCAGGACGTGAACAAGGGCTGGCTGCAAATCGCTCGCGAGCAGATCCCTGAGCAGGTTCTTGAGGAAGGCGCGACCGCAGGAAAAATCACCCTCGGCGCTGGTGGCGACTACGAAAACCTCGACGCCCTGGTGCACGACGTCAAGCAGATGATCGACTCCGTGTTCCGTGACGGCGGTGACCTGATTGCCATCGTTGGCAGTGATCTGTTGGCGAGCGACAAGGCCAAGCTGTATTCGAATCAGGCTGGCAAACCGACTGAGAAAGAACGCATTGAAAGCGCGCAGGTCATTGCGACCTACGGCGGTCTGCCGACCTTCACCGTACCGCACTTCCCGGTCAACGCCGTTGTTGTCACCAGCTGGGACAACCTGTCGATTTACTTCCAGGACAGCAGCTGGCGCCGTCACTTGATCGAGAACCCGAAACGTTCCCGTGTTGAGGATTACAACGGTCGCAACGAAGGCTACGTGATCGAGCAGCTGGAGAAGTTCGCGGCCGCTGAAAAAGTGGAGCTGATCTGATGAGCCTGGCACTGGCGCACAAACGCCGCATTCAGGCCGACGGTCCAGCAGCTGCCCGCGCCGGTGCCGAAGCGATGGCCTATTCATCCGCCACTGCGCTGTCCAGTCCAGCCAACGGCAAGAAACACCTGAAGCTGATGGAAGACGCATTGGCGCAGGACCTGGAGCGCATCAGCGCGATCAATAGCCGCGAACTGCGTCAGCAACTCAAGCGTGACGAGCTGCTGCCCAAGTACCTGGACTATGTGCAGCGCTACCGCGATTCCGGATTGAGTTTCCCGAACTCGGTAGTGATGCAGGTCCTGGTCTGGCTATTCGACACCGCGCAGTTCGAAGCCGGCCTGGACCTGGCGAACTTCGCGATGGGGCAAAACCAGCAGCTGCCTGAGCGTTTCAAACGTGATGTGCCGACCTTTGTCGCGGATGAGGTGATCGACTGGGCTGAGGCTGAGTACAAGGCCAAGCGTAGCCCCGAACCTTACCTCTCCGACCTGCTGCCCTTGGTGGATGGTGAATGGAAGCTCTTCGAGCGCATCCCGGCTCGCTATCACAAGCAGCTGGGGATTCTGGCCTTGGATCAGCGCGACTTTGCGAAAGCCATCACTCACTTCGAACGTGCGGAAGCGCTGTACGAAGGCATTGGTGTCGGCACGCGCCTAGAAGGTGCTCGCAAGGCTCTGACAAAAGAACTGGCTAACAAAGCCCCCGAATAACCGACTACCCCCCCGGCGAGAAACTGTGGATGTGAGCCAACCATTTATGGCCTGACCCACTGAAACAGTTTTCCCGCCCCTATTCGAGTGCCCAGCAATGAGCTTTTCCGGGAAACCCACCACCTTTGTGGAACAGGCGATCGAGAACGACGGCTTCTGGCCGAACCTCTCCTTGGCTGAGTTCCAGAAGGGTTACCGCCTGCCGGCGGAGTACCTGGTAGAGATGCTGGTCACAGACTTGACCACTGCGATGATCGAGGTCAACGGCGACCTGGCCAAGCGCAAAAGCCAGTGGCAGAACGCCGGAGTTACGGTCGTGGAATCTGCCGACCCTATGGTGCTACCTGAGCGCACATTTCACGCCGCGACGTACAAGCGTGCTGTTTACTGCCGTGCCAAAGCCAGCTTGCTGACCCAGTTCGCCACGGTGAACCGCCGCGAAAGTGCGGAGAACACCGGCAAAGAGCTGCCCGAGCGTGGTGAAACCTTCCTCGAGTTTAGCCAGCAGGCGGTCCGCTCGCTGCAGGGCCGTGGCCGCATTACGGCGGTGCTGCTGTGATCAAACTTCGCGCCCTCACCACGTACCTGATCGAGCGGCAGTTGGTGCTGCCGGAACAGCTCGACAGCTGGACCGACCAGGTGAACCTGGAGCTGATCTGGAAACCCGACCTCGACGGCCTGCGCATGGGTGACATGCGTTACAGCGCCACGATCGCGCTGGAGCGTTTTGCCGATCACCCGGGGCGTCTGATGGCCCTGGTGGGTAGCTGGCTTGAAACCAATGACCAGGAGCGCGACCGCGACGAACTGCCGGCGCCGAAGTTCGACATCACCATGCTCGACAACGACCTGGCCGACGTGGACATCACCCTCGAGTTCAACGAGCCGCAATACCTGGCCGAAGATCCCGCCGGCGAGATCGAGGCCTTCGGCAAGACCTGGGCATTTGTCCCGTTTGACTTGTGGATTGCCGAGCACGGCGAGGTGGGCACCCGTGGCGCGTAGCACCTTCGAGCTCGATGCCCGGGGCTACCTGGGCGTGCGTGAGCAGCTGGCGTTGCTCAGCCTGCCGCCGCAGCTGCGCCGGCGTCTGCTGAACAACGTCACCAAGCGCGTGCGGACGATGAGCCGCAAGCGGGCACGGGACCAGCAGAACCTGGACGGCTCGCCTTTCGAGGCGCGCAAGGGGCCGGCCAAAGGCAAGAAGAAGATGGAAGCCGGCCTGGCCAAGCTGATGATCGTCACCCGTGTGAGCGCTGACGAAGCCGAACTGGGGTGGCGTAACGCGCTGACCAGCTGGGTCGCCGCACAGCAACACAACGGCGTCAGCGAGCGTCGCACCGCCGCCCAAATGCGCAAGTGGAACACTGTTCCCGTGGGCCTGGCTGCCACGGAAAAGCAGGCCAAGCGCCTGCGTCGTCTGGGCTTCAAGGTTCGCCAGAAAGGCAAAAAATCTTTGTCCCGGCCGTCAGTGGCCTGGATTCAGGAGCATGTGAATTACTCCAAGGCGGGGCTGCTGATCCGAATCTTGGGCGATGAAAAAGCCGAGAGCAGCGGCGCGCAGAGCTGGGAAATCCCCTTGCCCAAGCGCCAGTTCATCGGCGTCAGCACCGAACGAGACACCGGCTTGCTGCTGAACCAGGTGCTCCAACAAATCCTTAATTCACCCCGCTAGCGAGGCACTGCATGGCACTCGGCAAAGTCAGCGTAAACAATCTCAATCTGGGCCAGGGTGCCGTGACTGAGATCGAGCGCTATTTCCTTTTCATCGGCCCCGGCGCGAAGAGCATCGGCCAGTTGATCCCTCTGAATAACGATAGCGATCTGGACAGCGCGCTGGGCATTCCAGCCAGTGACCTGAAAACCCAGATCACTGCCGCCCGACTGAATGGTGGCGATCGCTGGGCCTGTCTGGCGGCGCCGATCGCGGCGGACGGTGAGTGGTCCGAAGCGTTGGAAAACGCCCAGCAGCAGGGCTTTTCGGTCGAGGCGGTGGTGATCACCAAACCGGTGACCACTGCCGCACAACTGTCGGCCATGCATGACGCGGCGATCTCGCTGAACAACGTCTACGGCCGCCGTGCATTCGTCATGGCGGCGAGTGCCGGCATCACCGTGCTGCAGACCTGGGATCAATACCTGCTCGAGCAGCGGGCCATCACTGCCGATCTGGCCGCGCCGCGTGTCCTGGTCGTGCCTCAGCTGCACG
Source organism: Pseudomonas sp. KD5 (assembly GCF_012932895.1). Lineage (NCBI taxonomy): Bacteria > Pseudomonadati > Pseudomonadota > Gammaproteobacteria > Pseudomonadales > Pseudomonadaceae > Pseudomonas > Pseudomonas sp. KD5. Next base: position 143,756 of record NZ_JDWJ01000005.1, on the reverse strand, counting down.
GCAATGACCTGGGCGTGCTGGCCGGTCGCCTGGCGAATGCTGCCGTGAGCATTGCCGACAGCCCCATGCGTGTGGCTTCCGGTGCGGTGCTGGGCTTGGGCGCGGTTCCGGCTGACGTCGAAGGCGTACCGCTGCCATCGGCGATCCGTGCCGAGCTGGATAAGGCGCGTTTCTCCGTGTCGCAGACCTACCCGGATTACCCGGGCGTGTTCTGGGGCGACGGCAACATGCTCGATGCACCGGCAAGCGACTTTCAGGTGGTGGAGTACTTGCGCCTGGCTGACAAAGCCGCGCGCCAGGTGCGCCCGCTACTGATCCGCCGCGTCGCCGATCGCCGACTTAACAACACCCCCAACAGTATGGTCGCCGCGATCAGCGCGCTGATGAAACCACTGCGCCAGATGGCCAAGTCCGCCACGTTCGCCGGCCAGGTCTTCCCTGGTGAGATCGAGGCGCCCAAGGACGGCGACATCGTCCTGGTGTGGCTCAGCAAAACCAAGGTCGAGCTCTACATCAAGATCCGGCCCCTCAACTGCCCGAAAGACCTGATGGCCAACATCGCCCTCGATCTTTCCAACGACGATTCGGAGTAACCCCCTATGTCACGTATTGGCGGCAAGAACTTCGACGTGAACCTGGGCGATCTGCTGGTCCACGTTGAAAACTGCACCCTCGACATCACTGACAACACGGCCGTGGCGCAGAGCGGCGGCGTCCCCAATGGTCACGTTGACGGTGACGTCTCGGCCAGCGGGGAAATGGAATTCGACACCAGCAACTTCAACCTGCTGATTGAAGCCGCACGCACTGCCGGCAGTTTTCGCGAACTTGAACCTTTCGACTCCGTGTTCTTCGCCAAGGCCGGCGAAGAGGAACTGCGTGTTGAGGCCTTCGGCTGCAAATTGAAGGTCTCCAGCCTGCTGAACATCGATCCGCAAGGCGGTGAAAAGTCCAAACACAGAGTGCCGTTTGACGTCACCAGCCCGGACTTCATTCGCATTAACGGCGTGCCGTACCTGGCTGCTGCCGAGATCGAGGGCCTGCGCTGATGGGGGATTGGCTCGACAACGCCAAAGCGATCGAGGAGCTGGAGCGTGAGCGTTCAATCGCTGCCCAACTCGCCCAGCCGCGCCCAACGGGACCGAGCCGAACCCACTGTGCGACTTGCGAGGACGAGATCCCTGCTGCGCGCCAGGCGCTTGGCGGGATCACACGCTGTACGCCATGCCAGACCACATTCGAGAAAGGAACCCGCCGATGACAAACAGTCTGCGGCAGAAAATCGCTGCACCACTTTCGGCGCATGGCCGGTTGACCGCCGTAGAGGGTGAGATCGCCATGATTGCCTACCGTCTGGGCCAGCTGGAGACCCGGCATGAATTGGTCCCCACACGCGTCACCAAGCTGGAACAGCAGTTCGAACACATGTCTGGTCAGCTGTCGGAGCTCAATGTCGGCCAGCAGAAGCTGACCGTTGTTGTGTCCGCCATCGGCAGCAAGATCACCTGGGCATTGGCGATTGCCAGCACCTTGTGGGCGATCCTTCAGATGTTCGGTCCGACGCTGTTGCGGGTATTGCTGCCATGAGCCTGCGCGGCAAGATCACCGCCGGCGCGATCGCCCTGTGCAGTTCTGGGCTGCTGGCGTTCCTGGGCACCTGGGAAGGCAATGGCCAGAACGTCGTCTATGCCGACAAGCTGGCCCGGGGACTGCCGACTGTTTGCAAAGGCATCACCCGTCATACCAGCCCTTATCCGGTCGTGATCGGAGACTACTGGTCAGACGCTCGCTGTAACCAGGTGGAGCAATTGGTGATCGAGAAAGGTCAGCTGCAGTTGGCTGACTGCATCACCAATCAGCAAGTGGGGCAGAACACCTTCGACGCGCTGAGTAGTCATGCGCATAACTTTGGCGTGCCGAGTACGTGCGCCAGTCGAGCAGTCGGCCTGGTCAATGCCGGACGTATCGCTGACGGCTGCAAAGCGATCGCCTGGGCCCCGGATGGCAAAACACCGGTGTGGGCATTCGTTACCGATGCCCAGGGGCGCAAACAGTTCGTTCGCGGACTGCATGCACGGCGTGTGGCAGAAGCGGAGCTGTGCGCGAAATGATCATTACCCCGTTGCGCCTTTTTCTCGCGGTGGCTTTGACCGGATTGATTCCACTGTTTTGGTTCATCCAAGTCGTCCAAGACCGCGACACCGCCCGTAGTGAACGCGATTTCGCCCAGTTCGAAGTCAGTGGCCTGCGCGAAGCGGCCCGAATCAGCGGCGAAATGTTGGCCGCACGCGAAGAGATCGATCTTCAACGTACCCAGGAGCTGAGCGATGCGCTCAATCAAAACGATGGCTTGCGCCGCGATGTTAACGACGGTCGTAAGCGGTTGCGCCTCGCCGCCAGCTGCAGCACCGCAAAGCCCACCCAAGCCAGCGCCGGCGGCGTGGCTGATGCAGGAACCGCCGAACTCACAGCAGACGCTCGATCGGATTATTTCACCCTCAGAGATCAACTCGCCCTCAGTCGGCAAATGATCCTGGGGCTGCAGGACCACGTGCGCCGGATCTGCCTGCGCTGACCATCACCCTTAAATCTGAATGGAACAACACGATGATCGATAAACGCGAAATCACCCTGGAAGTCGGCGACAAGGAATTCACCTTCTCCATGACCCCGCAAGACGTGACCAAGTACTTCAACGCCATGACCGCCAACAACAAGGTCGCGCCGTCCCACAACCTGCTGAGCAACACCGTGGCAGCCGATCAGCGCACCGATCTGCGCTCGCTGATGGCCAACCCGGTGATGACGATGCAGATCGCCGGAGCCCTGCTCGAGGAGTACGCGCCGGACGTTGAAATCATCGTAAAAAAGCCCTCGAGCACGCTGAGCGCCTGAGCGAGGACGGACTAGGTCAACTGATGGCCTTGTCCAGTCGCTGGCTTCCTGGTCAAGAGCCCACACCCGAGGTGATGGGCACGGCCAGGTGGCTGGAGGACGAACACTGGAAACGCATGGAAATCGCCGTGGCTAACGGCATCGTCCATGCACTGAACGGATAAATACACATGGCTGACCGCGCTGCCCGCCTGGCCTTCATCTTGAGCCTAACCGACAAGGTCACCGCGCCCCTGGGCAAGGTGAAAATGGGATTTTCCGATCTTGCCGAGCAGAGCGAAAAAAACATCAAGACGATGGGCTTGGGGTTGGGTGGCATGGTCGGCGCTGGCGTGGCGATCACCCAGTCTTTGGCGCCTGCCCTGGAGATGAATCGCGCCCTGGGCGAGGTCAGGTCGCTGGGCGTGGCTGAAGACGCCCTGACCGCGCTCAATCAAAAGGCATTGGCGTTCTCCGTCGACTACGCCGCCAACGCTCGGGACTTTGTGGCGTCAGCGGCCACGATCGACGGCGCTATCAAAGGATTGACCGCCAGCCAGCTGACCTCAATCACCAACACCAGCAACGTGCTGGCCAAGGCGACCAAGGCCGATACGGAAACCACCAGCGCCTATGTGGGCACCATGTACAACCTGTTTAAGGGCCAGGCTGACGCCTTCGGCAAAACCGAGTGGGTCGAGCGACTGGGCGGGCAAACCGCACTGGCGGTGAAGCTGTTCCGCACCGACGGCGCGCAGTTGAAGGACGCCTTCAAGGAAGTGGGCTCGATCGCCACCACGGCCGGCGTGGACCTGGCCGAGCAGTTCGCAGTGATCGGCTCGCTCAGCAGCACCATGGAAGGCGGGGACGCCGGCGGGATCTACAAATCATTCTTCGAGAACATCGGCAGCGCCTCGGAAAAGCTGGGGATGACGTTTGTCGACCAGAACGGCAAGTTGCTGCCGATGCTCGACATCCTCGGCAAGTTGGAGGGCAAGTTTGGTGATCTGAACAGCGCGTCGGCCGGTACTAAGCTGATTGAGGCCTTCGGCGGCGAGGGCGCTCGCGTGATCACGGCATTGGCCAAGGACACCGATCGGCTGCGTATTGGCCTGGATCAGTTGGGCAAAGTCCGAGGCCTGGAGAATGCCGAGCAGATGGCGAAGGCCATGGTGGATCCATGGGCGCAATGGGCGTCCCTGGTGGAAAGCATGCGCGCCTTGTTTGGTCAGGTGCTGATTCCTGTGTTGGCTCCGTTCATGGAAAAAATGGTGGCGATCGGCAAGGCGCTGATGCGCTGGGTCACCCTCTTTCCCAATATCACTCGCGTGATCGGCATTACCACACTGACCATCCTCGGCATCATTGCCGGCATGTCCCTGCTGACGCTGGCGGTTGGCATGTCAAAGATGGTGTGGCTGGGGATGCTGACCGTCTGGAAGCTCCTGACCTGGACCGGCTACCGCAGTATCGCGATGTTCCTGTTTCACACCGTCATGACCATCGCTTTCGTGGCCGGCCTGGTGCTGCTGTACAGCTGGATGGGCCTGGTCAAGGTCGGGATGCTCGCTTGGCAAGCCGCCATCTGGCTGGTGAATAGCGCGCTGCTGGCCAACCCGATTGCTTTAATCATTGTCGGTGTCGTGGCTTTGGTCGCGGCGGTGGTCGCTGCCGTCTACTATTGGGACGAATGGACCACGGCGCTGCTCAACAGTGACGCCTTCAAATGGGTCAGTGATCAGTTCAAGACCCTGTCCGACTGGTTCAACTCTATGGGCGGCTGGTCGGCCATGGCCAAGGGCGCCTGGGACAGCATCGTCAGCGTCTTCTACAAGGCGATTAACAGCCTGATCGAGATGATCAACAGCATCCCGGGCGTGAACATCGAGGCACGATTTGGCGGCATGCCCGAAGTGCCTGGTGTCGACGCGGCGGTGAACGCGGCCAGCACTGCCAGCGCCGCGCAGAAAGCCCAGCAGACCATCAATGCGGTAATCCCGAGCCTTTCCCCGTCGAGGGCATCGTCTGTGCCCCCGGGCGGCCTGCTGACCAGCATTCAAAACACCAGCAATCAGAACAAGGGAATGCGTGTGGAGAAGGTCGAGATCCACACCGCCAAGCCAATGACCCCGTTGGAGCTGGAAAACATGGTCGCGATGGGAGTCGGCGGATGAGTCTCTATATCGATCTGCTGATCACCAATAACGACCTGACCCTGGACCCATCGAACCAGCCGCTGTTGGTGGACGATCGGGCCAGCATCGCTCAGGACATCGGTCACATGATCCGCGAAAGCGGCCTCCTGGTAACGCTGGTCGCTGAGCGCGATCGCTTCCGTCAAGCCGACTGCATCCAGCAGCTGGAACTGTTGGTGGAGGCTGACGTACGCCTGGTACCGGGCACCGTCCGGATCCTGGAAGAAGGGAAGGGCAAGTACCTGGTCACGGCCAAAACCGTTGAATTCGGATCTGTCGAGGTAGTGCTGTGAGTGACGTAGATTTCAAACAGGCGTTGAGTGACGCCGGCATTCCGACCACCGAGGCCAAGTTGCGCGCCGCCTGGGAACTTGAAGTCGTTGCCCAGGGCAGCAAGTTGAGCAACACCAGCGCCTGGTCGCCATTCTGGCGAGTGATCACCGCGTTGGTGACCAAACCGGTCATGTGGCTGATCGATTTTATCGCCGGCACCGTGTTGCCAAACTTCTTCGTAAAAACCGCCATCGGCGCCTGGCTGGACATGCTGGCCTGGGCGGTCAACGTCACGCGCAAGCCAGCGACCAAGGCCGAAGGGTTATTGCTGTTCACACGCAGCGCGCTGGCCGGCCTCCTGGAAATTCCGGCCGGTACCCGCGTGCAGTCGATTGCGATCAACGGCAACGTGTACGAGCTGGTGACGGTGGCAGCGGCCAGTTTTGCCGATGGCGAATCCCAGATCCGGGTGTTGGCCCGAGCGAAGCAGGCCGGCAGTGGCTTCAATCTCGCACCAGGTTACTTTTCGATTTTGCCGGAGCCCGTGCCAGGGGTGGTCCAGGTGGTGAACGCTGACGGTTGGCTGAGCCAACCCGGCGCCGACACTGAGCCCGACGACGAGCTGCGCCTGCGCGTGCGTAATCAGTTCTCAGCGGTCAACCAGTGGCACACCGACGCGGTGTATCGCGCCATGATTGCCGCGTTCCCGGGTGTGCAGCCCGATGGCGTTTATTTTGAGCATAACGCGCCCCGGGGGCCCGGCAGCGCCAACGCCTTCGTGCTGTTCGAGGCCGATTCGCCGGCGGACACCTTCCTGGCTGAAATCAACAGCTACATCCGCGACCAAGGCAACCATGGCCACGGCGACGACCTGCTGGTGCTGGAAATGCCCGCCACGCTGCATGACGTACGTTTGACGGTCTGGCCCAAGGCCGAAGTCGGTGCCGAGCGCTGGCCAGCGTTGAAAGCTGACATCGAGTTGTACATCCGTGCCGCGTTTCGCGAGAGCACGGCCAGCGACTACCAGCCGACGCTGACTCACCCCCAATCCCGTTTTTCCTTCAGCCGGTTGGGCGAGGAACTGCACCAGCAGTTCCCGGGCATCGACTCGCTGCACTTCGACAACGCCGACATCATTTCCGAGCTGACCATCCCGCGCCTGTCCGGGGTTGAGGTGGGGCTGAATGCTTAAGTTGAGCCTACCTTTCTGGCTTGACGGGCCGGAGCTGGCCAAGCTCAAAGCGGCCGCGCAAGCCTGGTGGGCCAAGGTCGAAAACTGGCTGCACTGGCCGTTGCAGCAAATGGACGCCGAGACCTGCCACCTGAGCGTGCTCGATCTGTTGGCCTGGCAGCGTGACATTCAGCGCTTTCACGGCGAGCCCGAAAGGCTGTACCGCCTGCGGGTGAAGTACGCGTTTATCAACGCCGTGGACGCGGGCAGCACCGCCGGTATGGCCCGCATTTTCGAACGCTTGGGCGTGGGATATGTGGAGATCCAGGAGCGCCTGCCAGGTCTCGATTGGGACGTGGTTCTGCTGCACCTGTCCGATACGCAGTTGAGCGAAAACCCAGTGCTGCTGCGTGTCCTGATGCAGCAATACGGCCGCACTTGCCGGCGTTACGACTTCGTCACGATTACCCCGGTGAAACTGAACATCGGCGTGGCCGACTTCAACGATGACCAACAGACCCTGATCGCCACGTTGGATGACAGCGCAAGCCGCCTGGTCGTGATCAACGAGCTCGCAATTCTCACCTTTCTGAACGATTCATTTTAGGAGCCCCCATGGGAGCTAGCATTACCCTTGCCGGCGAAAGTCTTATTGCCCAAAAGCAAGGCGCTGGGGAGAAGCTTGATATTGCTCGCTTCGTTCTTGCCCTTGTTCCTGGCCTTGACCCCAATGCCCCTGTAGATCGAGCGGCCGGCAAACCGCCGGCGAACCAGATCGTCTTCACCAAGGCCTACGACCGCAAAGGTTACGTCAGCCCGAACCAGGTGATCTACAGCCTGATGGTGGGCTCCGATGTTGGCGATTGGGACTTCAACTGGATTGGCCTGGAAGCCGCCGAAGGTGTGCTGCTGGCCGTTGCGACGGTTCCGGTCCAGCAGAAGCGTAAGAACATTCCGCCACTGCAGATCGGAAACAATGTCACCCGCAACTTCCTGGTGGAGTTCAACGGTGCCCAGGCGCTGACGGGCATCACGGTCGACGCCAGCACCTGGCAGCACGACTTCACGATGCGCCTGAACGGCATCGATCGGCGCGAGCGCATGAGCAATCGCGACGTGTTTGGCCGTGCTTGCTATCTGGCCGACAGCCTGCAGTTGGAACGCAGTTTCGGGCTGTACCAGATCAAGGCGGGGATTGCCTACGTGGAAGGGATCCGCGTGGAACTGGCCGAGCCTGTCCAGGTGCAGTTGCCGGCGCTACCGGTCAAAGCCTGGCTGGACGTCGCACTGGCCCGCGAAGGCAGTGACGCGGTCGCTGTCTGGAAGGTGGTATTCGGCGCCGTGAAGACGGATTACGTCGACAGCAACGGCACAGCCCATTACCTGGTGGAACTGGCCAGAGTAGACACATCGGAAACCATCACTGATCTACGCCAAAGCGAGCCAATCACCGGCGCCCTGGTGAAGCAGTTCGCACTGCGCAACGGCGACTACGAGAATCTGCGCGCCCGTGCTACCACCAAAGAGGACGTCGACCTGGGCGAGTTGCCCAATGCCAAAAGCGACGATCCGGGTTCCGACAGCAGCGAAATCCTAGCGACCACCAAGGCACTCAACGCAATGCGCAAGATCATTGCTGACTCCGAGGTCGGCCGTATCGGTACGTTTGCGATGGCCACGCCACCACCTGGCTGGTTGAGGGCCAACGGCGCGGCGGTGTCGCGCACGGTGTATGCCGCGTTGTTTGCCAAGATCGGCACCACTTACGGTTCAGGTGACGGCGTCAACACCTTCAACTTGCCTGACCCACGCGGCAAGTTCATCCGTGTCCTTGACGATGGCCGGGGCATCGATGTCGGCCGGGTGCTGGGCAGTTCTCAGGCGGATGAAACTCGCAGTCACAACCACGGCGGCAACGCGGCAGGTGCTGGTGGACACACGCATGGTGCCTGGAGCGACACGCAGGGCGCGCACACCCACAACGTCCACTACGGCGACCTAACCCCGGACGGTGCGGACTATGGCACTCCGGGAGAACCACGAAACCCACTGAACGGGAGTGACAACCCCGCCTTTGCAACCGCCACCACGTCAGCAGGTGCGCACGCTCACAACATCTCCATTGGAACAGTGGGCGATCACACGCACGCCATCACCGTCGGCTATTCCGGGGGCGCTGAAACGCGCCCGCAGAACATCGCTTTCCTTGCCTGCATTAAGTACTGAGACCCGTTATGGACACCAAAGTCGTCTATCAAACCGATCACCTGGGCATCTTTACCGGCAAAGCCGTGGCTGATCGCTCGCCGCTGGAACCGGATGTCTGGTTGATCCCAGGCGGGTGCGTTGAAGTCGCGCCGCCAGCGGTACCGGAAAAAAAGGCGGCGCTTTGGGATGGGCGGCGCTGGCAGTTGGTTGACTCCTATCGTGGGTTGACGGCCTACAACACCGAGACCCGCGAACCCCTGGTAATCGAGCGTGCAGGTTCGCTGCCGACGGGGTACACGCTGGAAGTGCCAGGCCCGGGCCAGATCTGGGGCAATGGCCATTGGATCGACGACATCCCAGCGGTGATCGAGCTGCGCTACGTCGCCCAGTTAGCGGCGGTCAATTCGGCATGTCTGCAGGAGATCACTGGCGGGTTTTGGTCGGCGGTATTGGGCGATCGCTTTTTCTACGAAACCCAGCTTCAGGATCAATTGAATCTGACCGGCATGATTTTGCGCGGCATCGGCGGCGATTACGCCTGTCAGGATCAATCTGGGTTGAAAGCCTTCCGGGATCACACCGCCGAGCAGTTGCGCCAGATCGGTGACGAGTTCACTGAATTCAAAATGCAGCGGCTGCGCAAAGCCAACGACCTCAAGCAAGCCTTGGCACTGGCGCGATCGACTTCGGACCTGGACGCCCTCAACGCAGTGGCATGGGAGTCCGCATCGGTATGACTTGGGCACCCATTACCATGCGTTGGCCGGAACAGTCGACACAGTGGCTTCAGGACCTCGAGGCGGCAAAGGATCTGGCGAGCAGCGAGCTGACCAGCACCGGGCAACGCCTGGAAGGTCTGGCCGACCTGGCCACCACGTCACCCGGTCCGGTCGGTGCTGCAGCCGAAGCCGCCGTGGCCGCTGGCCGCGCAGGGCTGACCGATGCCTTGGGTGAGGTACCGGCCTGCCTGGTGGTGACGCCATTTCAAAGTGGTGTGGGGCAGGGGCGCGGATACCAGCGCTACCTGTCTGCGCCCAACCTGTTGCAGCAGCTGGGCGAGAAGCTGGAGGACACCGGCGACGACGGGCGTCCGGCTGGTCCGCAATACGCCCTGGCAGTGATGTTCCTGGGGACGCGCTACGACAAGTTCGCCGCGACCTTGGCCCGATTCAATGCCGTGTTGCCCATGCCAGACCTGCAGCGCGCCGAACGCCGAGCGAAAAACCTGTTCGCGCTGGATGCTGAAAAGTGGGAACTGCCAACCGCCGGCACACTGCCGCGCTGGGGCGCACTGCCTCTGGAGCGTTGCGCCGTGACCAAGGCCGCCACGCAAGCCCTGAACAGTCAGCTGTCGGCATTGGAAAGCTACGCGGACAGTTCGCCGATGGCCGATCTGGCGCAATTGGCTGCCCGCAAAGCCAGCCAGGCCCAGGGACAGGCCCAGAAGCTGGCCGACCTCAAGTCGCAGTTCGCCGGCGGTACTGCAGACGACACCATGCGCGCGCGCCTGATCGGCCCGGGTAATGCCGCCGAGTTGCGTCGCCAGCTGCTGCAGGGCGAAGCACCAGGTCACGAGTGGGGGTTGTCCGCCGGATTGCTCCTGGTCGGATCGCTGAAAGGCTTGGGCTTTGTTCGGGAACTGGTGGGCCTATGACTTTATTGCTCGATGGCGAACAGGTGCGCGGAAAAAACCTCAAGGTCACCGCCAACCTGCGAATCGAAAGCGACGACCTGTCCGGACAGACCAGCAACACCGATTCGGCCCACAAAGGGTTTAAGCCCAAGACGCTGGCGGTCACCTTGCAGATCCCATTCGTCGATAACACGTATTTACGCAACCTGATGCGCCTGGCAGAAGCGACCGGCACCGGTGGCCAACTCAAAACCTACCGAGTCGTAAACGACACCGCATCCGCGTTTGGCGTGCGCCAGGTGCAGTTTTCCGACGGCGTCAGTGCCCGGGAAGACGATTCTCTTCGGGCCTGGCTTGTTCAATTCACGCTGTCGGAAAAACTCTCTAACCCTGAGCGGGTCGAGACGCGCCGGGTCGGTAAGGGCGTAACCCAGCAAGGTGCGTCGGGGCAGTCCGTGACTGCACCAGGTGCAAGCGAAACCGGCGCACCAGGTGAGGAACTGACCGGCTTCGAAGCCACCCTGAAAAAACTGGATAACTACCTGGGCGGTGGGTCATGAGCATGAAACTACACAAGGTGCTGACCATTGGCGGTGTGATGTATCCCTTGGTCAGCGATGACGTTCGCCTTGAACTGCGAACCCCAGGCCGAGCAACGCTGACCATCCAGGCAGCGGCACCGGTGAAGGGGTTAGTCACCCTTGATATCGGCTACAACGACAGCCCGCTGCAGCGCCACTTCATCGGCTACGTCGAGCGCTGCACGTCGTCCAACGCGATCGAGCAGGTGCTGTTCTGTCGCGAGCTGGCCGCGATCCTGGCCAACCCATTGCCGCTCAATCTGCGCCATGCGGATCTGAGTACAGTGCTGGCCGAGATCAGCCAGAAAACCGGGCTGAGCTTTCGCGTACCTGACAAGGCTTACGCCAAGGTCAAAACCCCGTTCTTTTACAACCTCGCCGCCGGATACCAGGCCATGGACAGCTTGCCCCGGGTGTTCGGGATTCCCGATTTCATGTGGCAGCAGCAGGGGGACGGCGAAGTGTTTGTGGGCAGTTGGGCAGACGGTTTCTTCGGTTCCCGATCGCCGCTGCAGCTGCCCGCCGAGCTGTTCAATGGCTACCAGAACAATCAGAGCGCGATGATCGCGGCCCTCCCCGGGTTGCGACCAGGAGCATCCATCAACCAAGGCGAGCGGATCACCAACGTGACGCTCACCGGCAATCAAATGGCGATCCGATGGAAGACGCAATCTGCCGCAGCGTAGAGCGGCAATTTCCCGAACTCACCGGTGGTTATCACCTGCCGCGCTTTGCTCGTGTGGTGGGGGTGGCCGATGCCCCGGCCGGCGCCGGGATCTGCGACGACTTCCGTCCACGCTTCGCGGTGGACCTGGAACTGTTGGGTGAGGATGACGAGCCGGATCCGCAGTTGCCGGTTCTGGCCGGCGTGCCGCTGCCCATGCCCATGGGGGGCGATGAGATGGGCTTTTTCGCCTTCCCCGAAGAAGGAACCCGGGTGGTCGTGTCCTTCGCCTACGGTCTGCCGAGCAAGCCTTTTATCCAGGCGATTCTGCCGCATGGACTCAGCCTGCCGAAGGTGCCGAAAGGTGACCAGGTGTGGCAGCACAGCGAAGCGACCCAGCAACGCGCCGATGCGGACGGCAACTGGCTGCGCCAGACCGACGGCCGGATCCTGGACAAGTCGATCGAGCGGGAGGTTGAGAGCCTGACCAACGCTGAGCGCCACCAGAGCAGCAAGGTGGAAGTGGACGACCATTCGAGCGAGTCGGTCGGAGGCATCAAGACGATCGAGGCGATCGGCGCGCTCAAGTTGTTGTCGGGCGGATCCGCCAGCCTGGCCGCACTGGATGACCTGCACCTGGCCAGCGGGCGGGACCTCAACCAGGTCGTGGCCCAGAAACTCAACCTTACCGTGGGGGGCGATCTGCTCGAGCGGATCGAAGGCGCCCGTCGCAGCATCGCACCCAAGACCTGGTTGGGATCAGCAGACGTGAACGTGCTGCAGGTGCTGTGCGATTTGATTGACCTGGTCACGCAGATGAATACCGAGATCGCGACCCATATGCACGGATCCAGCCCCGTCCCCAGCAACGCCGCGAACTTCACCACCAACGCCGGTACCGGCCAAACGCTTGCTGGGCAGCTTAAGCCCATCACCGGAGCCTAATTTGGAACTCAAGAATTTCTTTCCCCAGGATGATCAAGGAAACGCTCTCGTCGGAGCGACTTGCTACCTGTATTTGCGCGGTACCGAAAGCAAAGCCAACGGATTACTCAAGGCCAATGGTGAGATCCTTTCTAACCCGTTCATAGCCGAAGAGAACCTGGTGCAATTTGCGGCGCCCAATGGTTTGTACGACTTGCGGGTAATCAAGGACGCCCGGGATTACCGTATCCGCGTGCAGTTCAATGATGTGTCCGAATCACTCCAAGCAGCCGAGTCCGCCGCGAATCGTGCCGAAGTGGCCCGGGACGCCACACAACTGGTGGCCGGCGTCAAAAATGACATCGCACACGGATTAGCGACGACGGTCAGTGGCCAAACCTTCACGGTCGCGTCTGCAGCTGGCAGCCAGTTTTTGATCGTGTACAAGAATGTCGCCGGCGAAGCCGTTGAACAAAGCGGGTATCCCAGCACGAGCAGCCTGCAGGCAATCGCCCGCTCGACCTACCCGCTGGCATCGAAACGCTTCCATCGGAATGCTTTCCGGGCGCCGTGGGTCCATATGATCCATGGCAAAAAAGTGCATGCGATTCGCCCCGATGGCGTTCACGAAATGAACGGCCTGACGTTGACGAAATCCGAGTCGTCCAGGCACACCGGGTTTTCCGGGCAGACGCTCTTTTATGCCCGTGATCCGGCCGGCACGCCGCACCAGGTGTTGTCGGCAGATCCTCAAGGACGTTTGACGTTCATTCCGTCGCCCAAGCTCAAAGCGCTCCTGGGAGTGGGGGCCAATCCGATCTATCCGATTTCGGATGTCCGCGGTGCCTATGCCGTCAGCAATATTCGCAAGACCGACACCCACAACATTGCCGCAGTCCAGGACAAAGGCGGGCAGATCTACGACGCGCTGCAACGTCGAAACGGCATTCATGACACGTTGGTTGTCAGCCGTGCAGTTCCCATCGAACTGATGCCCGGGGCTGGTCAATCGAATCAGGGAGGCGCGGGCACGGGCGCTGCAGCGGGTGCAAAGCTCACCAGCGCGCAATGGCCCCATAGCGTTCTCTCGCTGAACGGTCGTTTTCAGATGCAAGGAAGCAACGGGCTGGTCGACGGCGCCACGCTGACCGATCTGGTCCCCCTGTACGACCCGGCGACGCCTTTGGGTCAGTACCCCATCACCATGCAAGCGTTTGCCTGGGCCAGACAGCAATGCCGCGAAGGCATCGCCCAGCCAGGCGTAATCGGTTACACGGCATGGCAGGGGGACACCCCCGCCAGCGGTTTCCTGCCAGGGACCAATAACTGGACCAACCTCATGACGTTCACGGAGAAATCCGTGCTGTGTGCCGCCCTGTATCAACGGACTACCGAGTGCCACTACATCACCCGTGTACAGGGTGAGGCCGGAGCGAACTGGGCAGCGGACTACGCCACTTGGGCAGACGCGGTTAAACCAGCAATAAAGGCACGTACCGGCCAGCTCTTTGATCCGAAAATTGCCCTTTGGCAGATCGCGGGAGTCGCGCCGGATAACGGCGTGGCCAATCCGCAGCTGGATGCCGCGAACAACCGCGCCGATACGGAACTGGTAGGCACGTTGTATCCGTACCCCGTGAGCGATGTTCAGCATTTGACCGCTGAAGGCCGAATGATGATGGGTGATGTTTACAGCGATTTTCGGTTGCAGCTCCAGCGTGGAAGAACCTGGACACCGTTGCAAATGCAAAGCGTCTCTCGGGTGGGAGCAGTGGTCACCATCACGCTGGCCTTGCCGCCAGGGACTTTCGAGGTAGTGAAAAAAACCGATTGGCCGCCTCAAGTTGCACAGGATGGGTTTGTGTACCGAGACAGCAACGGTGACACCCCGATCAGCAATATCGCCTACAGCGCGAACACCATTGTCCTGACGCTGGCCTCTGTACCTACCGGAAACCTTGCGGCTGTCCGCTACGGCATGGACGTAGGTTCAGGTGTCGCTGGCTGGTATCAACTGGGCGGCAACGTGTGCGCGGTGTCACGGACCCGCAGCACCTATTACGAACAGGGCTTTAACGTCCCTGAATTTATTCGCCATTACCTGGCCCGTCATTCACGCCTCGTAGCGTAAGGAACAATCAACATGCCTGCAGGAATCGAACTCCCTTGGTCCATTGAACCCGCCGGTCAAGAACCGATGCTGGTAGAGCTTATTAAAGGTGCACCTGGCTTCGCCGGGTGGATCCAGGCGGACGCGGATTACGCCACGTTTGCCGGTGGCAAAGTCTTGTCGTTAGGCGGACCGAGTGCCATGGCGGTCATGCAGTCGATCGCGGCCAACCAGGCCGCCCTGGTGGATAACGCGGTACCGGGTGGTTATTCCGCATTGGCCTTCACGCCGGCGGCGACGACACGTTATCCACTGTCCACCGGGGTGCTCGACACCACTAAGCCGTTCTCGCTCCTGGTGTTGATCAAGCCTGCTTTACCAGGGGGCTCTACGCAGATTTGTCTGGGACGTTTTACCAGCTCAACTGTTCGAGCGGCATTGTCGACCCCAGCGAATGCGGTGGCGAAGATGAACTTCCTCTATGGTGCGGCGACTATCGAGTTTCCAATTGCCTTTGGACAATGGAACGCGGTGTGGATCGTTTGGGACGGCGCAAAGCTCAAAGCCCGATCAAATGGCGTGCGTGCTACAGACGTGACAGCTGCAGCAGACACGGCAACGTCCCCGTTCGTTATAGGTGGCCCGGCCAGTGGTGTTTTGTTTTGGGAAGGTCAATTTTCAGAGTTGATCATGTTCAATGTGGATATGTTTTCGTCGGACCATCAAAGTGGTTTTGAAGACGTTAATGCGTATATGGCTAACGTGTACGGGTTGGCTGCGTAAATTGCGGTTTGCTACATAAGTATAAGCCCGGGTGTTCGGGCTTATACTTGTCTGTCACCAGGTAGAAGTTGGCCTAGAAAGTGTGTCAGCGCGTCCTTGGATTCTGCTCTTGTTTCGGTCGGCTCAGAACAGTCGTTTTCTAACACCAGCTATTCCAGTCGACACCACCAAGATTGCGCGTAAGCGCAACCGTCAATGTATTCAATGCCACTTAAAACAAAACCCGTGTGAGCCATCCTTGCCAGTGTTGCGTCCAGCAGCTGCGGCAATGGATCCGGGTCAAGCGGCATTCTCACGTCCACGCGGGCAATGTTGGTGCTGCGGCCGAGATCAGCGCTGACCGCCGAGTTCACCAGGACATTGCGCCTTATCGCCATGGCCGTTGTGGGGCTTGTTAGCGGAGGATCCAATGCAGTGGATGAATGGTTTGGGGAAGGTCCATTCGTACCAGTTCTCAACTCTTACACGAACTCCCACGTAACGTCGGTTATACCTAACGCTGTCACCTGCGGATGCAACTGCTCTGCTCCGGTTACCGCCAAATCGATGGCAACGCCTTTCCGTTTTTCACAGTCTCTAAGAATATTAAACAGCGCAGCGTACTCATCTGCTCTCGCACCTATGGGAGTGGTTATGAATACCTCTCTCGGAAGACCGTGTTCCTTATAGCTAATTTTTAGCATCCAGCTCTCGTCCATCGCAGTGTCCCTTTGAATCGCTCTCCGATATCAGAAAAACATAGCAGCCCGATTCGAAAACTCTTCGATGGCAAAAAAAAAACGATGAAAAGCACTTATCCCCCTCCCGCCGACGGGCCTTGCGTCCTTTTTTTGTGCAAATCCGGATGTAGTGCAGACGAACCTGCAGCCCAGGCGGGCCGTGGGGCTCTTCAGGGGATCGGCCATTTCACAGAGTGCAAAGTTTTGAAGGGAAATGCAGAGCGGTTGCACAGCGGCACTCAGGGCGGTCGCGGACGGGGTGACGCTGGAACCCCCGGTTTCATTGGGTAGGAACTTTTAAAACATGGGTTTCGGAAGGCTTTCGAAAACGTGCGCGATCTTTTTTGAGCGGAGATCGATGGTGTGCGAAGAGAGGCTTAAATTCTCTGCAGGCCAAGACTGGCGGGGGCTGTAGCGCATTTTATGGATTTCACAGAACTGAACGCGATCGACGATTTGTTTTCCCTTTTTGCAACCGATCCAGGCTCCATGAAAAAACGTCGTTTTATTGAGATTGATTCTTAAGTGGTGAGTGGTCGTTTCAAAACGAGCGATATCAGCTATATGGGGGTTCCAATGAGTCTGGAGGCCCCGGTTTTACTGGGCTTTCGGTATTACAAGGGAAGGTAATATGAAGCGATATGAAAAGTAATATTTCTGTCAAACCCCCGGATTCATTGGGTTTTAAGGAATAGAAATATAGCTTTTAAGAAAGGTAATAATATCGCCTTCCTATTGCTTAAATATCGCCTTTTCCAAAAAGCTCTGGATGCCTTGATCTACAAGGGCTGTGGCTATTTTTCTGGGGGGATATTACTAATATTACTGTTTTTTCGCGCCCCCACGAATTTTAGGATTGGCACCTATGTGGGGGTGGCATCAGGCTGTGCGGCTATTTGGTGAAGGGAATCGAACCCTCGTTGGGAAGCTAGTCTCCATACCTGCGACGGTTCCTACCGCCGAGGTAAACACCAGAAAGTGATCCGCAAACAAAAAGGAGTGTCGAGACAACAAATGCTGTGGCCCCATTGCCGAAAAATTCTATCAATCGACTGCCGTAGGTTACTGCTGCGGCTGCTAAGCAGATAACAGTTATAAGGCGTATGCCTGTATCGACTCTTACGCCGGGACGCGAAGGGCCTACGCTAAAGAAAAATGCGTACATCGATACGGACGCTAAGGCCAATACCGTGGACACCACAGCTCTAACAATGTTCGGGCTGGGTTGTGTCATGTCCTCGTAGGTTATTTCTTTCACTCCCGCGATCCTCGCCTTTACTACCAGATCCAAACCTCCCGAGCTTACGAGCGTGATTTTGATCTGATCTTTCGGATTCGAAAGGAAGGGCAGAATCTTCAATTTGCCGTCTTCAACAAGAGTTTTAACGGGTATGTCTGCAGGTTCTGATCCTGTGATCTGCGCTGTTATCAGCGTTGAATCATTGCGCGTGCTCAGCACCAGGGGGGACTCAAAGTCAGCGCTAGATATTGGCTTGGAACCGGTGTTAATTAAAATCAGAGAGGAGATGTAGGGGGAAGCTATTGCGCGTCCGTTTACGGTTATCTGCAGATCTTGGATTTTCGAATCGGCGGGTACTTGTAGCGCGGAAGATGAAATGAGGCGAGCCGTAAGGGAATGCCCGTTCAACTCTGATTGCGGAAAATATATAGATGCTGCTAGGGCGGCTAAAGCAATGACACTCGTCGTAAAAAACTTCCAATCCAGCCCCATCCATTTCATGTCTTTCTCCAGTTACTACGTCAGGCCGGAGACGTGAGTCGCTGGCTGAATTGGTGAGTACTCAGACGGGGGAGGCCTTACTGCCCGTTCGCGTCACGTTTGTTACGTGGCTTAATACCTGTAGACCAAAAAAAAGGCCCGCATTGCTGCGAGCCTTTGTTTTGTATGGTGCCGGTACCAGGAGTCGAACCTGGGACCTACTGATTACAAGTCAGAAGGCTTCAGCGCTACATCCGGAAGCCTCGGCATCGGACGAAATGCCTCGTACTGATATCGAGGTTCTACATCGATAGCTAAGTGGAACACGTCGGGCGAAACGGACCCCAAAACGGCCCCCAACTGATTGCAGGCATGTTCATGCACCGCTGGAGACCTTGAAAACATTGGAGCGGGTGAAGGGAATCGAACCCTCGTTATCAGCTTGGGAAGCTGGAGTAATGCCATTATACGACACCCGCTCAGAGCGGCTGACTTTGTACCAGATGTGAGCGCGGATTTGAAGTTTTTCTTTATGCGCGATGGCTTTAGCGTCGGGTGAAACACAAACAGGGACCGCTTGGCGGTCATTCGCGGGCAAGCCTCGCGCCTACGGGAGTGCGTTCAACACAGTAGGGCGGGGCTTGCTCGCGATGACTCTGTTTCAGATTGCCAATGCATGGTGGTCCTGGACGTAGTGGTAACGCGGCCGGCTTTCGTGTTGCGTCGGCTTCAGGAAGCCCAGCAATGCGTTACGGCTGTCTTGGCAGGCAGTTTTATGTTCCATGTCGAGGAAGTGGCCGGTGGCCTGAAGGGTGCTGAAGGTGCTGTGTTGTACATGGCCGGCGAACAGCCTGGCATCGGCGGGGGCGGTGTACTCGTCCCATTCGCCGTTCATGAACAGCACTGGCACATTGATTTTCTTTGCCGCGTTCAGGTAGCAGTTGCGGTCGCTGTTGAGCACGTCGCTGATGTGGAAGTGCATCTGCCCGTATTCGTGTTCGGCCAATGAGCTGACGTGACGGTGGTTGAAGCGCTTGAACAGCGAAGGCAGGTGTTTGCCGATGGTGCTGTTCACCAGGTGGCCGACGCGGTCACCGTCCCGGTTGCCGAGGTAATCGACACCGCGCTGAAGGTAGTCGAGCATGTGCTCGTTGACCACCGGCGAGAACGAACTGATCACAGCCTTTTCGATGCGCCGTGGCCGGTGGGCGAGGGCGACGAGCGTGGCGGCGCCACCAAAGGAAAACGACAGCACGTGTTCGGCGGCGAAGTGGTCGATCAGCTCCAGGAGGATCTGCCCTTCGATTTCCTTGGTCAGCATTTTCTCATGCAGGTTGTGAGCCTTGGACTTGCCCGCGTAGGGCTGGTCGTAGCACACCACATTGAACTGCGGATAAAGGTTTTTCACGGTTTGGGCAAACGACGCAGTCGTGGACATCGAGCCGTTGACCAGAATGATGGTCTTTTCTGCGGCGTCTGCGCGATAGAACTCCGTGTAAACCCGATACTGACCCTGTATATCCAGCACAGCGATTTCTGGCCTCATGACATAAGACTCCTGGCAAGCGGGTATGCGCGCAAATCAGATTGCACGAGCTTTGTGACAGGTAGGCATACGCCTGGAATTTTTGAAGGCCCATGTCGATCCATTGCACGCCGGTCGACGGGTATTGTTATAAGCGGGCAGTTTGCCGGGGGAAGGCGGAACCTGAGGGTTCTCTGCCGGCAAAAAGTTTCTTAGAGTAGTTTTGGTGACTCGCCGGTCACATTTCGCGCCGACGTCCTGATTCAAGCAGGGGTCACGTCATCGCGCAAGTATCTTTCGAAAAATGTTCGACAACTTCTGCTGAGCGGTCGTCGGCTTAGATCAATCGGATCTCTTCGACGCTCAGCGGCCGGTATTCGCCGGGCTTCAACGCGTCGTCGAGCAGCAGCGGCCCCATGCGCTCGCGGTGCAGGCGCAACACCTTGTTGTCGAAGTGGCCGAACATCCGTTTTACCTGATGATAACGGCCCTCGACGATGCTCAGGCGCGCCGATTTTGCCCCGAGCAAGACCAGCTCGGCAGGTTGGGTTGTGAGGTCTTCGAAGGCGAAGTACAGGCCTTTGGCGAATGTGATCGCGTAGTCGGCAGTGATCTCCTGCTCCGTCTCGACGTAGTACACCTTGGGCAGTTTGGTCTGCGGCTGGGTCAGGCGTCGCGACCAGGTGCCGTCGTTGGTGATCAGCATCAGGCCAGTGGTGTTGAAGTCCAGGCGACCGGCGATGTGCAGGTCATCCTTGTCCGCTTCATGGATCAGGTCGAGCACCGTCGGGTGTTGCGGGTCGCGGGTGGCGCTGACGCAGCCGGGCGGTTTGTGCAGCATGAAGTAGCGGGCCGGTTTACCGACCTGCAGCACTTCGTCGTCGACTTCCACGCGGCTGAACTCAAGCACCTCGGTGTGAGGATCGCTGACGATAGTTCCGTCGACCCTGACGCGCTTTTCCACCAGCAACAGGCGTACCTGCTTGCGGTTGAAGCGGGGCAGGTTGCTGAGGAAACGGTCAACGCGCATGGCCAGGGATCGGTGGGAAAAGGGCTGCGTATGTTACGTGATCGGCCAGGCGGCTGCTTGCAACTGCGCCTCGACCCGGGCGCAGGCCGGGCACAGGCAGGACTTGTCACGCAGCTCGGCCGGCAGCGTTTCGAACACCGCCGGGTCGATGCTGACGCCGTAGCACCAGCAGGCACGATCGACGGTTCGTGGGTCGGCCAGGCTGCAGTCGTTGGAAGCGCCGCAGGCCGGGCAGAGGTCTGGCTTATTCATGAAAGGGTCATTCGGTAATGGCCGGTTTGCTTGGCACGAGCTGCGCATGATCGTCCCGCAAGCCGCCATGTGCAAGCTAACGCTCGCACATTCCTGAAGGAGCCTTGCCGGTGATCAGGCGATCAACCCAGGCTTTTCAAATACGCCCGCCACCCGCCCAAATGACTGATTTCCACCGCCCCGTCCAACCTATACGGCTCACAGATAAACCCGCTCTCCCAACGCCCATCCGCCAGTTGCACCTTGCCCAATCCCAGTGGAGCGGGAATCCCGGTGAGGAACGACCCCAGCTCACTGCTCGGCAATTCCCATACTTCCACCGCAATCGCCACGCCGCCCTCTTTAACGCGGACCATGCCGGGGCGATACGGTGGGCCGCCGGCCAAGGCATACAGCTGATAATCGGGAGAACTCTGAGTTGTTTCTACCAGCCGCGCTCCACGCTGTTTGAGTTGCCAGTTCAGCGCCAGCCCCTCCAGGTGCGCGCCGCAGACCACCAGTCGTGCCCGGTCATTGCGCGCGATGGCGGCCGGTGCGGGTGACGCCAAGCCCTGCTGACGTTGCAGGGCATCCGCCACGCTCAACAGATACTGATCGGTAAACGCGCGACCAAACAAGGTCACGCCCCATGGCAAACCATTGCCCATCAATCCGCTGGGCACGGCGACGGCAGCGTAATCGAGCAGGTTCATGAAGTTGGTGTAGTAGCCCAGTTCCGAGTTGCGCAGTACCGGTTCGGCGGCAAGTTCCGCCAACGTCACCGGACGGCCAATGGTTGGCGTCAGCACGCAGTCGAGGCCCTCCAATACTCTGTCGCACAGCGCCTTCAAGACTTGCAGCCGGTAGTGGGCGCGGAAGGTTTGCACGCCGGTCACCGCCGGGGCCTTGGCCAGCACGGCACGAATCACTGGCAACACGGCTTGAGGATTTTGCTCCATCAATTTGCCGGCCACACTGTAACGCTCAGCCACCCATGGCCCTTCGTAGAGCAACCGCGCCGCTTCAAGGAAGGGCGACAAATCCAGTTCGACCGCTTCACCGCCCATGGTTTTGAGCTGGTCGATGGCGTCGCCAAACAACAACGGGCCTTCAGGGCAGCCGAAGAACGCCAGGTCCTGCGCACGGGGCACACCGAAACGAAACGCGCGCGGCGTGCCGAAGGCCGAGCCGTCATTCCACAGCGGATTGCTGCGGCTGTATTCATCCCGTGGGTCGAGATGAGCGGTCAGTGCCAACAACTGACTGGCTTCCCGAGCCGTGGCCGTAAAGGTCGTGACGCAATCGAGCGTGCGACAGGCCGGAACCACCCCGGCCGTGGAGATCAGCCCTTTGGTGGCTTTCAAACCGACCAGATTGTTCAGCGCCGCCGGTACGCGTCCGGAACCTGCGGTGTCGGTGCCCAGGGCGAAACTCGCCACGCCGAGCGCCACCGCCAGTGAAGACCCGGCACTGGAACCGCCTGACGGATACTCCGGCAACACGCTGTTCGGGCAAGCGCCATACGGCGAGCGGCTGCCGTTGAGGCCGGTGGCGAACTGGTCGAGATTGGTCTTGCCCAGCGGGATCGCGCCCAGCGCCAGCAGTTGCTCGACGATGGTTGCCGAACGCTCCGGCACGTAGGCAAACGCCGGGCACGCCGCGGTGGTCGGAATGCCCGCCAGATCGATATTGTCCTTGATCGCGAACGGCACGCCGTACAGCGGCAGGCTGCCTGGGTCACGACCATCGAGGGCGGCGAGGTACGGTTCCAGTTCCTCGGCGCTGAGTAAATGGATGAACAAGTGATAGTCCGGGTTCAGCGCCGCGGCTTTTTCCCGCAGGCTCGGCAGCAGTTGCCGAGGCGTGATGTGGCCGTCACGGTAAGCGTTGCGCAGGGCGTCGAGTTGCAGATTGATGTTCATGGTTCAGATCCTTGTTGAAATGGCTTCAGTCGAGTTCCAGCACCACGACGCGCTGTCCCGCGCGCACTGGCGAGCCCGGTTGCACACGAATCTCGCGCACCACACCGGCCATGGGCGCGAGCAGCGGGATTTCCATCTTCATCGACTCCAGAATCACTAGCACATCTCCGGCGACCACTTGGCTGCCGACCTCCACCTGAACCTGCCAGAGGTTGCCGGCGATGTGGCTGTCGATGCTCTGCTGACCGTCGGCCAACAGTGCCTCTTCGGTCACTTGCGGCGCCGGTTCTTCACTGTCGAAATGCGCCTGACCGCTGGCAATCCAGCGCTCGCGCTCGGCGTTGAACGCACCTTTTTGCTGATCCCGAAACGCCGCAATGCTGTTGGCTTCCTTCGCCAGAAACGCCTGGTAATCCGCCAGGTTCAACTGACTGTGCTCGATGTTCAGAGCGAAGCGCCCGAGCGGGAAATCCCGTCGAATGCGCAGCAGTTCGTCGGCGCTTACCGGGTAGAAGCGGATTTGATCGAAGAACCGTAGCAGCCACGGTTTGCCATCGAACGCGGCGACCTCGCGGTAGCGATTCCACATCTGCAAGGTCCGGCCGACGAATTGATAACCACCGGGGCCTTCCATGCCGTATACGCACATATAGGCGCCACCGATGCCCACCGAGTTTTCGGCGGTCCAGGTGCGGGCCGGGTTGTACTTGGTCGTCACCAGGCGATGCCGTGGGTCGAGCGGGGTGGCGACCGGAGCGCCGAGGTAGACATCGCCCAGCCCCATCACCAGATAGCGGGCGTCGAACACCGTGCGCTGCACTTCGTCGAGGTTCGGCAGGTCGTTGATGCGCCGGATGAACTCCAGATTGCTCGGGCACCATGGGGCGTCCTTGCGCACGGTGGTCATGTATTTCTCGATGGCCAACTGGCAAGCCGGGTCATCCCAGGACAGCGGCAGGTGCACGATGCGCGAGGGAACCTGCAAGTCTTTGGCGGCGCACACAGCGTCCCACTCACCGGCGACGATGCCCAGCAGATCGGCGAGCGGCAGTTGCTCCGGTTGGTAATGCACTTGCAGCGAACGGATGCCCGGCGTCAGGTCGATTACCCCGTGCAGGCGTTTGCCTTCCAATGCCTGCATCAGCGCGTGGGCGCGGAAGCGCAGGACCAGGTCCAGTTCCGGTGCGCCGATTTCCAGCAGCAAATGCGTGTCGCCCGAAAGGCGTGCAACCAGCCGCGTATCGTCCTGCCCGATATCCAGCACCACAGGCGACACAACCCCCTGTGGGAACACATTACCTGTGGCGAGGGGGCTTGCCCCCGTTGGGTCGCGAAGCGCCCCCAATACCTGCAATCGCGCAGCATCAGATGTATCGAGTTGACTGATTGGCGACTGCTTCGCAGTCGAACGGGGCGATGCGGCGTTCCGACAAGCCCCCTCGCCACAATGGTTCTGCATTGCCAGAGAGCGAGCGGTTTTCAGATCGATCGGCAAAAACTGCACCTTGTCTCCAGCCTTCAGTTGCCCGAGCTGCCAAAGATCCGCTTCGATCACCGTCACCGGGCAGACAAACCCACCGAGGCTCGGACCATCGGGACCGAGGATTACCGGCATATCACCGGTGAAATCCACCGCGCCAATGGCGTACGGATTGTCGTGAATATTCGAGGGATGCAACCCGGCTTCGCCACCGTCGGCCCGTACCCATTCCGGCTTCGGCCCGATCAGTCGCACACCGGTGCGGCTCGAGTTGAAATGCACTTCCCATTGAGTGGTGAAGAAGGTGCCGATGTAGTGTTCGGTGAAGTATTCCGGTGCGCCATGGGGGCCGTAGATCACCCTGATTTGCCGCACGGCCGGCAACTCGGTGACCTGTTCATCAGGCAATTGAACACCCGCGCTACGGTCGATCAAGGCTGGCACATGCAACACGTCCCCGGCACGCAACGCACGACCGCCATGGCCACCGAACTGACCGAGGGTGAAGGTACTTTTGCTGCCCAGGTAATCCGGCACTTGCAGGCCGCCGCGCAGGCACAGATAGCTGCGAGCGCCTGCACCGGCGATTGTGCCGAGATGCACTGTGGCCCCGGCCGGAATCAGCAGCGCGGTGTTCATCGGTGCCGCTTCACCGTTCAGCGTCAATGGAATCTGCGCACCGGTCACCGCCACAACCGCATCACAATTGAAGCGCAGCATCGGCCCGCTCATGGTGATTTCCAGGGCCGCTGCGCCTTCATCGTTACCCAGTAAAAGATTACCCAAACGCAATGCACGACTGTCCATCGGCCCCGACGGCGGCACACCCACCGCCCAGTAACCGAGACGCCCCGGATAGTCCTGAACGCTGGTCTGGGTGCCGGCGCTGATCACCTCGAAGGTGTTGGCCTGGTAGACCAGCGCTTCCAGACAACGGGTCCATGGCTGGCCGCTGGCAAAGGGCACATCGAGCAGAATCTGTCGCAGGTAATCGCGGTTGGTTTCCACACCGTACAGCAGGCTGTCGCCCAAGGTTTGGAGCAGATCAGCGCGGGCCTCTTCGCGAGTCGGCGCCCAGCGGATGACCTTGGCAATCATCGGGTCGAAGTACGGCGGGATCTCGCAACCGGCCTCGACCCACGTGTCGATGCGCAGGTGTTTGCCATCGGCGACGGGGAAACTTACCGCCGTCAGCAGGCCGGGGCTCGGTTGAAAATCGCGCCCCGGATCTTCGGCGTAGAGCCTTGCCTGGATCGCGTGGCCGTCGGCTTTCAAGCCTTGGCTCAATGCGTTCAATGGCGGTAAATCTCCGGCCGCCAGTCCCACCATCCAGCGCACCAGATCCACGCCCCACACTTGCTCGGTGACACCGTGCTCCACCTGCAAACGGGTGTTCACTTCAAGAAAATAGAAACGCTGGGCGTCACTGTCGAAGACAAACTCCACGGTGCCGGCGCTGCGGTAGTTCACTGCCTTGGCGAGTTTGATTGCAGCAAGGCAGAGCGCTTCGGCCATGCCGTCGGGCAGGTTGGGCGCCGGGGTTTCTTCAAGGACTTTCTGGTTGCGCCGCTGCACCGAACAGTCGCGCACGCCGAGGGCAATCACCTCGCCCTGGCCGTCGCCGAACACCTGCACTTCCAGATGTCGCGCGCGCTGGATGTACTTCTCGATGAACACGCCGGCGTCGCTGAAGTTGTTCTGCCCGAGGCGTTTGACCGCTTCGAAGGATTCGCCCAATTCGGCGGCGCTGCGGCACACGCGCATACCGATGCCGCCACCGCCGGCGGTGCTTTTGAGCATCACCGGGTAGCCGACCTGTTCGCCAGCGATCAATGCTGCGTCAAGGCTGTCGAGCAGTTCGGTGCCTTCGAGCATCGGCACGCCGTGTTGTTTGGCCAGAGCGCGGGCGGTGTGTTTGAGGCCAAACACGCGCAGTTGCTCAGGCGTGGGGCCGATGAAGGCGATATCGGCTGCTTCGCAGGCCTCGGCGAACGCGGCGTTTTCCGAGAGGAATCCGTAGCCGGGATGGATCGCCGTAGCGCCGGTGGATTTGGCGATGGCGAGGATTTTGTCCACGGCAAGGTAAGTGCCGGCCGCCGCGCCTTCGCCCAGGCTGTGAGCTTCATCGGCTTGCAGGATATGCCGGCTGGCGGCGTCGGCTTCGGAATAAACGGCGATGCCCTTGACCTGCAACTCTCGCAGGGTCCGCAGAATGCGGCAGGCAATGGCGCCACGGTTGGCGATGAGGACTTTTTCGAACATGGCATAACCCCTGGAGGCGATAGCGCATCAGCTTCGACCTGGGATGCGGGCCGTCCCGCAGTTTTTCGATGAGCGCCGGGGTCGTCCCCGACGGCAGAATCAATTCACTTCAAAACACCACCGCTCCTACATTGGTATTTGTGGTGTTTTTACTTTTTGAGGCACTGGCCGGAGCGGGCCTGACACAGGGCAAACAACCACCGCCGCAAACGCGCAAGTTTCAGTTCCATACCAAAAGCTCCGCAGGCGTGGGGTTGTAGGCGTTGCACGGGTTGTTCAGTTGCGGGCAGTTGGAGATCAGCACGATCACGTCCATCTCGGCGCGCAGGTCGACGTATTTGCCGGGCGCTGAAATCCCGTCTTCAAACGTCAGCCCGCCATCGGCCGTCACCGGCACATTCATGAAGAAATTGATGTTCGGCCCGATGTCGCCCTTGCCCAGGCGCCCGTCGTGGGCGCAGGCGCGCAGGTAGTTGTCGCGGCAGCTGTGCATGTAGCGTTTTTCCAGGGCGTAACGCACGGTGTTGCTCTCTTGCGCGCAGGCACCGCCGAGGGTGTCGTGACGCCCGCAGGTGTCTTCGACGATGGTCAGCATTGGCTTGCCGAGGTTGGAATAGAGCACGCTGCCGGTGCTCAGGTAGACGCTGTTCTGCCGACGCAACGTGCGTTGCACGTCATAGCGTTCCCTGGGATTGGCAAGGCTGTAGAACAGAGTGTCGACCGCCTGATTGCCTTCCAGGTCGAGAATACGCAGGGTCTGGCCGGCCTTGACCTCCATCAGCCAGGGTTCGCCGGCCGGGATGGTGGCGCGGTAGACCGCTGTTTCTGGTTGCTTGTGGGCGGTGGCGATAGCGAGTGACATGGCAGCGATCCTCAGGCGAACAGACGGTCGGTGTTGATGAAGCCGCGCTCGTTTTCCGGGCGCGAGGTGCGGCAGTGTTCGGCGACGCTGGCATCAGCGTTCATCCAGCTCAGCTTCAGCGGTTTCGGTGCATATTCCGGCGACGGATCCATCGGGTGTTGCAACGCGGTGAGTACCACCAGGGTGTCCATCGGCGCGTATAACTCGATGTAATCACCGGCCTTGGAATTGCCTTCGACGAAGTGGAAACGGCCAGCCTCATCGACGTTCACCCGGCTGAACAGGTTGAGCGTCATCAGCAGGTCGGACAGGCCCAGCCCCCACTTGCCCAGCTCCACCAACAAGTTGTCGGTGCCGTTGCGGAAGAAGCCGTTGCGCAGTTCCTGATAGCGACCCTGGCCATATTTTTGTGCGACTTCTTCAGCGCAGAGCACGCCGCCGAGGCTGTCGCTCCAGCCACAGGTGTCGGCAGTGATCGCCGCCAGCACGCGGCCCATGTCCGAGTACAGGCAATGGCCGGTGGTGAGCTTGGCGGTGTGTTGGCATTTGAGGCTGTCGGGCAGGTTCAGGCGTTCGGTTTTTTCGTTGGCGTTGAGCAGCGTCAGGCTGACGTTGGCACCGCCGCGCAGGTCGGTCAGGCGCAGTAATTGGCCGCGTTTCAGAACGAATGAACGATGGCCGCCGCCGGGGAGCATTTCTTCGGCGAACGGCGGGAACAGTTGGGTCGAATCAGTCATGTGCAGATTCCTCTAAGCGATACGAAGCGTGCCTGCCAACTGAGCTGGCAGGGCGTCGACGGCGGCGCGGTTGGCGCGGCGGTCGCTGTTCAAAGGGATGTCGTAGGTGATGCGTGCGCCATAGGCGCCGGGGGCGTGCGGGTCGACGCGGACCTTGTCGAATACCAGCAAACGGGTGCCGAGACTGAAACCTTCGGACAGGTCGTGGGTGACCATGAACACCGTCAGTTGCGTCTCGCGCCACAGCTCCAGCAGCAGGCTGTGCATGTCTTTGCGGATGCCCGGATCGAGGGCGCCGAACGGTTCGTCGAGGAGCAAGACCCGCGGCTTCATGATCAATGCCTGGGCAATCGCCAGCCGTTGCTGCATGCCACCGGAGAGTTGCGCCGGATACTTGTCCAGCGAATGGCCGAGGCCGACTTTGTGCAGCAACACCGAGGCATGATCGCGTGCCTCTTTTTTAGTGCTGCCGAACAACCGCCCCAGTAATGGCGAGCGCGGCAGTTCGAGGCCGAGGGCGACGTTGTCCAGCACGGTCAGGTGCGGGAACACCGAGTAGCGCTGGAACACCACGCCACGGCTCGAATCCGGTTCGCCAGCCAATGCCTGACCGTCCAACAGAATCTCGCCGCGACTGGCGCGTTCCTGGCCGAGCAATAGCCGCAGGAAGGTCGATTTGCCGCAACCCGACGCGCCGACCAAGGTGCAGAACTCACCTTCGTTGACGCTCAGGTTCAGCCCTTCAAGCACCACCTGATCGGCGTATTGCTGCCAGACGTTTTTCACTGTGATGAAGCTCATGCCCGCGCCCCTTCATAACTCATTTGGAGGCACCTTGGTGCCAGGGAAAGGCCCGTTGGGTCAGGCGCTTGAGGCCCCAGTCCATCAGCCAGGCGAGCAGGGTGATCCACACCACGTAGGGCAAAATCACGTCCATCGCCAGGTAGCGGCGCACCAGGAAGATCCGGTAACCCAAACCGTCCGTGGAGGCGATGGCTTCGGCGGCGATCAAAAACAACCACGCCGAGCCGAGCATCAGTCGCAACGAGATCAGCAGGCGCGGCAGCAATTGCGGCAGCACCACACGCAGCATCAGAGTCCAGGTGGAAGCACCGAGGGTCTGCGCCTTGATCAGCAATTCCACAGGAATTTCCCGGGCGCGCTGTTCCAGGTCACGGGCCAGGCATGGGGTGATGCCGATCACGATCAGCATCACTTTCGACAACTCCCCCAACCCGAACACGATGAACAGAATTGGCAGGATCGCCAACGGCGGCACCATCGACAGCACCGTCAGCACGGGCGACAACGGCGCACCAAACAGCGGCAGCGTACCGGCGGCGATGCCCAGGCACAGCCCGGCCAGCGCACTGATGCCGAGGCCGATGGCCAACCGCCGCAGACTGGAGGCGGTGTCTTGCCAGAGCAGGTATTCACCGGTGCGGGTGTCGGCGGTGAAGGCCAGGCGTTTCACCGCGTCGGTCATCTGCACGGCACTGGGCAGCAGTTTGTCGTTGGGGTTGTCCATCAGCCGTTCGGCCGAGCCCATGAAGTAGGCGAACAGCACCAGGGCGAACGGCAGGATCACCAACAGCAGGCGACTCGGGCGATCCGGGTGGCGATTGATCAGGCGCATGGCCAGCTCCTCCTGTCTTAGAGCTTGGCGTCGGCGGCCATCTGCACGTAAGTCGGGTCGAAGCGCAGCTTGAGGTTGCCTTTATCGCCGCTGGTCACGCCATTGGCGAAGGCCATGCCGATGGCGCTGGTGTCTTTGGCGCCTTCACCCAGCAAGCCGTGTTGGAACGAGAACTCGGCGACCTTGCGCATGGTGTCGGGCAGTTGCTTGCTGGTGGAGAACGCCAGGGCTTCTTTGGGCGTGGCGAACAGTTTGGTGGTGTCGAGTTGCGCCTGGAAACCGGCCAGGTCGGTACCCGAAGCTTTGGCCATATGTTCGAGGGCGGCCTGGCTGGTGGCGTTTTTCGCGTTCATCAACGCGACCACTTCGAACCAGGCACCGGTCAGGGCTTTGCCCAGAGCCGGGTTGTCTTTGAGGGTGGCGCTGTTGACCACCATCATGTCCATGATTTCGCCGGGGATCTGGCTGGAATTGAACACTTCGGTCACCGCAGGCTTGGCCTTGATGTCCGAGAGCATCGGGTTCCAGGTGGTGACGGCGTTGACCTGTTCAGTGTTGAACGCGGCGGAGATGTCGGCGTCGGAGGTGTTGACCACTTTCAGGTCCTTCTCGGTGAGGTCTACCGAATCCAGAGCACGGGCCAATAGATAGTGGGACACGGACAGCTCCACCAGATTGACGTCCATGCCTTTGAGGTCAGCGACTTTCTTGCCTTCACCTTTAAGCACAATGCCGTCGTTGCCGTTGGAGAAGTCGCTGACGATCAGCGCCGTGCTGTCGACGCCACCGGCCGCCGGAATGGTCAGCGCGTCCATGTTGGTCATGGTGCAGCCGTCGAACTGGCCGGCGGTGTATTGGTTGATGGATTCGACGTAGTCGTTGAGCTGCACCACATCAATCTTGATGCCGTACTTTTTCGCCCATTTGTCGACGATGCCCTGGCTGCCGGCATATTCCCAGGGCATCCAGCCGGCGTAGATAGTCCAGCAGACGCTGAAATGGTCTTTCTGCGCGGCCTGGGACGAGACACTCACGAGGGCTGCAAAAGCAGCGGCGAGCAGGGTGGGTAAACGAAGTCGAGACATGGGATGGTTCTCCAGTTGATCAAGGGCGGACAGGAAGGCAGCGGCACCGCGAACGGTGGCTTGTCTCCCGGGCTTTTGTCCCGCCGTGTAACCTCAACTGGAGGTCGCCAACTCTCGGACCAGTCACTCGCGATTGCGAGCCGGAACCCTAGTCAGCCATTGCAAATTGTGGTGCCGCGAACCTGTGATGACTCCTGCACGTCTTTGGTTAAGCGAGAGCCGTGCCAAGTTGACTTGAGCGCTCTGGCTGGGGGCATGGAAGGGCGGAGGAGATCAATGGGGCAGGGCGCTTTGCCTTGTCATGGTGCGCTGCGCATGGGCATGCACCGTAGAAGGACGGCTAGCCGCTGATCTGAAGGTCGATGCGATCAGGCACTCGGAGCCTGTTTTAAAGTCAAAACAGGTGTGACTCGACTGCCGTTGCAGGTCTTTCAGGAGGCCTCCATGTTCTGTCAGAAAAAGCTCCGCCAAATATTGCTCAGTGTGTTTTTGGGTTTGGGTCTATCCGGGTGCTACTACTACGTAGGTCCTGCCGATGTTTATCCGGCACCTTATTACTACCCCGGCTATTACTCACCTTACTATTACGGCGGCTATTACGGCCCGCGTGTTTACGGTGGCTATCGCTATTATTACTACGGTGGACACGGACCCCGTTATTACCGCGGTGGATACGGTCGCGGGCACCACTAATCAACTCATGAATACAACGGCGCCTCCGGCTTACGCAGGCGCCGTTTTCTTTTGGGCAGGATGAAAAACCTTTCATCGGCTACTTGTTTCGGCGTGTTACAGAAACGCACCAGATCCCGATTTCACTGTCTGATCTTTCGACAGTCGCCGAACAATTGACTGTCGCCTGCCAGCGTCGCTGGTGTGGCTCACTCGCGGTCCAGGAGGCCGCCATGCTCTGTCGAAAACAGCTCCACCAAATTCTGCTGATCGTTCTATCGGGATTGCTTCTTGGTGCGTGCGTGCCCTATTCCGATGGCGACAGCTACTACCGCTCGGATGTCTACACGTCCCCAGCGCCGTATTACTCCGGTGGCGGGTCTTACTACTCCGATGGTGGTTACTACACAGCTCCGCGCAGGTATTACTCACCGCCTGCACGGTATTACCAGCCATCGCCACGTTATTACTACCAGCCGCGGGTTTATCAACCGGCGCCGCGCTATTACGACTACCGCGGTAATCAGAATCGCGGATGGGACCGTCATGACCGCGGTGGTTGGGATGGTCGTCGCGACGGTTGGGGCGGCCATAGTCGCGGTAACTGGAACGATGATTCTCGTGGCCACAGTGGGCGGGATCACCGTGGCGGAAGAGGCGATCATGGCGATAACGATGGCCGAGGCGGCCGTCGCTAATTCCTCAATAAAAAGCGGCGCATGAAGCGCCGCTTTTTTTGTGCCCGGATTTCAGTATTCCGACAGATCGGCCAGAGGGTGCCGACCTTCCCAAACCTTGTGAAAATGCGCTTCCACCGCCGCCTCCGGCACCGTGTTGATATCCGGCCAGTGCCAGTGAGGTTTCTGGTCTTTGTCGATCAACCGCGCACGCACGCCCTCGCTGAATTCCGGATGACGGCAGCAATTGAGGCTCATGGTGTATTCCATCTGAAAGACTTGAGCCAGCGACAGGTGCCGGGCGCGGGCGATCTGTTCCCACACCAGATGAGCGGTCAGGGGCGAGCCTTCAATCATGGTGCAGGCCGCACGACTGAGCAGCGGGTCTTTATGAACGCGTAGCGCACTGATGGCCTTCCAGGCACAACGAACGTCGCTGACATCCAGCAACTCGTCGATCTGCTGGCGTCGCGGCAGCCACTGCGCTTCGGGCATTTTTACGAGCGCTTCTTGTTGCAAGGCCTTGAGCAGGCTGTTGAGTTGCATGGCGGTCTGTTCCTGCCAGTTCAATTGCAGCAAACCTTCGATCAGGTCTTGCTGTTGTTGATCGAGCAAAAAGCGATCCGCGAGGTCCAGATCGATTGCATCGCGACCGTTCATCCGGGCGCCGGTCAGGCCGAGAAACAACCCGAGCTTGCCGGGCAACCGCGACAGAAACCAGCTGGCGCCGACGTCCGGGTACAAACCGATACTGATCTCCGGCATCGCCAATCGGCTGCTCGGCGTGACAACCCGAATGCCCGCCCCTTGCAGCAGCCCCATGCCGCCACCCAACACGTAACCATGACCCCAGCAGATCAACGGTTTCGGGTAGGTGTGCAACTTGAAGTCGAGGCGATATTCTGCCGCGAAGAAGTGCGCAGCCAGCGGCGGTACTTCCCCGGGATGGGCGCGACACGCTTCCACCAGACTGCGCACTTCACCGCCGGCGCAAAAGGCCTTGTCGCCATTGCCGCGCAGCAGTACACAAACGATCTGTGGTTCCTTGGCCCAGGCGTCCAGTTGATCGCGCAAGGCGTTGATCATCGGCAAGGAGAGGGCGTTGAGGGACTTTTCGGCATCCAGGCTGGCGATGCCGATGCGTGCGCCGTCGGTGCCGGTGAGTTCTTCGAAGTGCAGATTCATCATGACCTCGATCGGGAATTTGAGCGTTCAGTATGATCGCTCTATAGGAAAATGCCGGATCTGCGTCAGATCAATTGACAAGCGTGATGGGCTTTCCTAGGGTTCGCCCCATTGTTTTTGCCGGATGTAACCATGACTGCTGATGACCGTATCAAACTCGAACCGAGCTGGAAGGAGGCCCTCCGTGCCGAATTCGACCAGCCTTACATGGCAGAGTTGCGCACATTCCTGCAACAGGAGCGCGCGGCGGGCAAGGAGATCTATCCGCCGGGACCGTTGATTTTCAATGCGCTCAATTCCACGCCGCTGGACAAGGTCAAGGTGGTCATCCTCGGGCAGGATCCCTACCACGGCCCGGGTCAGGCCCATGGGCTGTGCTTCTCGGTGCAACCGGGTGTACCGGCGCCGCCGTCGCTGGTGAACATCTATAAAGAGTTGAAACGCGACCTGAACATCGACATCCCCAACCATGGCTACCTGCAGAGTTGGGCGGAGCAGGGCGTGTTGATGCTCAATACCACCATGACCGTGGAGCGGGCGAATGCCAACGCCCACGCGGGCAAGGGGTGGCAGCACTTTACCGACCGGATTATCGAAGTGGTCAGTGAGCACCAGCCGCATCTGGTGTTCCTGCTGTGGGGCGCGCATGCCCAGAGCAAGCAGAAACTCATCGACGCCACCAAGCATTTGGTATTGACGTCGGTTCACCCGTCGCCGCTGTCGGCTTATCGCGGCTTCCTCGGGTGCGGGCATTTCAGTCGGGCGAACAAGTTTCTGGAACAGAATGGCGAGACGCCGATCGAGTGGCGGTTGCCGCCGGTGTGAAGATTGTGGCGAGGGGGCTTGCCCCCGTTGGGTCGCGCAGCGGCCCCAAAACCAACCACACCGAAGTCCTCAGATTTTACGACTGCTTCGCAGCCGAACGGGGCGATGCGGCGTTCCGACAGGCCCCCTCGCCACAGGACTCATATCAGGGAGAATCCGGCTCCCGGTTCCAATACCTGAACAACGGCTCCGCCAAAAACAACACGAATAACAGCCGCATCACCTGCATCGCCGTCACCAGCGGCACCGACAATTGCAGGGTCTCAGCCGTCAAACTCATCTCGGCGATCCCGCCGGGCATCATGCCCAGCGTCAGCGAACGCAGATCCAGATGGGTCAATACACTCAAACCCAGCGCCGCCAGTGTGGCGATCAACATGGTCAAGACCGTGCCGATCAGGGTCCGGCCCATGAAGGACGGCGCCCGTCGGAAGAACTGTCGATTGAAGTGGCAGCCCAACCCGCTGCCGATCAGCCACTGGCCGATCTGACTGCCGCCGTTGGGCAGGCCGATGTGCAGGTCCCAACCAATGCTCACTGTCGCACTTACCAGCAACGGCCCGAACAGCCAGGGGTTGGGTTGCCGCAGGCGCTCCCAAATCCAGGCGGCCAGGGCGCCCGCCGGGAACAGAAGGGCCAGCCACCACCAGTTGACGGTTGCAGCATGCAAGGCCGGCGCACCGTCGCCCAACAGATACTTGAACGCCGCCGGCACACACAACACCACCACCAGCACCCTCAAGCTTTGCCCCGCCGCGACGCGACTGAGCACCGCGCCGTTACGGGCGCCGAGGTTGACCATCTCCCCCGAGCCGCCAGGCATGCTGGAAAAGAACGCCGTGGCGCGATCTTCGCCGGTACGCCGCATCAACCAGACCCCGACCACCGCGGACAGGCTGGTGACCAACGCACCGAAGAAGATCAGACCGAAGTGGCTCAGCACCTGCTCCATCACCACCGGGGTGAAGTGCAGGCCGATGCCGATGCCGACAACCCACTGGCCGCACTTGCGCCCGCCAGGGATTTCCGCCAATTGCCAGGGTGTCAGGCAGCGCACGAGGATGATCGCCAGTAACGAGCCGACCATCCACGGTAGAGGCCAGCCGATCTGGCTGGCGAGGTAACCGCCCAGCAGACCGACCAGCGGTGTACCCCACCAGGCTTTGAAGGGTGTTCGATCAGACATCGGCGATAGCGCGCCGGGCGACCGAACGTTTGCGCCAGATGCGCAGCAGCGGCATCAGCAACATGATTGCAGTCAGCACCCAGCAACCGAACGTGATCGGGCTCGACCAGAGGATTTCCAGTGCACCGTTGGAAATAGACAGCGCGCGACGCAGGTTCTGTTCCATCAGACCACCGAGGATGAAGCCCAGCAGTACCGGCGACAACGGAAAGTCCAGCTTGCGCAAGATGTAGCCGAAGATGCCGATGCCGATCATCAGGAACAGGTCGAAGGTGGTGGCGTGTACGGCATAGACGCCGATCCCGGTGATGATCGCGATCACTGGCACCAGTGCCCAGTTCGGCACGGCGAGGATGCGGGTGAAGATGCGGATCATCGGGATGTTGAGGATCACCAGCATCACGTTGGCGACGAACAACGACGCGATCAGGCCCCAGACGATGTCTGGCTGCTGCTGGAACAACAGTGGACCCGGGGTGATGTTGTACAGCGACAATGCGCCGATCATCACCGCCGTGGTCCCCGAGCCCGGAACACCGAGGGTCAGCATCGGCACCAGGGCACCGCAGGCTGCGCCGCCGATGGCGGTTTCCGGAGCCGCGAGGCCACGCATGTCGCCTTGTCCGAAAGTGCCCTTGGCACCGGCGATACGTTTCTCGGTCATGTAGGCCACAGCGCTGGCCAGCGTAGCGCCGGCACCCGGCAATACGCCCATGATGAAGCCCAGCAAACCGCAACGGACGTTCACCACGAACACCGCCGAAGCTTCCTTGAAGTTGAACATCATGCGCCCGGTGGCTTTCACCGCTTCCTGGCCACGGTGGGTTTTTTCCAGCAGCAAGAGGATTTCGCTGATGGAGAACAGGCCCAATACCAGCACGACGAACTGAATGCCGTCGGTCAGATGAATGTTATCCCCGGTGAAACGGTATACGCCGCTGTTGGCATCGATGCCGACGCTCGACAGAAAAAGACCGATCAACGCTGCAATGAAGGTCTTCAGCGGTCGGTCGCCGGCCATGCCGCCGAGACAGACAATCGCAAACACCATCAGTACGAAATACTCCGCCGGTCCGAAGGCAATCGCCCATTTCGCCAGCAACGGGGCGAACAGCACCATGCCGCAAGTCGCGATGAAGGCACCGATGAACGAACTCCACGCCGACAGCGACAGCGCTACACCGGCCAGACCCTTGCGGGCCATCGGGTAACCGTCGAGGGTGGTCATGACGGTGGAGGCTTCGCCCGGAATGTTCAGCAGGATGGAGCTGATCCGGCCGCCGTATTCGCAACCCAGGTACACCGCCGCCAGCAGGATCAACGCCGACTCCGGTGGCAGGCCGAGGGCGAACGCGATCGGAATCAGCAACGCCACGCCGTTGATCGGACCCAGCCCCGGCAGCAGGCCGACGACGGTGCCGATCAGGGTGCCGCACAATGCGGTCACCAGGTTGTACGGGCTCAGCGCAACGCCGAAGCCCTGACCCAAATAGCCAAGAGTATCCATATCAGTTCTCCAGAACGTCGAGCACGCCCAACGGCAGTGGCACGTCCATCAACTTGTCGAACAGCAGATAAAGACCGATGGCCATCAGGCTGATGATCACCGCGCTGGGCAGCCAGCGGCCGCCATACAGGCGTGCCATCGGGACCCCGATCAGAATGCTGGCGACGATGAAGCCAAGAGGTTCGAAGGCCCCGGCGAACACCAGCAACAGCGCCACGCAGATGCCGATCTTGATCAGGGTTTCGCGGTCCAGTTTCGGGTCGTCATCGCTGTGCACGATCGGCGCCGGCCGAAATACCATGTACAGCAAGGCCAGGCCCATCAGGCCGAGCATCAGCAGGGGGAAGGCGCGAGGCCCGACTGGTTCGTAGGAAAAAGCCGCTTGATACGGCCACGCCATCAGCGCCAGGCCGACACAGGCCAGCAACAGCACCGAAGCAAAAATGCGTTGTATGAGCATGGGGAACTCCTGGGCCACGACCCCGAGAACCGGGGCCGCAGCCGCTAGACAGAGGCGATCACTGGATCAGGCCGAACTCTTTGGCCAGCACTTTGTAGTCCGCGACCTGCTTCTTCACGTAGGTGTCGAGCTCCGGGCCGGTCATGGCGAACGGGAACAGTTCACGCTGATCGCGCAGCTTGGCGAAGTCCTCGGAGGCCAGCAGTTTGTCGAAGGCGTTTTTCCACCAGGCGTAGTCTTCGTCGCTGACTTTTGGCCCGAGGTAGAAGCCGCGAACCACCGGCCAGACGATGTTGTAGCCTTGCTCTTTAGCGGTCGGAATGTCTTTCATTTCCGGCTCGTCCAGACGCTTCTCGGAGAACACCGCCAGCAGACGCATGTCACCGCTCAGGATGTGTGGCATGGAGTCGGAGATGTCGGTGCTGCCAACCTGGATGTGGCCGCCGAGCAGGGCGGTGGCGATTTCACCGCCGCCTTCGAGGGCGACGTAACGCAGGTCGCGCGGGTTGATGCCGGCGGCCTTGGCGATCAGGGCGGTTTGCATCCAGTCCTGGCTGCCGACGGTGCCGCCGGAACCGATCACTACGGAGCTCGGATCTTTCTTCAGGGCTTTGACCAGATCGTCCAAGGTCTTGTAAGGCGAATCGCTTTTCACCGCGATGGCGCCATAACTGGTGCCAACGGCCGCCAGCCAGCGCACGGCGCTTTCATCGAAACGCCCGAATTTGCCTTGCGCCAGGTTCAGCAGCGAGCCGCTGGACCAGGCCACCAGCGTACCGGCATCGGCCGGGCGCTGTGCGACCACCGCGTTGTACGCCACGGCGCCGACACCGCCGGGCATGTAGGTCACACGCATCGGTTTGGTCAGCAGTTTTTCGTTGACCAGCGCGCTTTGCGCCAGTTTGCAGGTGAGGTCGAAACCGCCGCCCGGCGAGGCCGGGGCGATGCATTCCGGGCGTTTGGGTTCGGCCAGCAATTGGCCGGCGAACAGCATGATGCCGGTGGCCAGAGCAACTTTACGCAGTGATAGGTTCATTCAAGTCTCCTTAAGTTTTTGTTATGGACGTACTGAATTACCAAAGGGCAACGCTATAGCTCACCAGCAGACGCACTTCATCGGCATCGCGAGCGGAGTAATTGGAACGGTAGGTGGCATTACGCAGGCGTACGGCAACGTCCTTCAGGGCGCCACTTTGTACGACGTATTTGATCTCGGTGTTGCGTTCCCACTCTTTGCCTTCGTCGCCGTTCTTGAGCTTGATATTGTCACCGCTCACGTAACGGCTCATGAAGCTCAGGCCGGGAATGCCGAGTTTGGCGAAGTCGTAGTCGTAACGTGCCTGCCAGGAGTGTTCTTCGGCGCCGGCAAAGTCGTTGATCTGCACGAAGTTGACCAGGTACGGATCGCTGCCATCGACGTAGGGGAAGGCACTGTCGCCAGACATGTGCTGATAGCCGGCGCTGAGTTTATGCCCGTTCAAGGCGTAGCTCACCAGCCCGTTCAGGGATTTGTTGTCGATTTTGCCGCCACGGGCCGCGCCCTCGTCGTCACTGATTGCAAATCGCAGATCGGTACCGAAAGTACCGGGGCCGAACGGTTGCGAAGCGACAACACCGAGGAAGTGCTGGTTGTAGACTTCATCGAGTTGAGCGAAGTGGTAGCTGCCAGTGATCTTGTCGGTGAACTTGTAGTCCACGCCGCCAAAGTCAAAATGCTTGCCGGCCACGGTGCCGGCGAAGCGGCTGTTCTTGTTGTTGAGGGCGATGTCTTCGAAGTCGGTGCTGTCGCGGTCCTTGGCTTTCTCCAGGCGGCCGCCGGTGAAGGTCAGGTTCTTGATCTCTTTGGAGGTCAGCATCCCGCCTTCAAAGGTCTGCGGCAGAATGCGGCCGTCGTTGGGCTTGAGAATCGGCAGTTCCGGAATCAGGCTGCCGATTTTCAGTTCCGTGGCGGAGATCTTCACTTTGCCGGTCAGGCCGAGCTTGGAATACTCGTCCGCCGCGCGCCCGTCGTCATGGGTTGGTAGCAGGCCGGTACCGGTGCGGTCCGGACTCGAATCGAGTTTTACCCCCAGCATGCCCAGTGCATCGACACCGAACCCCACGGTGCCGTCGGTGTAACCCGATTGCAGATTGAGCATGAACCCCTGGGCCCATTCGTCCCGCTTGGATTGCTGGGCGCTGGTGCCGTCGCGAAAGTCGCGGTTGAAATACATGTTGCGGGTTTCGAAGGTTGCCTTACTGTCTTCGAAGAAGGCAGCCTGGCTCAACGGCGAAAAGCCGGCGAGGGCGGCGGCGCTGACAAGGGCGGTCTGGCTGAGGCGGGAAAAACGAACAGGCGGGCGAGCCTGAAGCTGCATGGACAGCATGGTGACATACTCCGTTTATTGTTCTTATTTGGCGAAAACGCTTCGAGGCGTTTTTCGTACGCTATGTGCGGTAGCGACGGCAGTCGAAACTGTCCGTGGCTGGACTCTAACCGGCTTACCTTTCGCTAACCTTTCAGCTGACTTTCACGGTTTTCGGGCTTCACAGCGACGGATGCGGCTGTAAACTCCGCGCCAAAGAATGGCGTCGACCATCCCTGAATGAGGTAAAGATCCATGCGTGTTCTGCTCGTCGAAGACCATCTGCAGCTTGCTGAAAGTGTCGCCCAGGCGCTCAAGAGCACCGGGCTGACCGTGGATGTGCTGCACGACGGTGTGGCGGCCGACCTGGCCTTGAGCAGCGAGGAATACGCCATGGCGATCCTCGATGTCGGCCTGCCGCGCATGGACGGTTTCGAAGTGCTGGCGCGCTTGCGGGCCCGGGGCAAGAACCTGCCGGTGCTGATGCTGACCGCCCGCAGCGACGTCAAGGATCGGGTCCATGGCCTGAACCTGGGGGCTGACGATTACCTGGCCAAACCTTTCGAACTGACCGAACTCGAGGCCCGGGTCAAAGCCTTGCTGCGCCGCAGTGTGCTCGGCGGTGAACGCCAGCAGCGCTGTGGCGTGCTGGCCTATGACCTGGACACCCGGCGCTTCACCCTCGGCGAAGAATTGCTGACCCTGACCTCCCGCGAGCAGGCAGTGCTCGAAGCCCTGATCGCCCGTCCCGGCCGGGTGATGAGCAAGGAGCAATTGGCGGCTCAGGTCTTCGGCCTGGACGAGGAGGCCAGTCCCGATGCCATCGAGATCTACGTCCACCGCTTGCGCAAAAAACTCGACGGCCAACCGGTGGCCATCGTGACCTTCCGTGGCCTTGGCTATTTGCTGGAAAGCCGCGATGCATAAGCTCAGCAGCCTGCGTTGGCGGTTGCTGTGGAACCTCGCGCTGCTGCTGGTGGTGTTGATGATCGCCAGTGGTTTGAGTGCGTACTGGAACGGTCGCGAAGCCGCCGACACCGCGTATGACCGGACCTTGCTGGCCTCGGCGCGGACCATCGCCGCCGGCCTGTCCCAGCGCGACGGCAGCCTCAGCGCCAACGTGCCTTACGTGGCTCTCGACACGTTCGCCTACGACAGCGCCGGGCGGATTTTTTACCTGGTCAACGATATCAATCAGAAGCTGATTTCGGGCTACGAAAACCTGCCGGCACCGCCACCGGGAACGCCGCGCACCGATGACTATCCGGCACTGGCGCGTTTCTACAATGCCACTTATCAAGGGCAGAACGTGCGGGTGGTCAGCCTGCTCAAAGCGGTCAGCGAACCGAACATGAACGGCATGGCGGAAATCCGCGTGGCGGAAACCGATGAGGCGCGGGTCCGCATGGCGCGCAGCCTGATGGCCGACACCTTATTGCGGCTGGGCATGCTGGCGATCGGTGCGTTGTTGCTGGTGTGGTTTGCGGTCAGTGCGGCGCTGCGTCCACTGGAGCGCTTGCGCAACGCGGTGGAAGAGCGTCAACCCGATGACTTGCGGCCCTTGCCGCTGGTGGAAGTGCAGCACGAGCTGGGGCCGCTGGTGCGCGCGCTCAATCACTTTACCGAGCGTTTGCGCGGGCAGTTCGAGCGCCAGGCGCAATTCATCGCCGATGCCGCCCATGAACTGCGCACGCCGCTGGCGGCGCTCAAGGCACGTCTCGAACTGGGCTTACGCTCGAGCGAACCCGAAATCTGGCGCAGCACCCTGGAAACGGCCGCCCAGGGTACGGATCGCCTGACCCATCTGGCCAATCAATTGCTCTCGCTGGCACGGGTCGAGAATGGCGCCCGGGCCATCGCCGAGGGCGGTGCGCAATTGCTCGACCTCAGTCAGTTGGCCCGTGAACTGGGCATGGCCATGGCGCCGCTGGCTCATGCACGTGGCGTGGCACTGGCGTTGGAAGCTGACGAGCCGGTGTGGATGCGTGGTGAGCCGACGCTGCTGAACGAGCTGTTGAGCAATCTGGTGGACAACGCACTGGCCCACACGCCACCGGGTGGCAATGTGATTCTGCGGGTCACGGCGCCGGCGGTGCTGGAGGTCGAGGACGATGGTCCGGGAATTCCCCTTGAGGAACGGGAGCGGGTGTTCGAGCGTTTTTACCGGCGCAATCAGCAGGTGGCTGGGTCGGGATTGGGGCTGGCGATTGTCGGCGAGATCTGCCGCGCCCATCTGGCGCAGATCAGCCTGCACGATGGCGAATTGGCGGGGCTGAAAGTGCGGGTAAGTTTTATTGCGGGGGAGTGAACACACTCACACCTGTGGAAAGAGGCTTGTTGTGGCGAGGGAGCTTGCTCCCGTTGGGCTGCGAAGCGGCCCCAAGAAGGGACTGCTGCGCAGTCCAATGGGGGCAAGCCCCCTCGCTACAGAAATCAGTAAAACATCGACCGCGACTCTTCCAGATCCTTGTACATCGCCTCGTTCTCCGGATCGATTCCCAGCTTCTTGAAGGCCGGCACACTGAACGGGTCGATACGGGCCAGGGGATGATCGGTGTCCTTGTGGCAATACAGGCTGGCCACTTGCACCAGATCGACATAGTCGACCCGCGCCGATTGCCGCTTGAAATCCAGATACAGCCCCGGCAATTGCACCAGCATTTCCGGAAAATCCCAGACCCTGAGCAATTTATCGCCGAGCAGCGGATGGATGCGTTCGATCACATGGTTGAGGCTGACCGGGTCTGACAGCAATTCATAGTGATCTTCGGCGTAGGTCAGGATCGGCAGCACGCCAATCTGATGCACCAGCCCGCCGAGCGCCGCTTGATCAGGCTTGAGTTGTGTGTAGCTGCGGCACAACGCATAGCTGACGCCGGCGATTTCCAGGCTTTTGCGCCAGACCTCGCGCATTTTCTGTTCCACCACTTCGGAACGGGCATTGAAAATCTGCTCCATCACCAGGCCGATGGCCAAGTTGCTGCTGTAATTGACACCCAGCCGGGTGATGGCCGTGTGCAAGTCAGTCACTTCCTGGGTCGCGCGCAGCAACGGGCTATTGACCACTTTGATCAGCCGCGCCGACAGCGCGGTATCGCGGCCGATCACTTTGCTCAGGGTGCTGACACTGATTTCCGGGTCTTCGGCGGCCTTGCGAATCTGCAGGGCCACTTCCGGTAATGTTGGCAGAACCAGGTCATCATTATCGATGGCCTCAACCAAATCCTGTTGGACCTTATCCGCCAGCTCACTCATTTCTTTTCTCTAGGGTATTGCGACAAGTGCTGCTGTTAACGCTGGATTTCGCGATCACGATCCAGTTGGTAAGGCAGGTCGAGCAAGTGCAGGCCCGGGCCTTCGAGTGCGCCAAGGTGCAGGTTGCCATCTTCTGCAGCTTCGGCTTGCAGCACGGCCAGGAGTTCAATGTTCTGCTCGGTGCGAGCAGCGATCACCACTTCACCAATCGAACTGCCGTGAGTCGGGGAGAACAGTGGCGTGCCGGGTTCAGGCAGTTCACTACCTTCCAGTTGCAAGCGATACAGACGACGCTTGAGTTTGCCCAGGTATTGCATGCGCGCAACGATTTCCTGGCCAGTGTAGCAACCCTTCTTGAAGCTCACGCCGCCGACGGCTTGCAGATTGAGCATCTGC
This sequence comes from Pseudomonas sp. KD5, assembly GCF_012932895.1. Taxonomy (NCBI): domain Bacteria; kingdom Pseudomonadati; phylum Pseudomonadota; class Gammaproteobacteria; order Pseudomonadales; family Pseudomonadaceae; genus Pseudomonas; species Pseudomonas sp. KD5. The sequence continues at coordinate 100,623 of NZ_JDWJ01000005.1, read as the reverse complement.
GGGATGAATAGCTCGCGGGTGCTTGGCATGACCTGGCCGATCCCAGCGCGGATCTGGCCCAGCAGCCATTGATTCAGTTCGCCTTCGGCCAGCAGGACGGACAGCTTGCCCTTGATGGTGTCGGCTTGATCGGCGTTCACCCAGAGTTCAGCGCGCTCAGGCGAGACGCGAAGGGCGATCAGGCCGTCATTGCGCACGACGCTGTCGGTGCCTGCCGGTAGCGCCAGGCCCAGGCTGGCCAGTGCCGCATCGCCATGCTCAAGGCCAAAACGAACCCAGCCGGCACTTTCGTCGGTCAGTTTCGATTTGGAGAACACCGCGTACTTTTTCAGGTCCGCCAATTGCGGCTCCAGCAGCTCGCTGGCCATCGCCATGAGCACACCGTCGCCTTCCAGCAGAATGCGGAAACTCGACTGCATCCGGCCTTTCTGCGTGCAACGCGCGCCAAGGCTGGCCTGGGTGTCGCTCAGGTAATTGAGGTTGCAAGTCAATTGGCCTTGCAGGAATTTGCTGGCATCCGAGCCGCGTACCGCGAGAACGCCTTCGTGAGACAGGGTGCAGAAAAAAGCAGAATCGGCCATGGGTCATCGCAGGGTAAAGAGTCTGAGGGACATCATAAGGGGGCGCCCTTGAAATGGGTAGTTCACAAAGGATCGTCAGTGCCGACCAAAGCCGACTGTTCGACTCGCCTCGGGGCTGTATACTTGCGGCCTATTTGAGGAGCGCTCCATGGTCGATAACGTTGAACTGAACCGCCTCTTTTGGCACAGCCGTCGCGGCATGCTGGAACTTGACGTGCTTCTGGTGCCGTTCGTGAAAGAGGTTTACGCGAATCTGAACGAGGTAGATCGCGCGCTGTATGTCCGCCTGCTGGAGTGCGAGGATCAGGACATGTTCGGCTGGTTCATGGAGCGCGCCGAATCGGAAGATCCGGAGCTGCAGCGCATGGTTCGCATGATCCTGGATCGTGTCCAGCCCAAGTAATGCGTTCGAATGCCGCTGGCATGCCTCACGGCAGTTGCTGGCGGCTTATCTTCTCGCCCAGCTGTTCGCGTTGGGTTCGCTGTTTCTTCTCTCGATACCACTCTGGGCCAATCTGCTCGGCGTAGCGTTGTGCGTGGCTCACAGCATGTGGGTATTGCCGCGACAGATTCTGCTGACACACCCACAGGCCTTTCGCGGCTTGCGTCGCGATGCCGATGGTTGGCAGTTGTGGAGTGAGGCGCAAGGTTGGCAACCCGTACAGCTACGGCCGGACAGCCTGGCGCTGCCGTTGGTTGTGGTGCTGCGCTTTCGCCTGCGGGGCGAGCGAGGCATCAGGGCGATATGCGTGCCGCGGGATTCGCAGGCGGCGGATGTGCACCGACGCCTGCGGGTTCGGCTCAAGTTCAGTCGGCGTAGGTGGGCGGCACCAGAATAGTGTCCAGGGCGACCGGCAGCAGGTTCGGGTAGTCGAGGGTGTAATGCAGGCCGCGACTTTCCTTGCGTTCCATGGCCGACCGGATCATCAGGTCTGCTACCTGAGCCAGGTTCCTCAGCTCGATCAGGTCTCGGCTCACTTTATAGTTGCTGTAGAACTCGTCGATTTCGTCCAGCAACAACTGCACTCGGTGCTGGGCTCGTTGCAGGCGTTTGTTGGTGCGCACGATGCCCACATAGTCCCACATGAATCGCCGCAGTTCGTCCCAGTTGTGCGCGATGATCACGTCTTCGTCAGAGTCGGTGACCTGGCTGGCATCCCAGACGGGCAGGGCGGTCGGAATCGACACCTCTGGCAACTGCTCAAGAATGTCCGCCGCCGCCGAACGGGCATAAACGAAACACTCCAGCAGCGAGTTGCTGGCCATGCGGTTGGCGCCATGCAGGCCGGTGAAGCTGGTTTCACCAATCGCATACAGGCCCGGCACGTCGGTGCGGCCCCGCTGATCGACCATCACGCCGCCGCAGGTGTAGTGCGCCGCCGGCACCACCGGAATCGGTTGTTTGGTGATGTCGATGGAGAATTCCAGGCAGCGCTCATAGACCGTCGGGAAGTGCGTCTTGATGAAGTCTTCAGGCTTGTGGCTGATATCCAGGTAAACGCAGTCGATACCCAGGCGCTTCATCTCATGGTCGATGGCGCGGGCGACGATGTCCCGTGGTGCCAGTTCGGCCCGTGGATCGAAGCGCTGCATGAAGCGTTCGCCGTTGGGCAGCTTCAAGTGTCCGCCTTCGCCGCGCAGGGCTTCGGTGATCAGGAAACTCTTGGCTTGCGGGTGATAAAGGCAGGTCGGGTGGAACTGGTTGAACTCCAGGTTCGCCACCCGGCAGCCTGAACGCCAGGCCATGGCGATGCCATCACCGCAGGCGCCATCAGGGTTGCTGGTATAGAGGTAGACCTTCGCCGCGCCGCCCGACGCAAGGATCACGAAGCGCGCACCGTAAGTGTCGACTTCACCCGTGCTGCGGTTGAGGACGTAGGCGCCGAGGCAGCGGTCGCCTTCAAGGCCCAGGCGCTTTTCGGTGATCAGATCGATCGCGACCCGCTGTTCCAGCAGCTCGATGTTGGGCCGCTGTATGGCCTGATCGAGCAGGGTTCTGAAGATCGCCGCACCCGTCGCATCGGCGGCGTGGATGATGCGTCGATGGCTGTGACCGCCTTCGCGGGTCAGGTGAAACTCGAAACCGCCGTCTTCGGTGCCGGATTGTTCGTCACGGGTAAAGGGTACGCCTTGGTCGATCAGCCATTGAATCGCTTCTCTGCTGTGCTCGACGGTAAAGCGCACGGCGTCTTCATGGCACAGGCCACCCCCGGCGTTGAGGGTATCGTCGACGTGGGACTCGACAGTATCGGTGTCATCCAGGACGGCGGCGACACCTCCCTGGGCCCAGAAGGTCGAGCCATTGGCGAGGTCGCCTTTGCTCAATACCGCGATGCGCAAATGACCGGGCAAGGTCAGTGCAAGGCTCAAGCCGGCAGCACCGCTGCCAATTACCAGTACATCGTGTTGAAACTGTTGGCTCATTTCAGGATTCCGCTCAAAGCGACCCGGTTCGGGGTGGCGCTGGACATCTGGACAGGCGAGGTCAGACAACCGCACAGCCCTCTAGTATATAGAGGGGGGGAGCGGCACAATAGTCGAGCCCACATGGCATTGTGAAACTACTGTGACGGAAAAGACTGGACGCTTCGTCGGAAGTTTTTTTGCATGCTTTGGCGACAAGGCGACTGTATCGTGGATTTAACAGTCTTTTTCGCTTCACGGTTGCACAATGTCGGTGTCAGGCGGCTATAAATATGGAACTTTTGCCAAAGGCTCAAGATCAATAGAAGGTTGCCTGAAACAAGGAACAGTGTCGGTTTCGGTGCGGGACTTGCGGTTAGGTCCTTGCTGACGAATCCGATGACAAGATTATTCGCGCAGCCTGGGTTTCCCGCGCTGCGTTTTTCGTGCGTGCCAAATCAGAGCCCGCAGGAAACTTGCTTGAAGGGGGAGAACTTTTGCGAAAAGCCCGAGTCTATGTTTGCAAGTCTGGTCGTTCAGTAATGCAAGCCTCCTTCGAGCTTATCGAGGAGTGTTCATGCTAACCCAGGAAGAGGATCAGCAGCTGGTCGAGCGCGTTCAACGCGGCGACAAGCGAGCTTTCGATCTGCTAGTGCTGAAATACCAGCACAAAATTCTCGGGTTGATCGTGCGTTTCGTGCACGACACCCATGAAGCCCAGGATGTCGCACAGGAAGCCTTTATCAAGGCATACCGTGCACTTGGTAATTTTCGCGGAGACAGCGCGTTTTATACGTGGCTTTACCGTATCGCCATCAACACGGCGAAAAACTATCTGGTTTCACGCGGCCGTCGGCCGCCGGATAGCGATGTCAGTTCCGAGGATGCAGAGTTCTACGATGGCGATCATGGCCTCAAGGATCTCGAGTCGCCAGAACGTGCATTGCTGCGGGATGAGATCGAAGGCACCGTCCATCGAACCATTCAGCAACTGCCAGAAGATTTGCGTACGGCTTTAACTTTACGTGAATTCGATGGTCTGAGTTACGAGGACATTGCCAGCGTCATGCAGTGTCCGGTGGGTACCGTGCGCTCCCGGATTTTCCGCGCCCGGGAGGCCATCGATAAAGCCCTGCAGCCGTTGTTGCAGGAAAACTGAGACAGCGGCGACAGCCAAGAGAGGAACGCCATGAGTCGTGAAGCCCTGCAGGAATCGCTGTCCGCAGTGATGGATAACGAAGCGGACGAACTGGAATTGCGTCGGGTATTGAATGCCTTTGACGATGTTGAAACCCGCGATACCTGGGCTCGTTACCAGATCGCTCGGGCGGTCATGCATAAGGACCTGCTGCTTCCTCGTCTGGACATCGCTGCGGCAGTCTCTGCTGCGCTGGCTGACGAAGCCGTACCGGCAAAAGCCTCCCGCGGTCCATGGCGCAGCCTGGGTCGTTTGGCAGTCGCTGCTTCGGTGACCATTGCCGTGCTGGCAGGTGTACGTCTGTACAACCAGGACGAGATCGCAGGTGTCGAACTGGCTCAGCATTCTAATCAGCCAGGTCTGACCACTCCTCAGGTCAAGGGCCCCGCTGTATTGGCAGGCTACAATGAGAGTTCGGATGCCACTGGCCCTATGGCCAACGGCGTATTGCAAGGTCAGCCAGGCTGGCACGATCAGCGTCTGCCAGGTTACTTGCGCCAACATGCTCAACAGGCTGCACTGAAAGGTACTGAGAGCGCTCTGCCTTACGCTCGTGCAGCAAGCCTGGAAAACCGTTAAGGAGGATCATGCGCGCCATACCTCTACTTACGCTTCTGCTCAGTGGCTGGTTTATTGTTCCAGCCCACGCCGATGAAGCCCAGGACTGGCTGAAGCGTCTGGGACAGGCGGAGCAAACGCAGAGCTTTCACGGTACTTTCGTCTACGAGCGTAACGGTAGTTTTTCTACCCATAACATCTGGCATCGCGTCCAGGATGGCAAAGTCCAAGAGCGTTTACTTCAGCTCGACGGTTCGGCCCAGGAAGTCGTGCGCATTGATGGGCATACTCAATGCGTCAGCGGCACCCTGATAGCAGGGCTGGGGGACTCACCCAACTCCGCTGCTCGTGCACTCGATCCACAAAAGCTAAAGAATTGGTATGACCTTGCCGTCATCGGCAAGTCGCGCGTGGCCGGGCGTTCGGCGGTGATCGTCTCGTTGACGCCTCGCGATCAGCACCGCTATGGTTTTGAGCTGCATCTGGACAAGGAAACAGGCTTGCCGTTGAAGTCATTGTTGCTCAATGACAAAGGGCAACTGCTGGAACGGTTCCAGTTCACCCGGCTGGATACTGCCGAGGTGCCTTCCGACAGCGATTTGCAGGCAGGTTCCGAGTGCAAGCCCATTAACCTGGATAGTGACAAGGCGTCCGCCGTCAAGACTGCGCAGGTCTGGCATTCGGACTGGTTGCCGCCAGGTTTCGAACTGACCAGCAGTACCTCTCACAAGGATCCGGATACCAAAGTCCAGGTCAACAGTTTGATGTTCGACGACGGTCTGGCCCGATTCTCGGTGTTCCTTGAGCCATTGAATGGGGCAACAGTCACCGACACCCGTACCCAACTGGGGCCAACAGTCGCTGTGTCCCGTCGCTTGACCACTCCGCAAGGCGAAATAATGGTGACCGTGGTCGGTGAAATACCGATAGGCACCGCCGAACGGATTGCGCTGTCCATGCGCAACGATGCCGCGGCTACCAACAAGCAGTGAGCTGATCAGCCATGCTCGTCAATTGGGGCTGTAGGGTGCGGGAGGTCGGCAATAGCTGCCCCGTCGCTGAGGCTTCGAAATGTTTTGCCGAGCATTTTCATTTGCAAATATCCCGAAAATTTTTTATAGGTCAGAGCCCCTCGGCTCTGGCCTTGTTTGTTGTTCCCGGAACAAAGATACCGGCGTATCGTTTCCGGTGTTCCTTGCTCCATATCGCTTAACCATGCTCGTCGTAACGGGAGCCGTATGTCGATACCACGCTTGAAGTCTTATCTCTCCATTTTTGCCACCGTGCTGGTGCTCGGTCAGGCGGTCACTGCGCAAGCGGCCGACTTGCCTGACTTCACGCAACTGGTCGAGCAGGCCTCGCCCGCGGTGGTGAATATCAGTACTACCCAGAAGTTGCCGGAACGCAAAGTGTCCAGCGAGCAAATGCCTGACCTTGAAGGCTTGCCGCCGATGCTGCGTGAGTTCTTTGAGCGTGGTATGCCACAGCAGCCACGCTCACCTCGTGGCGATCGCCAGCGCGAAGCGCAGTCCCTGGGGTCGGGTTTCATCATTTCGTCTGACGGCTACATCCTGACAAACAACCATGTGATCGCCGATGCCGATGAGATTCTCGTGCGCCTCGCCGATCGCAGTGAGTTGAAAGCCAAGTTGATCGGTACCGATCCGCGTTCCGACGTCGCCTTGCTGAAAATCGAAGGCAAGAACCTGCCGGTTCTGAAGCTCGGCAAATCGCAGGACCTGAAAGCCGGTCAGTGGGTCGTGGCCATCGGCTCGCCGTTCGGCTTTGATCACACAGTGACCCAAGGCATCGTCAGTGCCATCGGTCGCAGCCTGCCGAACGAAAACTATGTTCCGTTCATCCAGACCGACGTGCCGATCAACCCGGGTAATTCCGGTGGTCCGCTGTTCAACCTGGCCGGTGAAGTGGTCGGCATCAACTCGCAGATCTACACCCGCTCTGGCGGCTTCATGGGCGTGTCGTTCGCGATCCCTATCGATGTGGCGATGGACGTTTCCAATCAGCTGAAAAGCGGCGGTAAAGTCAGCCGTGGCTGGTTGGGTGTGGTGATCCAGGAAGTGAGCAAGGATCTGGCCGAGTCGTTCGGTCTTGAGAAACCGGCCGGTGCGTTGGTGGCTCAGATCCAGGATGACGGTCCGGCTGCCAAGGGGGGCCTGCAAGTGGGCGACGTGATCCTGAGCATGAACGGTCAACCGATCGTCATGTCCGCCGATCTGCCGCACTTGGTGGGTGCGCTGAAGGCCGGCTCGAAAGCCAATCTTGAGGTGATCCGCGAAGGCAAACGCAAGAATGTCGAGCTGACCGTCGGCGCTATCCCTGAAGAAGGCAAAGAGCTGGACGCCCAGCCTAAATCTGGCGCAGAGCGCAGCAGCAATCGCCTGGGTGTTTCCGTGGCCGAATTGACCGATGAGCAGAAGAAAGCCTACGACCTTAAAGGTGGTGTGGTAATCAAGGACGTGCAGGACGGTCCTGCTGCTCTGATCGGCTTGCAGCCTGGTGATGTGATCACTCACCTGAACAACCAGGCGATCGGCTCCACGAAGGAGTTCACCGAGATTGCCAAGGCGTTGCCGAAGAACCGCTCGGTGTCGATGCGGGTTCTGCGCCAGGGGCGCGCCAGCTTCATCACCTTCAAACTGGCTGAATAAACCGGTTGTCGGCTGAATAAAAAACCGCCTCGAAAGAGGCGGTTTTTTTTGTATCTGAATTTTGTCCCTGAAGCAGTCAGCCCATCATGTCCTTGATCATGCGTTCCTGTTCCATCAGCTCGCGTTGCCGTGCGTCTATCCGCGATGACAGCGGGAAGTTGCTGCCCGCCTTGCGCTTGGCGAAGTCCAGTTGCTGGATCGCCTGGCGATAATCGCCGACTAGTGCGAAGTACTCTGCACGAGCCTGATGCAGGCCGATGATGTTGCCAGACAGACCACGAGTCTCGGCCACCAGGTACCAGACGTCCGGATCTTCGGGACGGGTCTTGAGCAGGTTCTCCAGCGCCTTTTCCGCATCGGCTGCTCGATTCTGCTTGAGCAGCAGGTCAACACGCACCTGATTCAGCGGGTAGTTGCCCGGATACTGAGTCAGCATCCGGTCAACCCGTGACTGAGCATCGGGCAGACGATTATTGGTGATGTCCAGATCGACCTGCGCCAGGTTGTAGATGATCTCGTTCGGCGATTTGGCCAGCAGCTGCTTGAGGTTCTCGCGAGCTTCATTCAGCTGGCCGCCCTTGATCTGGGCGATTGCCAGGCCATAGCGCGCGACGTCGTTTTTCGGGTTTTCATCGAGTTGGGCGCGGAAGCGCTTGGCACCCAAGCCTGGGGTTTCTTCATAGATCAGCTGCACGCGTGCACGAATCAGCTGATAACGCATGCTGTCTTCGATACCGCCCGGTTTGGCCTGTTCGGCACGGTTGCGGGTGTCGGCGATACGCGATTCGGTCACCGGGTGAGTCAGCAGGAATTCCGGCGGCTTGGCATCGTAGCGGTACTGGCGCATCAGCCGTTCGAACATGGTCGGCATCGAGCGCGGATCGTAACCGGCCTTCTCCAGATTCATGATGCCGATACGGTCGGCTTCCTGTTCGTTCTGGCGCGAGAACCGTCGTTGTTCCTGCATCGCCGCCGCCTGGGTGCCGGCAATGGTTGCGATCCCGGCATCGCCTGCGCCGGCAGCGGCAATCACGATCCCGGCCAGCAATGCAGCCATCATAGGAACTTGCATGCGTTGCGAGGCTTCGACACCACGGGCGAAGTGACGCTGCGACAAGTGGGCCAGTTCGTGGGCCAGGACCGAGGCATATTCGCCTTCGGTCTGGGCGTTGAGGAACAAGCCCCCGTTGACGCCGACGATCCCGCCCGGCGCAGCGAAAGCGTTGAGCTGTGGGCTGTTGATCAGGATGAACTCCAGGCGTCGGTCATTGACCTGGCTGGTCTCCACCAGTCGGTAGACGCTCGACTCGACGTAATCCTTGAGTTGCGGATCGTTGAGTTGCGACACCTGGCTGCGCAGCATCGCCAGCCACGCACGGCCCAGTTGGTATTCCTGTTGCGGCGAGACGATGGCAGAACTGGCGTCACCGAGTGACGGCAAGTCGTCGGCGAAGCCCGGTGAGGCGAGCAGGCAAGCGAGCGTCAGCAGGGTAGGGCGCAAAAAAGTCATGCACAAAGCCTTAGTCGACAAAGACCTTACTGTAGCCGGACACTACGCTTGGGACCAGATATTCTAAGCGGCTTAACCCCTGCCCAGGAGTGATTCGATGACTGACGCTGTAACCCACGACGCCGAGCTGGACGCCAGCGGTCTGAATTGTCCGCTGCCGTTGCTCAAGGCCAAGATGGAACTCAACCGACTGGCCAGTGGAGCGGTGCTCAAGGTGATTGCCACGGATGCGGGCTCTCAGCGCGATTTTCGCACCTTTGCCCGATTGGCCGGTCATACGCTGCTTCGTGAAGAAGATGAGGCGGGCGTCTACCGCTATTGGTTGAAAAAAGCCTGAAACCTGCTGCGTTCGTTCCTAAGGATTATTGATGTTCAAAGTGTTACGCGACTGGATTCAGCGTTATTTCTCGGATGAAGAGGCCGTGGTGCTGGCGGTGCTGCTGTTTCTGGCATTTACCGCCGTTCTCACTCTGGGTGGGATGCTTGCGCCAGTGCTGGCCGGGATGGTGCTGGCGTATTTGATGCAGGGGTTGGTGGTGATCCTTGAGCGTCTGCGCCTGCCGGGTGCCGCGGCGGTGGGGCTGGTCTTCGCGTTGTTCATGGGGGGGCTGCTGGTATTCATCATCGTCGTGGTGCCATTGCTCTGGCATCAGTTGATCACGCTGTTCAACGAATTGCCCGGCATGCTCGCCAAGTGGCAATCACTGCTATTGCTGCTGCCCGAGCGTTATCCGCATCTGGTGTCGGACGAGCAAGTGCTACAGGCAATCGAAGTGGCGCGGGGCGAGATCGGTAAATTCGGCCAGTGGGCGCTGACGTTCTCGTTGTCGAGCTTGCCGCTGCTGGTGAACATCATGATCTACCTGGTGCTGGTGCCGATCCTGGTGTTCTTCTTCCTCAAGGACCGGGAAATGATCGGCCAGTGGGTGCGCGGTTACCTGCCGCGGGAGCGAGCGCTGATCACCCGGGTCGCTCAGGAAATGAACCGGCAGATTGCCAATTACATTCGCGGCAAGGTCATCGAAATCTTCATTTGCGGGGGCGTGACCTACATCGCTTTCGTGGCGCTGGGGCTCAACTATGCTGCGCTGCTGGCGTTGTTGGTGGGTGTGTCGGTAGTGGTGCCCTATGTCGGGGCGGTGGTGGTGACCGTGCCGGTGCTGCTGATTGCACTGTTCCAATGGGGCTGGAGCGATCAGTTCATCTATTTGATGGCGGTCTACGGGATTATTCAGACGCTGGACGGTAACGTGCTGGTGCCGCTGCTGTTCTCGGAAGCGGTCAACTTGCACCCGGTGGCGATCATCTGCGCGGTGCTGCTGTTTGGCGGGTTGTGGGGCTTCTGGGGCGTATTCTTTGCGATTCCCCTGGCAACGCTGTTCAAAGCCGTGCTGGATGCCTGGCCGCGCAAGGAGCCGGAGGTGGCACCGCTGCTTTGATCGTCGACTTGAGGGTCTCTTCGCGGGCAAGCCCCGCTCCCACAGGGTTCATACCATCCCAGTGGAAGCGGGCTTTCCCGCGAAGGCGTCCGAATAGACGCCCAAAAAATCAGGCCTTGTTCAGCGCCTGAGCAGCCGCCAAAACCGCATCCACATGCCCCGGCACCTTCACGCCGCGCCATTCCTGACGCAGCACGCCATCCTTGTCGATCAGGAACGTGCTGCGATCAACACCCATATATTCCTTGCCGTAGAGCTTTTTAAGCTTGATCACGTCGAACAGCTGACAGATGGCTTCGTCCTTGTCGCTGATCAGCTCGAAGGGGAACTCCTGCTTGCACTTGAAGTTTTCGTGAGACTTCAGGCTGTCGCGAGATAGGCCGAACACCTCGGTGTTGGCCGCCTTGAACGCCGCGTACTGGTCGCGAAAACCCTGGCCTTCGGTGGTGCAGCCCGGCGTGCTGTCCTTCGGGTAGAAGTAAATCACCACTTGCTTGCCTTTGAGGGCCGCGAGGCTGACGGTCTGCCCGCTGGTGGCGGGTGCTTCGAAGTCGGCAACCGGTTGGTCGATGGCTACGGCCATGAAAGCTTCCTTACATTGGGTTTTGTGGGCGCCACGGTTCAATCAGTGCGTCCAGGTTCATGGCGTCGGCGAAATCCAGGAACTGGTCACGCAGCCAGCTGATCTGGGTGCCGGCCGGCAGGGTCACGGTGAATGTGGCGTTGAGCATGGTGCCGCCGGTCTGCGGAGCCTGATAGGTGTCGCAGGTCAGGTTCTCCAGCTCGACGTTGTGGTCCATGAAGAACTGGCACAGCTCGTTGATAATGTCCGGGCGGTAGGCTGAGCTGACGTAGGCGACGTACGGCAGGGCCTGGGGACGGTTCTCCAGGGCTGCGCTGCGCACCACGTTGACAGTGAAAGCATGCCGTTTGGCCAGCACCGGCAGACTGCCTTCGAGGCGCGCCAGGGCGTCCCAGCTGCCGGAGATCTCGAGGATCAGCGCGCTGCATTCGCCATGACGCGTCAGGCGAGAGGTGACCACGGCGCAGCGGTTTTCATGGCTGGCGCGGCACAGGACGTTAGTCAGCTCCATGGGGTTGGCGCCGAGGGCACTGATGACAAGGAATTGTTCGCGAACTGTGGGGGTGGACATGCAGCATTCCTAAAGCGATGAGCGGTCGATACTGTTTATGGGCTTTTTTACCGGGGACGAGCCTGCGGATGCGAATTCACAAACCCCCAGCCGAAGGTTGCAACGTGCTCCAGTGTGGCAAGAGCGAGGGGTGGCAACGCTGGATCGGGGCTTGTGATGCCGAAAATGGAGGCTGGAACCCGGCGTACGAGCTTATCAGTACCGATCAAAGTCTGAAGGGTAGCGAAAAGCAGCGCCAAGGGGAATGGCGGCAGCGCAGTACTTCGCTTGTACAAGCATCTTGGCGCCAGTACCATTACCGCTCTCTTTTTCCGGCAGGAGCGGTTGCATGATTGCGGGCAGTATGGTGGCACTGGTCACACCCATGGATGCACAGGGTCGTCTCGACTGGGACAGCCTGAGCAAACTGGTGGACTTCCACCTGCAAGAGGGCACCAACGCCATCGTGGCGGTCGGCACTACGGGTGAGTCGGCCACGCTGGACGTGAACGAGCACATCGAAGTGATTCGTCGCGTGGTTGCCCAGGTTGCAGGGCGTATTCCGGTGATCGCCGGTACGGGCGCCAATTCGACGCGTGAAGCGATCGAACTGACGACCAATGCGAAGAACGCTGGCGCCGACGCGTGCCTGCTGGTAACCCCTTATTACAACAAGCCGACGCAAGAAGGCCTGTACCTGCACTTCCGCGCCATCGCCGAAGCGGTCGATATCCCGCAGATTCTTTACAATGTGCCGGGTCGTACCGCGTGCGACATGCAGGCCGAGACGGTAATCCGCCTGTCGACCGTGAAGAACATCATCGGCATCAAGGAAGCCACGGGCGACCTGCAGCGCGCCAAGGACATCCTGGCCGGCGTGAGCAGCGACTTCCTGGTCTACTCCGGTGACGATGCGACCGCGGTCGAGCTGATGCTGCTCGGTGGCAAGGGCAACATTTCGGTGACCGCCAACGTTGCACCGCGCGCCATGAGCGAGCTGTGCGCCGCTGCGATGGCCGGTGATGCCGTCAAAGCCCGGGCGATCCACGAAAAGCTGATGCCGCTCAATAAAACCCTGTTTATCGAATCCAACCCTATCCCCGTGAAATGGGCGCTGCATGAAATGGGCCTGATGCCGGACGGTATCCGTCTGCCGCTCACCTGGCTCAGTGCTGCCTGTCACGAACCGCTGCGGCAGGCCATGCGCCAGTCCGGCGTCCTGGTTTAATTGAGGAAGTACTACGCATGAAGCGAATGGCCGGACTTTCCGCACTTGCCTTGATTATCTCCAGCACCAGTGGCTGCGGATGGATCTGGGGCCCGGAAGGTTACTTCCGTGACCGTGGTAGCGATTACCTGGAAGCGCAACAGACTGCACCGATGCAACTGCCACCAAACGTCAGCACCTCCAAGCGTCTGGATCCACTGTTGCCGATCCCGCGCAATGTGGCTGACGATACAGCCAAGGGCGAATATGTCGTGCCTCGTCCGCAGCCGCTGTCGGCAGCGGCTGATATCAGCGCCTACTCCTTGCAGAAGAGCGGCGATTCGCGTTGGATCATGGCTCAGAACCCACCGGCCGAAGTCTGGCCAGTGGCCGTGCAGTTCTTCCAGGACAACGGTTTCCGTTTGGACGAACAGCGCCCGCAAACCGGTGAGTTCACGACTACCTGGCAGCATTCCGACGAACTGTCCGCAGCCATGGCCAAGCGCCTGAGCGCAGCCGGTGTCGGCGCCGACAGCGAAACCCGCGTACGGGTGCGTATCGAGCCAGGCGTGCAGCGCAACACCAGTGAAGTCTATGTGGTCAGCGCCGAGCGTCCTGCCGGCAGCACCGCCAACGTCGACTTCACCAATCGTTCGGTCAACACCGGCCTGGATGCAGCATTGGTCGACGACATGCTCGCGAGCATGAGCCGCACTTCGGAGAAGGGCGGTTCGGTCTCCATGCTGGCCTCGCGTGATTACGATACGCCAAGCCGTGTCAGCCTGACCGAGGATGGCAGCGGCAACCCGGTGCTCAACGTCGGTACCGACCTGGATCGTGCCTGGTCGAGCGTCGGTCGTGCGCTGGAACAGGGCGAATGGCGTGTTGAAGACATCAACCGCAGCCTGGGCCTGTACTACATCAACCTCGCCGAAAAGGCCGAGAAGAAGGATGAGCAACCAGGTTTCTTCGGTAGCCTGTTCGGCAGCAAGCCGAACAAAGAAGAAGTTGAAGCCCGCGCCGAGCGTTATCAGGTTCGCCTGAGCAAGGTCGGCGAGAACGTACAAGTTACCGTCGAGAAAAACATCAACACCGTGGCGCCAGCAGACGTGGCGCGCAAAGTGTTGACCGTGATTCAGGACAACCTGGGCTGATCGCATGCGTTTTGCCGTTCTCGGCAGCGGTAGCCAAGGGAACGGCACGCTGGTAGCCAGCGATGACACGTATGTGCTGGTGGATTGTGGTTTCTCCTTGCGGGAAACCGAAAAACGCCTGCTGCGCCTTGGGGTAAACCCTGCGCAGTTGAGCGCGATACTTGTGACCCACGAACATGCCGATCACGTGCATGGCGTGGGTTTGCTGTCTCGGCGTTACAATCTGCCTGTCTACCTCAGTCGCGGGACCCTGCGCGGGATGCGCAAACCGATTGAACCCGCAGGCTTTCTGGCTGGCGGCGAGCAACTGCAAATCGGCCCTCTGAGCATCGGCGTCATTGCCGTGGCCCATGATGCACAGGAGCCGACGCAGTATGTTTTCAGCGACGGTCAGCGGCGTTTCGGCCTGTTGACCGACCTGGGCTCATACTGCAACAAGGTGCTGGACGGCTATCGGGACCTCGATGCGTTAATGATCGAGGCCAACCATTGCCGTGACATGCTGGCTCGCGGTCACTACCCGTACTTTCTCAAGCAGCGGGTGGGCGGTGAATTGGGACATTTGAACAACCATCAGGCGGCATTCCTGGTGGCCGAGTTGGGCTGGCAAGGCCTGCAACACCTGGTCCTGGCCCATCTGAGCAGCAAGAACAACCTGCCGCAGCTGGCCCGGCAATGTTTTGTCGACACCCTCGGGTGCGACCCGGACTGGCTGCAACTGGCCGATCAAGATTCAGGGCTCGACTGGCGACACATCGCCTAGCCCACCTACTTAGCAAGCGGAGCCCATCATGGAAAAACGTGAAGAACTCTACCGCGGCAAAGCCAAATCGGTTTACAAGACCGATGACGCTGACCGCTTGATCCTGCTGTTTCGCAACGACACCTCGGCGTTCGACGGCAAGCGTATCGAGCAGCTCGACCGCAAAGGCATGGTGAACAACAAGTTCAACGCCTTCATCATGCAGAAACTCGAAGCAGCCGGCGTGCCGACTCAATTCGACAAACTGCTGGGCGACAACGAATGCCTAGTGAAAAAACTCGACATGATCCCGGTCGAATGTGTCGTGCGTAACTACGCCGCCGGCAGCCTGGTCAAGCGCCTGGGTGTTGAAGAGGGTATGAAACTCAACCCTTACACCTTCGAACTGTTCCTGAAGGACGACGCCAAGGGCGACCCGTTCATCAACGAATCCCACGTCGTGGCATTCGGTTGGGGCACCGCCGAGCAACTGGTTCGCATGAAAGAACTGTCGCTCAAGGTCAACGAAGTCCTGAGCAAACTGTTCGACGACGCCGGCCTGCTGCTGGTCGACTTCAAACTCGAATTTGGCGTGTTCTCCGACGGCTCCATCGTTCTGGGCGACGAATTCAGCCCGGACGGCTGCCGTCTGTGGGACAAGGCCACCAAGAAGAAAATGGACAAGGACCGCTTCCGTCAGGGCCTCGGTGATGTCATCGAAGCCTACGAAGAAGTCGCCAACCGTCTGGGCGTACCGCTTTAATCGACGCAAGCATCTGATAGCACGGAAAAAAATCGCTAAAGGGGGTTCGCTTCCGGCGATTGTGCTGTTATGATGCGCGCCGTTGGAGAGATGCCAGAGTGGCCGAATGGGACGGATTCGAAATCCGTTGTACCTTCACCGGTACCTAGGGTTCGAATCCCTATCTCTCCGCCATACATAGAAAAGCCCCGTAGATGAAAATCTACGGGGCTTTTTCGTTTGCGCAGTTTTTTTCATCGGGCCACTTTCGCGTCCGTCCCGCTTTTTCCCCAAGTTTTTGGTGTCGGAAAAATCAGCACAACAGCGTAAGAAAGATATGTCCCCCCACAGGAAAAGTTACTCCGCCCAGTCGTTCTAATTACCGTCCCCCGTATTCATTGATCGTTTCGGCAATCAAGGTTTTTCCTTCGAAATATCCCCTGACATTGAAAGACGTTGCCGCAAAAATTCCTCATCTACTCTGGTTTCGCAGGTCTCTGATCTGTCGTAATCAGCCATCGCAAGGAGCGATCAATGTACTTTGAGATTTACAGGCAAACCCGTGGCACCTCACAGACCGGCAAGGGCCAATGGCGCTGGCGTTTGCGGGCGGGGAATCATGAAACGATTGCCAGTGGGGAGGCTTACGTCAATAAGTCTGATTGCGTGCATGCCATTGGTTTGATCAAAGGGACTCAAGAGCAGACGCCGGTCAGGGAGATATAGGCTCCGGGCGCTGAAGCTGCTCAGTCAGGGCAGCTTCGTTTCAGCCGGGCGCTCTTGAGTGGTGAGTGCCCCCGGTTTTTATGGATCGGGTCGTTTGCCAACCTGCATAGACGCCGATCGCGACACCTCCCTAAACTGTCATCCAGTCTTGGGGACCGGGGTGCAACGGATGAATCGCAACGAACTACGCAAGGCCGACATCAACCTGATGGTGGTGTTCGAGACATTGATGCTCGAACGCAACGTCACGCGGGTGGCGGAGAAGCTGTTCCTCGGTCAGCCGACCATCAGTGCGGCGCTGAATCGCTTGCGGACGATGTTCAACGATCCGCTGTTCATTCGGGTCGGCCATCGCATGGAGCCGACAGCGCGGGCCGAGGAGATTATTCAGCACCTGTCGCCGGCACTGGATTCGCTGTCGGTGGCCTTGAGCCTGACCCACGATTTCGATCCGCTCAGCAGCACCATGACGTTTCGCATCGGTCTGTCGGACGATGTCGAGTTCGGTCTGTTACCGCCACTGCTGCGTTCTTTGCGCCAGGAAGCGCCGAAGGTGGTGTTCGTGGTCCAGCATGTCGACTACTGGCGCATTCCCGACTTGCTGGCGTCTGGCGATATCACCGTTGGCATCAGCCAGACCCGCGGCCTGCCGGCCAACGCCAAACGCAAGTTGTTGCGACATATCCAGCCCAGCATCTTGCGTGCAGATGCGTCGGACACGCCGTTGACCCTCGATGAATATTGCGCGCGGCCGCATGTGTTGGTGTCCCACACCGCCAATGTCAGTGGCTACGCCGATGAATGGCTGGCAGAGATCGGCCGAACACGCCACGTCGTGCTGTCCGTTCCGCAATACAGCTCATTGCCGGCCTTGCTCGCCGGCACCGATCTGATCGCCAGCCTGCCGGACTACACGGCGGAGGCGATGGCCGCGTCAGGCCAACTGTTCAAGGAGCCGTTTCCGTTCAAGACGCCGACCCTGGACCTGTCCATGGTCTGGCTCAGCCATGTCGACAGCGATCCGGCTGAACGCTGGCTGCGCTCGCGCCTGGAGGCGTTCATGAGTGAACGTCCGATCCTTCCGCTGACAGAGTGAGCAGGGCGGTGTTATATCTACGATCTTTCTGCCAATCCTCAGGAACCCCGTCATGCCCCACCTGCACATGGAATACACCGCCAACCTGTCCGAACTGAATGCCGATGTGGCATTGATGCGACTCAACAACGCGCTGGTCGCTTCGGGGCAGTTTGAAGAGTTCGACATCAAGGCCCGTGCGGTGAAGGTCGAGACTTTCAGGGTGGGCACTGCACCGGGTGAGCGGGCGTTCGTGCATGTGAAACTGGCGTTGTTGAGCGGTCGCTCGCCGCAGATCAAGAAGCAGTTATCAGACAGCCTGCTGGCGGTGGTGCAGGATGTGTGCGAATGGCCGGTCGGTGTTGAGGTCCAGCTATGTGTGGAAATCATCGACATCGATCGAGAGTCCTACACCAAGACTGCCATCGGCCTCTGAATTTCAGGCCATTTCCTGCTCGGCGCAGGCCTTGATCACTTGCTCACGCAGCCAGGTGTTGGCGCTGTCCTGGTCGACGCTTTGACTCCACTGCATGTCCAGGGTGAAGCCCGGCAAACCATTGGGCGCTTCGCAGTGATTGAAGATCGCCTCATTGGCCAGCAATTGCTGGATACGCCGGGGCAAGGTCAGGATGAAGTCGGTGCCGGTGATCATCTTCAGTGCCGCGCTGTAGCTGTTGGAGCGCGCGACAATCTGGCGTTTGTGGGCCTGTTGAGCCAGCCAGCCGTCAACCATGTTGGTGGTGGACGTCCAGGGCGTCGGGAATACATGCCGACGTTCAGTGAACGCTTGCAGGCTCAAGCGCGGCTCCAGCGGCGTGGCGCGTTTGTCGAAGACGCAGACCAGATCGTCCTCCAGTAGCCGTCTGGAGTTGAAGTCGGTGTGGCTTCGATGAAAGTTCGGGCCGAAACAGATCACCAGGTCGAGGCTGCCGTCGCGCAGTTCTTCGGCCGGGATGTCGGTTTCGAACTTGTGCATGTTGACCATCACCGGCAGGTCGGCGAAATCGAAGCTCTTCAACAGGCGCGGCAGGATCAGTTGCTCGAAGTATTCCGGCGCACAGATATTGAAGGTGACCGGTTGCAGAGACGGATCGAACGTCGGTGTCCCGGCGTGACACAGGTTGATGCTTTCGAGAATCTTCAGCACATGGGCATACATGGTGCTGGCTTTGTAGGTGGGGCGCATACCCGTGCGGGTATTGATGAATAACTCGTCTTCGAAACTTGTGCGCAGTTTCTTCAGGCAGTAACTCACGGTGGACTGGCTGACGCAAAGTGCCTCCGACACACCTGTGACGCTGCTTTGCTCATACACGGCAACAAACACCATGAGGTCTTGCATATCGAGCTTTCTAAGCAAGTTACTGTTCAGCATCCGTTCTGTCCCGCTGTGCTCCTTGCGCCGACTGTGCGCAAACGTGTGCGAACGATCCTAACGGAACGATAGTGCCAAGAGAATGCCTTGTAGGATGTTTCATGGTCGGTTGTGGGACAGATAGTGTTATGAACACGACTTGTGAGTTCAATCACCCGAAACATGGCCAGAGGCCTTCAGCGCTGATTGCTGTGCAGGCATCGCATCGCGGCTGGATATTAACAGCGCCAACATGCCTACGCCCACCAGCAACGCGCCGAAGATTTCCAGTGCGCGTGGCGACTGGCGTAACCACAACCAGTGGAACAGTGTGATGAACAGGGTGCTTAGGTAGATGTAGGAAATGACTGAAGAAGGAGCGATCACGCCAATGGCTCGATGCAGCAGCCAGAAAGTTGTCAGGGTGGCGAACAGTGCCAGGTAGATCAACCACCAGATATCGCTCCCGCTCAGCAACAACGCCGAGCGCCAGCCGCCGCTGAACCCACAGAACACCAATAGAAACAGTGCGCCGAACAGCATGTTCCAGAAAGTCATGCCCACCGGGCCGCGCCCCTTGAGACTGTTGGCCTTGAGCCGTTGACTCAGGGGCGAGTAGAGCGCCATTGCCAGGCAACCGACCGCATACACCGATACCGCGTACAGCGACGGCAGTTCGCCGGGACCTGCGCCTTTCAATACCAGCAGCACGGCGCCGGCCGCGGCAACCAGCATGGGCAACACGCGTTGTTTCAGGCGGCTGTCGGGTGTCAGGATGGCTTCGAACAGCAGCGTCAGCAACGGCACCAGAGTAAACATCGTCCCGGTGTTCACCGCCGAGGTGTAACGCAGTGCTTCGAACAACGAGCCGAAGTACAGTGCCAGCAACATGCCGAGCACGGCATGACCGAGCAGGCCGCGGGCGGTCATGGCGGTATCGCCCTTGAACAGCAACAAGGGCAAAAACACCAAGGCGCAACACAACAAGCGCAACCCGGTCAGCAGAATCGGGTCGATGGCCTGGCTGACCTGGGCTGCCGCGGAAAACGAGACGGCAATCAACAGCGCCCAGAGCAACATGCCGACGTGAGCGGCAGCAAAACCTGTGCGTTTCATGATGGGGGTTCCGGGTTAATGAATGTGTTTGGCGTAATGCCGCGGATCGAAGCGCAGGACCATCAGGATCATCAGTGCCATGACGCCCATCAGTGACCACCAGGCCCATTCGAAACTGCCCAGTTGATCGCGAATCATCCCGGCGATCAGCGGCGAGAGGCCGGCGATCAGGTAACCGATGCCTTGCACGAAGGCGGTCAACCCGCCCGCGCGTTGGGGATTGTCCAGATGATCCAGCGACACGATCAGGCTCATCGGGAACAGCCCGCCGATGCCCAGTCCCAGCAGGCACGGCCACAGCAGGCTCAGGTGTCGTGGGCTCAGAATCAGCCCGCAAAAACCGGCCATGATCAGGGCCAGCAACACCACCAGCACCAGGCGCCGATCACGGCTGCGGTTGGCGATGGCGGGTGTCAGCAGCCCCGACAACACTTCCATGGCCGTCAAAAAGCCCAGCAACAAGCCGGCCTGTTGTTCGCTCCAGCCTTTTTCCACGTAGTACGGCGCCAGCCAGGCCAGCACACAGGTGTAGGACGCCGTGCCCAGGCCGAAGAAGATTGCGAGTAGCCAGGCGCGGGAATTGCGGAAAAAGGATTCTTTGCGGGACGACTTTTCCCCCAATGTCGGCATTCCCGTGCGTTGAACGCACCAGAACAGCAACGCCGCCAGCGCCAGTGCCGCCCAGATCGCCAACCCCACTCGCCAACTGCCGGTGCGGGTCATCACCAACGGCGCGAATGACGCCGCAATTGCCGCGCCGGCCATGATCGACGTCACGTAGAGACCCATGCACACGGAAACGTTGTCGCTGAAACGGGACTTGATCAGGGCGGGCATCAGCGCCTGAATCAGCGCAATGCCGACGCCGGCCAGCACGGCGCTCAGGATCAGTTCCGCCGCCGAATCAAGGAACAACCGCGACACCGTGGCCAGGCCGATGATCAGCAGCGACAGCACTACGGTGCGCTGCTCGCCCAAGCGCTGACTGATACCGATACCAAAGAACATCGCCAGTCCCATGGCCATGACGGGCAACATGGTCAACAGCGAGGCCATGCTGAAATTCAGCGGGATGTCACCGCGAATGGCAGACAGCAACGGGCCGACAGCGGCCATGGAAGGACGCAGATTCAGGGCGACAAGAATGATGCTGAACATCAGCCAGAGGGCAGGGCGGGAGGTTGCGCGAACGTTTTCCATAATCGGACCTTCAGGAACAAGGAGCCGATTAGGCGCGCGAGCCTTGGAGGCGGCAAATCAGAAAGTCAGGAGCAGTATTTAGAAATTAAATAACGTCCCGCTCGGCTAATCCCCTTTAGCGAATAATCAATTGTTTAGCCAATCCACACCCAAGGTTCTTCAAATCCCGATTTAACGGCTTAACCGCCCGTGTGACGCTGCTGCGCATCTGTTTACTGCGGTCTTCTCTATGGACGGTTGTCCAGTCGCACTCCCTTCCGAACTGGCCTTCTGGGCGCTGTGGCACTGCCGTCACGCGCGCCCGCCGGATTCCTGCATCTCCCGCTGATTGTTCTGATAGGTCCCGCGCTGTGCGCCGGGATCAAACCGGCGGCGCCTGTGCGTTTGCCTGACGCGGATAGACGAGAATTCCCATGAGCTGTGCCACGACATCCTTCGCTACCAAAGAACAAGCCCTGACGTTTCTTGAACAGAACCCGGATATCGAGATGTTCGAGCTGTTCATCCTCGACAATAACGGTGTGCCACGCGGCAAATTGCTGCATCGCGATGAGTTGCTGGCGGTGTATGAAAGCGGTCGGCCACTGCCGAGTACCATCCTGGGACTGACCATCAATGGCGATGACGTGGAAAACTCCGGTCTGGTCTGGGACGTCGGTGATATCGATTGCCGCGCTTATCCCGTCAGCGGCAGTTTGCAGCGCATGCCGTGGCGATTGATTCCCACGGCGGCGGTGCAGGTCAGCATGCATCCGCAGGAGGGCATGCCCGCGACCATCGCCGACCCACGGCACCTGCTGGCCAAGGTCATCGAAGGCTTGCAGGCCGACGGTTATTACCCGGTGATGGCGGCGGAGCTGGAGTTCTATCTGCTGGATCAGCAGCGCGACGGCAACGGTCGGCCGCAACCGGCGCGGGATGTCGATGGCGGGCGGCCACGCGGGACTCAGGTCTACGGCTTGCGTGAACTGGAACAGATCGAGCCATTTCTGGCCGACCTCTACAGCGCCTGCAAGCTCCAGGGCATTCCGGCGCGCACGGCGATTTCTGAATACGCGCCGGGGCAGGTGGAAATCACCCTCGAACACCGCACCGACGCTTTGCAGGCGATGGACGAAGCCGTGCGCTACAAGCGGCTGGTCAAGGGCGTGGCGCACAAGCACGGGATGACGGCTTGTTTCATGGCCAAGCCGTTCGATGACCTGGCCGGCACCGGCATGCACATGCATGTCAGCCTGGCGGACAAGGACGGTAATAACCTGTTCGCCAGCGAGGCCCCGGACGGCACGCCGCTGCTCAAACACGCGGTCGGGGGGATGCTCGCCACATTGCTCGATGCGTTGCTGTTGTTCTGTCCGAACGCCAACTCGTACCGTCGTTTCCAGACCAACAGCTACGCACCCCTGGCGGCCACTTGGGGCGTGGACAACCGCACCGTGAGTTTGCGGGTGCCCGGCGGGCCGGCATTCTCCCGGCATATCGAGCATCGCATCTGTGGTGCCGACGCCAACCCGTATCTGGCAGCGGCGGCGATCCTGGCCGGTATTCATCGCGGCATCCGCGAGCAACTTGACCCCGGGGCGCCGGTGGAGGGCAACGGTTACGCCCAGGCTGCGCAATTGTTGCCGACCGACTGGTTGACCACGTTGCGAGCGCTGGAAGGCTCGAATTGGGCCAGGGAAGCGTTCGGCAGTGAGTTTCTTGGCGTCTATCTGGCAGTAAAACGAGCCGAATACCGGCAATTCATGGGCGAAGTCGGTGAGCAGGACTGGCGCTGGTATCTGCATCAGGCTTGAAACGGGTCGCCAGTGTTGGACGTTTTGGCCTAATGCCAGAAGCCAACTATTCGTTGGCTTCTTTTTCACGAAATATTGATGGTTGACTGCTTAAGATTTGTGGCCTCTCGGTCAATGAAATTTTCACATTTGCCGCGGGCACTTCTTTTCAGGAACAGCCGATCACATGTTGAAGTTCAAAGCCGTGCGCCCCGAATGGGTGACGTTGGTTTCCAGTGCCTTTCTATTGGCAGGGTTCAATTTAGTTCTCTGGCAACACCTCTTCGATATCACCGCAGCAGACGGTCAAGGCATCGTCATGCGTGTCGCGTTCGGGCTGATGATCCTGGCGGCCTTCAACATTGTGCTGACCTTGCTGGCATTCCGGCCCGTGATGAAACCCGTGTTGACGCTGATCTTTCTGATCAGTGCCGGTGTGGCGTACTTCATGAGCCAATATGGCGTGCTGATCGACGCCGGTATGTTGCGTAACTTCGCCGAAACCAATGCCACGGAAGTACGCGACTTACTCTCGCTAAAACTGTTTGTTTATATCGTGTTGCTCGGCGTCTTGCCGTCGTGGTTGTTGTGGAAAATCCCGGTTAATTACCGTCGCTGGCACCGTGAGTTATTAAGTAAAGTGCTGGTGAGCGTCGCCTCGGTTGCAGTGATCGGCGGTGTCGCATTGGTCAACTATCAAGGCCTGTCGTCGTTGTTTCGCAATCACCATGAATTGCGCCTGATGGTGGTGCCGAGCAACTACATCGGTGCCTCGTTCGGTTATCTGCGTGAGCAAGTGGTGTCTGCACGGCAACCATTCGCCAAACTGGGTGAAGATGCCCAGAAAAAACCGGCCTGGCAGGCCCATGACCGTAAATCCCTGACGGTACTGGTGGTGGGCGAAAGTGCCCGGGCCGAGAACTTCGGCATCCTGGGTTATGACCGCGACACCACGCCGAAACTGAGTAAGGAATCCGGCCTGATCGCCTTCACCGATGTGCATTCGTGCGGCACGGAAACGGCAGTGTCGGTGCCCTGCATGTTCTCCAACATGGGCCGCAAGGATTACGACGCCAGCAAGGCGAAGAATCAGGAAGGTCTGCTGGACGTGCTCAAGCACGCCGGTCTCGAGGTGATCTGGCGCGATAACCAGTCAGGCTGCAAAGGAACCTGCGATCGGGTCACTGTCGACGACGTGAGCAACCTGAAAGACCCGGTGCTGTGCGCCAACAGTGAGTGCCGCGATGAAATTCTCCTGCAAGGCATGCAGCACTTCATCGACACGCTGAATAAAGACACCGTGCTGGTCCTGCACCAAATGGGCAGTCACGGTCCGGAATACTTCAAGCGCTACCCGAAAGAGTACGAACACTTCACGCCCGTGTGTGAAAGCAATGCGCTGAACAATTGCAGCCGCGAAAGCATCGTCAATGGCTACGACAATACGCTGGTGTATACCGACCACGTGCTGTCGACCCTGATCGATCTGTTGCGCAGCAACCAGGG
The DNA here is from genome assembly GCF_012932895.1 of Pseudomonas sp. KD5. Classification (NCBI taxonomy): domain Bacteria; kingdom Pseudomonadati; phylum Pseudomonadota; class Gammaproteobacteria; order Pseudomonadales; family Pseudomonadaceae; genus Pseudomonas; species Pseudomonas sp. KD5. Next base: position 76,535 of record NZ_JDWJ01000005.1, on the reverse strand, counting down.
CAAAGTTGATACCGCGATGCTATATCTGTCGGACCACGGCGAGTCGCTGGGCGAATACAACCTGTTCCTGCATGGCACGCCTTACATGCTCGCACCGGAACAACAGAAACATGTAGCGATGATGGCGTGGTTCTCCGACAGCTATCAAAAGTCGTTCTCGGTGGACACCCATTGCCTGCAGCAGAATCGTGAAAAGCCCTTGAGCCAGGACAACCTGTTCCATTCGATGCTCGGTCTGCTGGAGGTCAACAGCACGGTCTACAACCCGGGGCTGGATATGTTCGCCGGATGCCGCGGCGCAATGGGCGACGGTGTGCTGGCCAAAAAATGAGCGACTCGACCTTTTTTTCACGTAACGACCGCTAATCTGCGGCGCCTGGAACATCCAACAAGAGCCATTACACATGTCCGCGCAGCCCCCATCCGCCTTCGAGCTTGAGTTCGCCCGGCGCTACGATCAGGAACACGCCCGCGTCTGTAAACAGCCGCGACCGCGCGGCCTGGCGGGGCGTTTGACGTTCTGGCGCGAAGAGCAATTGGTGCGTAACGCGCTGCAGGTCGCTGGCGAACCGGGATTGATTCTTGATGTGGCCTGTGGAGTCGGGCGTTTCTGGCCGGTGCTGGCCGAGCATGCGAACCGGGTGATCCTCGCGACCGATCCATCTCAGGACATGCTCGATCATGCTAGCACCCACCATCCGCAGAACCTGCTGAAACGGATCAAGACCTTTCAGAGTTCAGCCTTCACCATCGGCTTGTCGGCGAATGCGGTTGACTGCATTTTTTGCCTGCAACTGTTTCAACGCATCGCCTGTCCCGAGCATCGATTGGCCATGTTGCGCGAATTCCACCGGGTCAGTCGCGATACGGTGATTGTGGCGGTGCGGGTTGATGGGCGTTTCAAGCTCGAGCGTTCGGACGTGGAGGGCGCACAGGCCCAGCCACAGGCCAGCAAGGCCGAGCTTGAGGCCGAGTTCAGGCAGGCGGGTTTCTGCTTGCTCAGTCACCAGGACTTGGTACCGGGTTGCACGCGGATGCGGGTCTACGTGTTGCGTAAGGACAGCTAGTCTTCACCTGTCAGACAATTCTTGCTGTTCGGCAGGTATTTTCGCTAAAGCTCTTGTTCAGTGGATGCGCGGAAATCGCCGGGGGCGATATATACTGCGCGCCATTCTTCAAGGGAGAGCCGTGTGGCCATCGATATTCACTGGATTCGCGACAACGATAGCCTCGGTCAGTTTTGCACCGAGTGGCAGCAGCTGCCATTCGTTGCCCTCGACACCGAATTCATGCGGGTCGACACCTTTTACCCGATCGCAGGCCTGCTGCAGATCGGCGATGGCGTACGCGCTTACCTGATTGACCCACTGACCATCGACAACTGGCAGCCTCTGGCCGCGTTGCTGGAAAACCAGGCCGTGGTCAAGGTCGTGCATGCGTGCAGCGAAGACCTCGAAGTCCTGCTGCGCCTGACCGGCAGCCTGCCGGCGCCGCTGTTCGACACCCAACTGGCCGCCGCTTACCTGAACCTGGGTTTCTCCATGGGTTATTCGCGGCTGGTGCAGGAGGTGCTCGGCATCGACCTGCCGAAGGGCGAGACCCGTTCCGACTGGCTGCAACGTCCACTGTCCGAGACTCAGATCAGCTACGCCGCCGAAGATGCTGTGCATCTGGCAGAGGTTTTCGTACAGCTGCGTCCGAAGCTTTCTGACGAAAAATACGCGTGGGTCCTGGAAGACGGAGCCGAGCTGGTCGCCAATCTGCGGCGCGAGGTCGACCCGTACGAGGTCTATCGCGACGCCAAACTGGCCTGGAAGCTGTCCCGCGCCCAACTCGCCGTGTTGCGTGAACTCTGCGCCTGGCGCGAGCGTGAAGCCCGCGCCCGTGATCTGCCGCGCAACCGCATTATCCGTGAACATTCACTGTGGCCGTTGGCACGCACCCAACCGGACAACCTCGGCGCACTGGCGAAAATCGAAGACATGCACCCGCGCACCGTGCGTCAGGACGGCGAATTTCTGCTTGATCTGATCAAGCGCTCTGGCAGTGTGTCGCCTGATCAGTGGCCGCCAGCGGTGCCGGAGCCATTGCCGGTGGAAGCCGCCGCGCTGGTCAAACAGCTGCGCGCCATCGGCCAGGCCGAAGCCGAGCGCCTGAACATCGCGCCGGAGCTGATGCTGCGCAAGAAAACCCTGGAAGCGCTGCTCAAGAGCGGCTTCCCCAATGGTCCTTACCAATTGCCTGATTCGCTGCGTGGCTGGCGCCGCGAATTGATGGGCCAGGCGCTGCTCGACAGCCTGGCCACCGCCGGAGAACAGCCTTGAAACGTATTTGCTCGATTTATCGAAGCTCGAAGAAAAGCGGGATGTACCTCTATGTGCTCAAAAGCGATGCACTGGAGCGCGTGCCTGAACCCCTGATGGCGGCTTTCGGCAAAGCCATCCACGCTTTCGACCTGGTGTTGACCCCCGAGCGCAAGCTGTCGCGCGAAGACATTGCTGTAGTACTGGAGAACCTCGACAAGCAGGGCTACCACCTGCAAATGCCACCGGCCGAGGATGAATACATCGAACACTTGCCGGAAGAGTTGCTGCGCCGCAACGACCCGATGTAATCGGCAGACAGGCTCTGTTCAGAGCCTTATGAAACACTGGAATGATTTTGGCGATGGCCGTGACGATGGAGTGATCCTCCGTCGGCGGTCGTCTGCACTGTTTTTGAAAGGTTTGAAACATGCGCGTTCTGATTGCTGAACACGACCACCCTGTGTATGCCCAACTGTTGCGTCAGGCAGCGCCTGATCTGGAAGTATTGACCAGCGGCGACTCCGCCGAACTGGCCCGTCAGGCCGCCGACTGCCAGGTCTGGCTTGGTCAGCCGGACCTGCTGGCGACGCTGTTGCGTCAGGGTCACATGCCTGCATGGTTGCAGTCGACCTGGGCCGGTATCACGCCGCTGCTGGCCGATGGCTTGCCACGGCACTATCGGCTGACTCGCGCGGTCGGGATTTTTGGTCAGGTCATGGCTGAATACGTGCTGACTTACATGCTCGGCCACGAGCGCGAAGTGTTGGCGCGGCTGGTCAGCCAGGTCGAGCGCAAATGGGACAATCGCCAGGGTCAAAGCCTGGCTGGACGAAAGGTGCTGATTGTCGGCACCGGTGACATCGGTCAGACAGTGGCGCAGTTTCTACTGCCGTTTGGCGTCGAGTTATACGGCATCGCCAGCACCGCCCGGGAGCAGGCGCCTTTTGTCGAAGTCGGCGCGCTGAGCGATTTGCCGCGCCTGGTCGGTGAGGTGGATTACGTGATCAATCTGCTGCCGAATACCCCCAATACGCACGACCTGTATGACGCTGCCCTGTTCAAGCAGTTCAAGGCAACCGGGTTGTTCATCAACGTCGGGCGCGGCGTTGCAGTGGTCGATGCGGATCTGGTGGAAGCCTTGAAGGAAGGGCATCTGGCCGGGGCTGTGATCGACGTCTGCCGTCAGGAACCACTGCCGCAACGTCATCCGTTCTGGACCGCGTGGGGACTGCTGCTGACCGGCCACAGCTCGGCACCGACTTCGCCACCGGCGATGGTGAAGCTGTTTGTCGAGAACCTGCGGGCGTATCAGGCGGGTGAAGCGTTGCGTGGGGAAGTGGATTTCGCGCGCGGGTATTGAGTTCACCCAGCTGATCGTTCCCACGCTCTGCGTGGGAATGATCAGGTCCGGCGCGTTTAGAGGGTGAAATTACCTTCAGCCGCCAACTCGCTCAGCGGACGACGCGGGCTTGGCTCTTCACGTGCTTGCAGGTACTCGGCCAGTGTCGCCTTGTCGCCCAGCTTGCCGATCGCCACGGCGGCGTGCAGCGCATAACCCTCAGGAATGTTCAGCTCCTTGCGGGTCAGCTCCTGATCGAAACCGGCCATGCCGTGGGTGTGCCAGCCGCTGATGCTCGCTTGTAACGCCAGGTGGCCCCAGGCGGAACCGGTGTCGAAGGTGTGCCACAGCGCCGGGGTTTCTTCGCTGGCGCCAGGTGCCACGAAGGTGGTTTTCGAGATTACGATTACCAGCGCCGAGGCGTGCTGTGCCCAGCTGCGATTGAACTCGTTCAGCAGGCCCAGGTAGCGCTCCCAGTTCGGCGTGTCGCGACGCGCATAGAGAAACCGCCAAGGCTGCGAGTTGTACGCTGATGGCGCCCAGCGGGCGGCTTCGAAGAAGCTCAGCAAGGTCTCTTCGGGAATGGTTTCGCCGGTGAAGGCGCGGGGCGACCAGCGATCGGTGAACTGAGGGTGAATGGCGTAATCGGCAACGCGTGGATTAGCACTCATCAAGAGATTCCTTTACGTTTGAAAGTGGGGGTCGTCGTAAAAAACCGGCGGGTACAGTTGAGCTGAGCGCCAGGATTTCTTGAGCCAGCAGTTCACCTGAATGCAACGCGGTTGAGCGTTAATGGCACTTGGGTAGGGCTCCTTGCGACTGGCAAAGCTACTGGGTAGCGCAAAAACTGACAAGTGCCGTCGTACCGGCAGTCGCCAATGCTTGGCCCGCCGGTGCCTTGGCACTAGACTGGCGGCCTTTTCACCACCTGATGTTGAAGCTTGAGCCATGGCCGCCAAAGTCGAACCGTTCTGGATACGCAAAACCCTCGATCAACTCGATCAAGAGGAATGGGAATCGCTGTGCGACGGCTGTGGCCTGTGCTGCCTGCAAAAGCTCGAGGATGAAGACGACAACGCCGTCTACTACACGCGCATCGCCTGCAAACTGTTGGACCTCAAAACCTGTCAGTGCACCGATTACCCCAACCGTCGCGACTTTGTCCCCGATTGCATCCAGCTCACGCCGGGCAAGGCCGATGAGTTCAAATGGTTGCCGCCGACCTGCGGTTATCGACTGGTCAGCGAAGGCAAGGACCTGCCGCTCTGGCATCACCTGGTGTGCGGTGATCGTGATGCGGTGCATCACGAACGTATTTCCCAGTCCGGGCGCATGCTCGCCGAAGGCAGCGTGGCCGAAGACGATTGGGAAGATCATCTGATTTTTCGCGCGGGTTAATTCCCGATGCCATTTAGTCTGTGGCGAGGGAGCTTGCTCCCGCTTGACCGGGCTGGCGCTACAGTGCGCAGCACTCACAAAATCGGCGGTGATCACGAGAGTTTTGGGCCGCTACGCAGCCCGGCGCGAGCAAGCTCGCTCGCCACAATAGGAGTGTGTATGGCGGTGGGAGTGCTGCGGGCGTTGGCTGTCGGTCTGCTGGCCTTGAGTTCGCCCGTGTGGGCGGCGAAGAAAGTCGATTTGGATTATCACGTGCGCCTGTTGCCGCAAAGCGATCAGGCCGAAGTGCGCCTGACCCTGGCCCAAGGCTCGGCGGTGCGCAGTCTGGATTTCGACTTGGGCGACGGCAGTCACTACAGCGATTTCAAGGCCGATGGCCAATGGCAGCTCACACCGGGCACGCAGGCCCGTGGTGTCTGGCGCCCGGCCGCCGACAAGGCCAGCCTGACCTACCGCGTGCGCATCAGCCATGGGCGCAAGAGCGGTAGCTTCGACACGCGCATGACGCCAACGTGGGCGCTGATGCGTGGCGATGACCTGGTGCCTGCGGCCAAACTCGATCAGCAGGATGGTATCGAGCTGGTGTCACGACTGGAATTCGAATTGCCCACCGGTTGGAAAAGCGTCGAAACCGGCTGGCCGCGGATTGGCAAAAACAAGTTCCGCATCGATAACGTCTCGCGTCTGTTCGACCGTCCCACTGGCTGGATGCTCGCCGGTAACCTCGGCAGCCGTCGCACTCGGTTGGGGGAAACCGAAGTCACCGTGGCCTCGCCCCAAGGCCAGGGGATGCGCCGCATGGATGTGCTGACGCTGCTGACGTTCGTGTGGCCGCAAGTGCAGGAAGTTTTTCCGCGTCACCCCAGCAAACTGCTGATCGTCGGCGCCAATGACCCGATGTGGCGTGGCAGCCTGGCCGCGCGGGAATCGATCTATCTCAATAGCCGCCTGCCGCTGGTCAGCGAAAGCGGCACCAGTGCCTTGATGCGTGAATTGGCTCAGGTGTTCGGGCGGATCAACGACAGCCAGCGCAGCGACTGGATCAGCGAAGGGTTTGCCGAGTATTACGCCATCGAACTGGTGCGCCGAGCGGGCGGCATGAGTGACGAGCGGTATGAGGGCTTGCAGAGCAAGTTGGCCAAGGCCAGCCAGAAGGTCACGACCTTGCGCGGGGAGCAGATCAACCCGGCCCAAGTGGCCAAAGCGGTGGTGTTGCTGCAGGAACTGGATCGCGAGATTCGCCTGAAGACCCGCAACAAGCGTTCGCTGGATGATGTATTGCGTGGGGCGATGCGTTTGGAGAGTGTCGATACCAAGGAATTTGTTCAGCTCAGTGAGAGCGTTATTGGCGAGTCTTCCAAAGTGCTTGATACCGGGTTGCTTCAGTAATACCGCCTTCGCGGGCAAGCCTCGCTCCTACAGGTTGTGGCGATCGCGTTATTGTCCGTAGGAGCGAGGCTTGCCCGCGAAGAGGCCCTGAGCCTCACCGAAAATTCCGGATCAAACCCCGGCTTTCGGCGACTTCAAAGAATCATTCCCGGTCACGGTGGCGGTTTTGGTCGCCGCCTTGGCATTGGCCTTCAACCGACTCAACTCTTCCCCGGCACGCTCAATCCTGGCCCGAGCGTTAACCATGTCCTGACGGCTCTTTTCCAGAAAGCTTTTCGCCGAACTGTGCCCGGTAATACCCCGCGCCATCGCTACGCCGCCAATGGCCACTTGAAGCAACCCGAACACACCACCACGCCGCAGGCCTTTGCCGACCATCACCACACCGCCGGCCAGGGAACCGATGCGCTCCCAACCCTGGACGTTCTGCGCGGGCTGAGTCTGGAACGGGGTGGATTCGATGCGCTCTACGCGTTTGAGGTCGCTCATGATCTGTCTCCAGGCTTCAAGAATGGATAATTAAGCTGACTGTCGAGGCGGTCGGCTCGTTCCATCGGATGTGCGGTGATTCAGCGGAATTTCGGGCCCGATCGGGTGTTGTTGCCCTTGGCCATGCGGTCGTACAGCACCACGTTGACCGTGGCCGCCAGGTTCATGCAGCCGGTGGTCGGGATATAGACCACGTCTTCGCACCAGTCGCGGATCTCTTTATCCAGCGAACCGTCTTCGGGGCCGAAGATGTAGAGGGCGCGATCCGGGTGCGTGTATTCCGGCAGCGAGCGGGCGCCGTCGACCAGTTCCACCGCGACCGGTACACAGCCCAGCGGCAGGATTTTCTTCAGGTCATCGATGCCGATCAGCGGAATGTCGTAGTGGACTTTCTTGGTGTCGGTGACGAAGTCGGCGGCGCGCTCATAGCGCTTGCCGGTGTAAAACACCGACGCCACGCCATAGCAACCGGCGGCGCGCATCACCGAACCGACGTTCTCCGGTGATTTGGGGTTATACAAACCAATGCAGCTATACCGTTTGTCTGCCACGAGCGGGGTGCCTTCGGGAAAAAAGCGCGATTATACGGGGATTGGGGGAGGGGTGTTCAGTTTGGAGATTGGTGGTGTCAGGGATATAGCCTTCGCGGGCAAGTCGGATCGCCGCACCGCTCGCTCCTACGGATCAATGTCATACGCGGTAGTCGCGTAATCCTGTAGGAGCGAGGCTTGCCCGCGAAGAGGCCAGCATGGCTGGCGAAGATCTTCAGTCTTCTTTCTTCATCAGTCCGGCCAACGCCGCAAACGGGTTATGCGTCGCCTTGGCAATCTTTGGCGTACTCAGCGAGCCTTCGTCGAAATACTGCTGATCGGTATAACGCGAATGCTCGTTGTCATGGCAATACAGGCACAACAGTTCCCAGTTCGAGCCGTCCTGCGGGTTGTTGTCGTGGTTGTGGTCGCGGTGGTGCACGGTCAGTTCGCTCAGGCGTTTGCCGGAGAACTCACGGGCGCAGCGGCCGCACACGTGCGGGTACATCTTCAGGGCCTTGTCGCGGTAACCCATTTCCTTGTCGCGCTGGTTGTCGGCGAGGATGCGGTCCAACTTTGAGGTGTTGGTTGGAGGCGTTGACGAACTCATGGGTTCACCTTTGTAAAAGACTAATGACGGTTATGTGTTGAAGTTTAGCCTAGCCCTTGAGCTTCTCGGCAATCCAGATGGTGTGGCGGGTGCCTTTGTTGCCGTGGGCGAAGACCTGTACTTCTTCGGCCTTGAAGCCGGCCTTTTTCAGCTTGTCGGAAAACTGCCGGTCAGCGCTGGCCGACCACACCGCCAGCACGCCCTTGGGTCGCAGGGCCTTGGCGCAGGCGCTCAGGCCGCCGGCGGAGTAGAGCCAGCTGTTGGCCTTCTGGGTCAGGCCTTCGGGGCCGTTGTCGACGTCGAGCATGATTGCATCGAAACCCTGCGGCTCGGCTTGCAGCACCTTGGCCACGTCTTCCAGGCGGATCACCGTACGCGGGTCGAGCAATGGGTTGCCGGCTTTTTCGCCCAACGGCCCACGGTTCCACTCCACCACGCCGGGCACCAGTTCGGCGACCACCACTTCAGCGGTCTTGCCCAAATGCTTGAGCGCCGAGGCGAGGGTGAAGCCCATGCCCAGGCCGCCGATCAATACCCGCGAATTCGGCCGGCCGGCGACCTTGCGGCAGGGGATTTCCGCCAGGGCATCTTCGGAGCCGTGCATGCGGGTGTTCATCAACTGCCCGCCATCGCCGCCCTGAATCTTGATGACGAAGTCCTCGCCGTATTCGAACAGGCACAGGGCACCGCCGTTTTCAGGAATGGGGGTGGTGTCGAGCAGAACGAAACGTTTCATGGGGCTCTCATGGGGAGAAATGGACAGACGGAAGAAGGCAAACGAACGCGGTTGGGAGTAGCCTGCAAAAGACCACAAGGCCAACGGAGCCATTGATGAAGCGCACCATTCTAACGGCCATTGCCCTGGCCGCGCTCTCGATAACTGCAGTGCAGGCCCAGGAGCAGCAAACCATCCCCACCGGCCCCACGCCGATACCCGGTTCACCCGGCACTGCCACGCCGACGCCGTACCCGCAGATTACCCCGACCACTGTGCCCAAGACCGGCAACGGTGGGCCACCGTTGTTGCCGCCGATCGAAATGCCCAACCCGCCCAAGGACCAGACCTTGCCGGGCCTTGAGCCGAGCACGACCAAAATCAAAACGCCGGGCGGTTAATGCGAGAGCAGTTGTCCGTCGGCCATGCGCAAGCGTTTGGAGAGGGAGACGGCGAGGGCGCGGATGATCTTGGCGGCGATTTTCGGTGCCTCGTTGAGCATCTTTTCCAGGGAGTCCTTACCCAGGTTGAGCAACTGGCAGTTGCTCGCGGCCACACAACTGGCTGAGCGCCGTTCGCCGTCGAGCACGGCCATTTCGCCGAACGCCCGCCCGCTGCGCAAGGTGGCCATGGTCACCCGTTGCCCTTCGCTGTTGGTCTTTTGCACCGCGACCTGGCCGGTGTGGATGATGCACATGAAACTGCCGGCATCGCCCTCACGGAAAATCTCTTCGCCTTCGGCGATGGTGCTGATGCTGAAGTAACCTGAAGCCGCCACGAAGTCGGCCGGCAGCAGTTGATCGAACAGGCCGCAGTCCATCAGCCAGTCGCGAATTTCTTTGTTCAGTAAGGTCGGTTCTGACATGTCGTCACGGTCTTTTTCTTGTGGTCTTTTGCGGGGGCGGGCCTTCAGTCACCAATTATCCCCTGTGGGTTGTGTCGGGTCCGGCGTCTGGTGTTAAGACCGGGACGCCGGGCCAAGTTCCTCAGGCAATGCCCAAAACCTTCAAAACAAATGCGTATTCGAGGGCTACGTCACGTAATCCCTGGTAGCGCCCGCTCATCCCGCCATGCCCGGCGCCCAATTCAGTCTTGAGCAGCAGGGGATTGGTGTCGGTTTTGGTCGCGCGCAATTTCGCCACCCACTTGGCCGCTTCCCAGTACTGCACGCGACTGTCGTTGTAGCCGGCGATCACCAGCGTTGCCGGATAGGCTTGCGCGGTGACGTTTTCATACGGTGCGTAGGCCTTGATCCGATCATAGACGTCTGGCTCTTGCGGGTTGCCCCATTCGTCGTATTCGGTGACGGTCAGCGGTAACTCCGGGTCGAGCATGGTGTTGAGCACGTCGACGAACGGCACTTCGGCTATTGCCGCGCCGAACAGCTCCGGCCGCTGATTGAGCACCGCGCCGATCAGCAGGCCACCGGCGCTGCCGCCACTGATTGTCAGCTGCGATGAGGTGGTGAAGCCGTTGGCGATCAGGTGTTCGGCGCAGGCGATGAAGTCGCTGAAGGTGTTGTGCTTGTGCTCCTGCTTGCCGGCGCGATACCAGGCTTCGCCCAATTCACCGCCGCCGCGAACATGCGCGATGGCAAATGCCATCCCGCGATCCAGCAGGCTCAGGCGGGCGTGGGAGAACCATGGGTCGAGGCTTTCGCCGTAGGCGCCGTAGCCGTACAGATAAAGTGGCGTCGGCTTGCCGAGGAACTCGCGTTTGACCACAAAACTGATCGGCACTTGCGTACCGTCCGGTGCCGTCGCCCAAAGCCGCTGGCTGACGTACGCGTCGGCGTCGAACGGGCCGAGCACCGGGGTTTCCTTGAGGACTTTCTGCTCGCCGGTGGCCAGGATCAGTTGGCGGATTTGCGCCGGACGGTTCAAGGCCTCGTAGCGCAGACGGATTCTGTCGCTGATAAATTCCAGGCTGTTCTGCACATGCAGGCTGTAAGCCGCATCCGGTAATTGCACGCGATACGGCACCAAGTCCCGTGGGTAGACTTCGATGATCGGCAGGCCTCCTTCACGCAGGCTCAAGGTCATGGCCTCGGCGTTCAGGCTCATGCCATCGATCATCACCGTGTCGCTATGGGGAATCAGGTTCTGCCAGTCGGCTTCGGTCGGCGCGACGCCGGTGTCGGCGGCCTGGTACAGGGCGAAGTTGATGCCGTCACGGTTGGTGCGGATCAGCCACGTCCACTCGCCATCGAGTTTGCCGTGATCGACGTCGTATTCATGGTCTTCGACCCGCGGCGCCAGGCAGGTAAAGGCCTGGTGCGGCAGCGAGGCGTCGAGCGCCCAGACTTCGCTGGTGGTCTTGCTGCCCAGCGACAGCAGCAATTGCCGTTCGGAACTTGAGCGGTAGCAATGCAGGAAGAATCGGCCGTCTGGTTCATGGAACACTTCTTCGGCGGCGGTGCCGTCCAGCCGATAGCGGAACAGTTTGTGTGGGCGGTGGGTGTCGTCGAGTTCACCGAAGAACAGCGTCAGGCTGTCATTGGCCCAGGTCATGCTGCCGTCGCAGTCCTGGAATTCCAGTTCGCTGACGCGGCCGCTGGACAATTCCTTCACGAACAGCGTGTAAACCTCCTCGCCACTGGAATCGATGCTGTAGGCCAGGCGCTGGTGGTCCGGGCTGACGCTGAACGCGCCCAGGGAAAAGAAACCGCCCTTGGCCAGCACGTTCGGATCGAGTAGCAGGAGTTCCTGGCTTTCGTCGATGTGCAGGCTGCCATCGGTCGGACGTGGGCAGCGGTAATGACGGGCGTATTCGTCGCCGGCCGTGGTGCGGGTGTAATACAGGTACGGGCCCCAGGGCGAGGGCAGCGACAGATCGGTTTCGAGAATCCGCCCCTTGATCTCTTCGAACAGGGTTTCGCGCAGCCCGGCCTGATCGGCGGTTTGCGCCTCCTGATAGCGGTTTTCGGCTTTCAAGTAATCGAGCACTGCGTCGGTGTCGCGCTCCTGCAGCCAGGCATACGGGTCATCGCCGTCGGCCTTGTGGGCAATGGGCGCGTCGGAAACGTTGGCGGATAGGGGCATGAAGGACTCTCGAACGTTGTACGAAATTGGGGGATCGCAGACGGCGGGGCAGCCTGAAGTGCGAAAAGTCGTTACTATAAGCGCCTCTTTGCCTGCCTTGCCATGGACACCATGACCGAGAACGACTATCTGATCGCTTGGGGCCTCTACGCCTTTGCCGCTTTAGGCTGCCTGTTGGTGTGGATGCGCATCACCCGCTGGATGTGGCGCTGGCTACGTGAGCCGCTGCGGCTGCTGATGGCGGTGTTGCTGTTCAGCCCGACCATCATCGACCCGGTGAAGGAAAAGGTCGCCCCGGCCATTGCCATTACTGCGCTGGATCTGCTGTTCAAGGTCGGCAACAACGCCTGGCGGGCGATTTCCGATCTGTTCATGTACGGCATGATTGCCTTCGGCCTTTACCTGGTGCTCGTGGCGATCCGTTTCCCGATCGAGCGCGCATCCAAGGCTCGCAAGGAGCGGGCGGAGGCCGCCAAGGCTGCGGCGCGGGCCGACGAGCCTGAAGGCGATCAACCGTTTGGCGGTGCCGGTGATGATCGTTACGGCCGGCCACCGGTACCGAGCAACCCGCAGCGTTTGCGGGTTGAACCGCGTCTGTAACAGTGCCCCTGCCTTTCATCGAGAGTCCGAGCATGTGTGAGTTATTGGGCATGAGCGCCAATGTCCCGACCGATATCGTGTTCAGCTTCACCGGGCTGATGCAGCGCGGCGGCCGCACCGGACCGCACCGTGACGGTTGGGGCATCGCTTTCTATGAAGGCCGTGGCCTGCGGTTGTTCCAGGACCCGGCGGCGAGCAGCGAGTCGGAAGTGGCGAACCTGGTGCAGCGCTATCCGATCAAGAGCGAAGTGGTAATCGGCCACATCCGTCAGGCCAATGTCGGCAAGGTCTGCCTGTCCAACACCCATCCGTTTGTGCGCGAGTTGTGGGGTCGCAACTGGTGTTTCGCCCACAATGGCCAGTTGGCCGACTTCAACCCGACCGCCAGTTTCTACCGCCCCGTCGGCGATACCGACAGCGAAGCGGCATTCTGCGATTTGCTCAACCGGGTGCGTGCTGCGTTCCCCGAGCCGGTGGACATCGAAGAACTGCTGCCAGACCTGGTGGCCGCTTGCGCCGAGTACCGCAGCAAAGGCGTGTTCAACTGCTTGCTTAGCGATGGCGACTGGTTGTTCTGCTACTGCTCGACCAAGCTGGCGCAGATCACCCGTCGTGCCCCGTTCGGCCCGGCACGCTTGAAGGATGTCGATGTGATCGTCGACTTCCAGGCCGAAACCACGCCCAACGACGTGGTCACGGTGATCGCCACCGAACCCTTGACCGAAAACGAAACCTGGACCCGCTACGAACCGGGCCAATGGAGCCTCTGGCGACGCGGTGAATGCGTCAGCCAGGGCAAGACCGAATAAGGATCTCTCCCCCCATGTTGCTCAGTTATCTACGGCTGGTGTTGTTTGCGGCAGGCCTGTTGATTGGTGTCCAGGTGCCTGGGTTTATCAGCGACTATGCCAAGCGGGTCGAGGCGCATCTGATCGAGGCGCAGAGCGGTTTGAGCGGTTTTCAGGGCACTGCCAATCAATTTTTCAAGGGCGACATGCAGGCGCTGGTGGCCCATTACCGTGCCAGCGAAGACCCGATCTTTCGCAGCGATGCCGACAGCCTGAGCACCTTGCTCACCCGTCAATTGGCTTTGGACAAGCAATTCCAGGCCATGCAGGGCCCGTGGTACATCCGCTTCCTGCAAGTGGTGCTGGCGGCCGACCCGGATATTCGCAAGGAAACCTGGAACGGCTACAGCTACCAGATCCTGCTGACGCCGGAAGCGATGATCTGGGGCATGAGCGGCGCGTTGCTGCTGTCGTTCGGCATTGAATGCCTGTTCCGGTTGATCGACTGGGTGGTGCTGGGCGGCAAGCGCCTGCGTCAGAGCCGGCCGATCGAAGAGCGGGATTTGCGCGGGTTGTAACACTGGAGCCGACTTGCCGGCGATTGCCGCGAGATCGCATCGCTGGCAAGCCGGCTCCGGTTTTTACCAATCGATCGAGTAGCTCATGCTCAGCGTGCGGCCTTCAGCGTTGGCATACGGCGCTCTGGCGTTGGCCTGGGTGAACAGGTTCTGGTACGTGCGGTTGGTCAGGTTGTACACGCCGCCTTCAAGACGACCGACCGGCAGTTGCACGGAGCCGAGCAGGTCCACCAGCGTATAGCCTTCGATGTCGCGTCCATTGTTGTCCTTGGCGGCGGCATCGTAATTGGCCAAACGCATGCCTTGCAGACGCAGGCTGTAGTCGTCTTCGGTGTAGCCGACGAACAGTGTGGTCTTGGCAGGTGAGATGCGCGTGGCCGGCAGATCGATCCATTTGCCGTTCTGCTCGGTCTCGCCTTTGGCCCAGGCATAAGTGCCACCCACCGACCAGTGATCGGTCGCGCGGTAGGTCAGGCTGTTTTCGATGCCGCGAACTCGCTCTTTCTGATTGATCAGACGCAATACGCGATCATTGGCATCGTAGAACTGGGTCACGTCCGAGGTGTTTTCGTACACGGTGACGTCGGCTTGCCACTGGTCCCAGTTGCCACGCCAGCCCAACTCGTAACTGTCGACCTTGATGGCTTGGGCGTTGAGGCTCTGGATGTCGAAGGTGCTGCTGACGTCACGCATGAAGCGCTGGATATCCGGCAGCGAAAACCCCTGGCTGTAATTGGCGAAGACGTCCTGGTTTTCACTCAGGTGGTAGACCGCCCCCAGGTTGTACAGCGTGGCGTCGTATTTGAGGGTGTCGCCGGGCAGCGTTGCGCGTATGCCGGTCTGGACGATCTGACCGTAGGCGATGCTGTCGGAGACGTCGCTTTCGATCCATTCGCGGCGTACACCGCCACGCAAGGTCCAGTCACCGATGTCCCAGGACATCTGCCCGAACAGCGATTTGGTGGTGGTTTCGATGTCCGGGCCCAGCTCGTAGGTGGTGCCGGTCTTGGTATAGGTCAGGCCCTTCAGCGTGTATTGATCACCTCGTTGACGGGAGCGCTCATTGTCATAGTCAGCCCCCCAGACCAGATTGCCCGTGGCGCTCCCGATCGACGGCAGCGGCGTGTCGATGGCCGCGCGCAGGCCGTAGACGTCCTGCACACTGTTGTTGTCGGAGATCCCGGCCTTGCCCCGCGACAGGTCCGGAAAGAACAGTGCATCGGCGCGGCGCCAGTAGCTTTCCAGTTGCAGGCCCTGACCGTAGAAGTCCTTGTCGGTGTAGTTGAGGTTGACCGCCTGGTTATGGGTATAGGGTTGGTCGTCGAGTTTCAGACCTTTGACTGCCACCGCTTGCTGCGAGTTTTTCGGGTCTTTGGTGTAGCCGGTGTCCTGCTGGTCCTTGTAGTCCTGCAGCGACAGGCTGAGTTTCTTGTCGGCATCCAGCTCATAACCGAAACGACCTTGCAGGTCATAGGTTTCGGTATCCATGTTGCTGCCCTGGGAGGTGTCCTGGGGGATGCGGTTGCCGTTGCCGTCGAACTGATCGTTGCGCTGGGTCAGGTCGGCAGACACATACCAGTCCAACGCATCCTTGCGCCCGGTGACACTCTGGAAAGCTTCGTAGGCGAAGCCTTTTCTGTTGAGGTTGTTACCGCTGGTCAGGCCCAGTTTGCTGCTGTAGGCAATGTCCTGGCCCTGATTGCGCTTGGTGATGATGTTGATGATGCCGCCTGAAGCACCGGCACCGTAAATGCTGCTGGCGCCGGAGATCACTTCGATGCGTTCGATGCTGGCCGGGGCGATGCTGTTGAGCTGGCGGAAGTTGTCGCGCGTGGCGTTCTGCGATACGCCGTCGATCAACACCAGCATGTTGCGCCCGCGCAGCGTCTGGCCGAAGTTACTCATCCCGCCGCTGGATGGCGCAATACCTGGGACCAGTTGCCCGAGGATGTCGGAGACCCGGCGACCCGCACCACTCTGCTCACGGACTTGCTGCTCGTCGATCACCTGGACCGAGCCCGGAATCGAAGCAATGCTCGCTTCGCTGCGAGTCGCGGAGACGACGGTGGCTTGCATGTTCAATGTACCGGGCTGCTGCTCGGTGTCCTCGGCCCAGGCCTGGGCGCTGAAGGTGCCAAGTAGCGGGATCAGCAGGGAGAGTTTGGTTCGGGTCATGACGTGGTCTTTTTTAGTTGTGATAAGTGTGGGGCGATAAGGTCGAGCGGTCAGGCGTGGCGTTGAACGAGCGCACCCAGCGGATACCGATGGCGGCTATGGCGTAGGTCAGCGCCACCAGCCAGAAACTGTGGGCCAGGCCCACCAGGCCCATGCCTATTCCGCCAAGGACGACACCGAGCAGAGCACCAGCCTTTGCCGCGCTGTTGCCGAGGCCGAGCGCGAAGCCCTGCTGGGTGATGGAAACGGTGTTGGCGATCAGGGCATAGGCGACGGGCAGCAGGGCGCCTTGCCAGATACCCCAGACGAGTCGGCTGACGAGAAAGCCCAGCCATTCATTGGCCAATGCCGTGGCCGCCAGCGTCAGGGCACATAACCAGGCCACGCCTTCGATGACGCGCAAGGTGTAGGCCGGCTGCCAGCGGTCGAACAGGCGTCCCCACAGCGGGGCGGAAATGGCCAGGGTCGCGGCGCTCGCCGCGTAGGTGGCACCGATCAGCCAGCTTGGGGCATGCAGGATGTTCGCGACGTACAGGGCGTAGAACGACTGCGGCATCATCTTCGCCGCCTGAATCAACACGATCACCAACAGGATTCCACTGAGCCAGCCTTTGGGCAGGGCAACCGGCTCAACCGGTTTTTTCTTCGTGGTTCGCGCTTTGTCGGCCGGCAGGAAAAAACTCCCCAGTGCGCACAGCAGGCAAATCGCCGTCGCGCCATAACACAGCAAGGCAAACCCCGAGACGTCCATTAGCCAGCCACCCAGCACCGGGCCGATCAACGAGCCGACGGCGGTTGCCGATTGCAGGCGGGCCAGGGTGTGACCTCGTTTGGCACTGTCGCAGCAGGCCAAGGCGTAGGCTTGCGCGGCAGCGAGAAAACCGGCCAATGCGCCTTGCATCACGCGAATGCCCACCAGCAGCCACGGGTCGAGGGTGATAGCCGCCAACCCTTGGCACAGTGCGAGGGCCAGCAACGCCCGAACAATCATCGGTTTGTGTCCGGTGCGATCCCCCAACCGGCCCCACAGGGGGGTCAGGAGCATGGCCGCCAGCATCGGGCCGGCATAGACCATCGCCGATAACAGCGCGGTGTAGCCGGCGCCTTCGGGCCCGAGCAGATGCTGGATCTGCAAGGGCCAGAACGGGCCGCTCATTTCCATTGCGCCCATGGAGACAAACTGGATGACGATCAGCAGTCGCAGGGCGCGACTGTCAGCGAGCATGGGTGTTGGGTCGCAGCGGGTTACTCAGGCGTCCGACGATG
Organism: Pseudomonas sp. KD5; assembly: GCF_012932895.1. Taxonomy (NCBI): domain Bacteria; kingdom Pseudomonadati; phylum Pseudomonadota; class Gammaproteobacteria; order Pseudomonadales; family Pseudomonadaceae; genus Pseudomonas; species Pseudomonas sp. KD5. The sequence continues at coordinate 59,311 of NZ_JDWJ01000005.1, read as the reverse complement.
TCGGCATGACTGTCGAGCAAGCGCATGCGCATGAACGATTTGGCGGGCCAATCCTGTTCCAGCAAGGCCTGGCGCTCGCATTCCCAACGTGCCGGTTCAACGCGCTCGCGCAAGGTCTCGAAGCACTGTGCAACGTGCGCTGCCAATCGCTCCCACAGGATATTTTCCGGCACATTCCAGTGGCGGGCACAAAGCAAGGTCAGCTCACCGAGGTGGCACATGAAAGTGGTGTGCAGGAGTTTGTCGCGGACAAAGCCGGCGTCGTCATACAGGGTCATTTTCGGATCGTGCAGCTGGATATCCATACCCTTGGCGTGCAGGGTTTTGCGATCGATACGAACGTCGCCGAAATCACGCAACAGCAGCCGATTCAACTGCCCGTCAGCGCCCATCACCATGAAACTGTTTTGCTGATGCGCTTCGAACGCCACGCCGTACATCAGATAGATGCCCAGCAGACTTGGTACCGCAATCGACAGGTAATCATCGAAGAACGTCAGCATGGCCTCGCTGTCGTCCCGGCCTTGAGCCAGTCTGACCCAATCACGCAGCAACGGTTGTTCGAATTCGTTGACGGCGAACAGGCTGCCGACCGGCACCGCCAACTCGCCTACTTGCAGCAGGGTCAGCGGGTTGTCGCGATACAGCACGCCAGCATGCCGGGAGCGTTCGTCATCGGCCGGTAGTGGTGCGTAATGCACGCCGATGCGCTCTGGAACGATGTTCAGCAGGCGCTGAATCTGCGGTTCCTGATCGAGGATGTCCAATATCAGTTGGCTGATGCGCGGACCCATCCGGGCCGAGCGCGGCGACACGGTGCGCTGCACGCTGGTCAGGCGCAAAGCCACCGGCAGTTTGACCATCGGTGCCGTGCGACTGGCCTGCGGCAAGACCGTGCGGAAGGACATGGTCGGGTGACCGGTAAAAGCCACGATGTCAGTGACGATCAGCAGGTTGTCGGCGATCTCGTTGGCAAACGAACGTGGCAGCTCTTCATGGGCTTGCCATGGGTGCGACGGCAGCGGGAGGTAGTCCTTTGCGTCCAGGCCCATTTGCTGCAAATGGCGTTGCAATTGCTCGGCGGCCTGTGGGAAGTGACCTTGCCACCAATCCCAGTAATCCGTGGTGCCCGCCAGCGCTTCAACATGTGCGTACTGGCGGTGCAGGGCGCACAGCACGATCGGAAAACTCGCTTCGAATTCTGGCGAGAAAGCGATGACCTGAGCGGCGCTCAAGCCCAGTTTGGTCTTGTAGTTCGGGTGCCACGGATGGCCGAGAGTCCCCCACTGTTCGAGCAGCGACGTAGGGTTCTGGAGGCAGGGGCTGGCTTTGAGCCAGGCGAGCAGATTGTCATCGTACCCGCCGTCGATCTGCTCTCTCAGGCGCTCGGTCCATCCCTGGTGAAATGCCAGGCACAGAGTGTCGTTGCTGAAACTGTCATCCAGCTCCCGGGCCAGACGTTCCAGTACTTGGGGGGAGGCTGGCGGATTGAGCTGAGTGCTGAGGTGAGCGAGCAGTTCGCTGGGCAACTGGATTTTGTGCGGCAGTGTGTCCGGGGTGTGCAGGACGATGCTGCCGCGTACGTCCCAGCTGTTCATTCTGCCGCTGGACAAGTGCTCGAAGCAAAGATGCGCGCCATCGCCAAGTGGCAGCCAGCAACGGCTGGTGTCGTCGTATTCGCAGGTGTCGGGGTCGATCAGCTCTTCACGAAACAGCGCCTGGATCAGGCGTTGGAAACAGCGCTGGGCGGCGGGCTCCAGGGCATTGCTCAAATGATCGAGAGTGATGCGGTGTGACTGGAAAGCCTGAGTGCCGAGCGCTTCGCTCCAGTGAGCGAGCAATTGCTGCTGTTTTTGCGTGTAGCCGCGCATCAGGTCCGACTCCTTCTGGACAATTGATTAGCTGAAAGCGCGCTGAGAATACCGTTTTGAATAAATAATGCAAATGATAGTGGTTCATATTTACATTTTGGAGGGTGTGTATCAGATTCCGGCCGGTGGTTGGCTCAAGACGATGTAGTGCTCGCCCATTTTCTGCGCATAGCACTCCACGACTTGCTGACACAACGTCACGATTTCTTCGACCCACTCCACGCCAACCCGCCACGACACCACCACCTGCAAATTCGGCGGCCGTTGATCGATGGCCAACAAGGTCAACTCTCCTCGGGCCAGTTCCTCGGCCACCAGCACCGGCGGCAGGGCGCCAATACCGAAGCCGTCGCGTAGTAAACGAGTAATCGCCGACACTGAGTTCACGCAGTTCAGTCGTGGCGCCATGACCCCGTTGGCTTGCATCAGGCTCACGATGTCCTGGTGCGGGCGGGAGTTTTTCGAATAGGTAATGATTCGCTCCCGCGCCAGGTCGGCGACACCTGAATACTCACGGTTGTAGATGGAACTGCTGGCCACGATCCAGCCCATCGGATGACTGACCAATTCCAGGCTGCGCACGCTTTCCTGGCGCAACAGGTCGGTTTGCAGGATCAGATCGAGAAAGCCTTTTTGCAGCTGATCGCAGAGGTTGAGCGCGGTATCGGCCACCAGCTCGATTTCCACCAGCGGATAGTGATCCATCATCTGTGCCACCAACGGGCTGAGCCAAGTGTGGATCACCGTGTCCATGACGCCGATCCGCACCCGTCCGGCCTTGCTCGAACGCGTCTCGATCGCCTGCTTGAGCGCGTGCATCGTGTCCATCATCTGCTCGGCATATTCGAGCACTTTCAGGCCTTCGGGGGTCAGGCTCACGCCGCGGGAGTCGCGCAGAAACAGCTTCACCCCAAGCTCGCTTTCGAGCACGGCGATGCGGCTGGAAATCGACGCCTGGGTGGTGAAGAGCTTGTCCGCCGTCAGGCGAAAACTCTTGAGTCGGGCGACCCAGACAAACGTCTCGAGAAACTTCAGGTTCATGGGGTCAGCTCGTGGATAAAATTTTTCTTATGTCTAGGGCGGGGTTTTATTAGTTGGACGCAGCAGGGCCAACCGCCCAAAAATCAGGCCATCCGGTTCCCACGATAGGCGTCGTCGGGGCTCAGAACAATACCAATAAAATATGCACGGAGATTTTGCCATGAGTGCGCCCGACACCCTCGATATCCCCAAGTCCACGGCTCGCCCGGGACCTTTCGACTGGTACCGCAATATCAACAAACAGGAGCGTCGCACGTTCTGGAGCTGCAAGATCGGCTATGGCCTGGACGGCATGGACACCCAGATGCTCAGCTTCGTGGTACCGACCCTGATTGCCATGTGGGGCATCACCACCGGCCAGGCCGGGCTGATCCACACCAGCACCCTGATCGCCTCGGCTATTGGTGGTTGGGTGGCGGGGATTCTCTCCGACCGCATCGGTCGGGTGCGCACCCTGCAACTGACGGTGTTGTGGTTCGCCTTCTTCACCTTTCTTTGCGGCTTCGCCCAGAACTACGAGCAACTGTTGATCAGCCGCACGTTGATGGGCTTCGGTTTCGGTGGTGAATGGACCGCCGGCGCGGTGCTGATGGGCGAAGTGATCCGCGCCAAGGACCGTGGCAAAGCCGTCGGCATGGTGCAGTCGGGTTGGGCGTTGGGGTGGGGGCTGACAGCGATTCTGTATGCGCTGCTGTTCTCGCTGTTGCCGCCCGAAGACGCCTGGCGGGCACTGTTCATCCTCGGCATCGTGCCGGCGATTTTCGTGATCTTCGTCCGTCGCCTGGTCAAGGATCCGGAAATCTACCGCGAAGCCAAGGCCAAGCAAGAGCCAAGCAACCCGGCGAAGTTCTACGAGATTTTCGCCCCTGGCATCCTCTTCACCACGATTCGCGCTTCGATACTGACCACCGGCGCCCTCGGCGGTTACTACGCGATCACCTCCTGGCTGCCGACGTTTCTGAAAAACGAACGGGGCTTGAGCGTGCTTGGCACGGGTGGTTATCTGGCGATGGTGATCATCGGGTCCTACATCGGTTATGTAATCAGCGCGTATCTGACTGACATCCTTGGTCGTAAAAAGAACTTCATTCTGTTTGCCGTCGGCTCGTTCACCATTGTTCTGCTGTACACCCAATTGCCCGTCAGCAACGGAGTGATGCTCTGGCTGGGCTTCCCCTTGGGCTTCTTCGCTTCGGGGATTTTCAGCGGCATGGGGTCGTTTCTGACCGAGTTGTTTCCAACGCGGATTCGCGGCTCGGGCCAGGGTTTTTGCTACAACATCGGTCGGGCGTTGGCAGCGTTGTTTCCGCTGCTGATCGGCTTGCTCAGTCAGAAGGTGCCATTGAGCGTGGGAATCGGGGCTTTCGCGGCGGTGTCCTACGGGGTGGTGATCCTGGCGGCGCTCAGCTTGCCGGAAACCCGTGGCAAACAACTCGACGCCGAATAACCTGATGTCCGCTAACTGATAATCTGAGGGGCATATGCCCTTCAGCTAAAAAGACAAAAGCCTACAGGAGTGTTCACCGTGAACCGCCTGCTATTGAACTGCGACATCGGCGAGAGTTTCGGCAACTGGACCATGGGTCTGGACGCCGAGGTCATGCCCTTCATCGACTGCGCCAACATCGCCTGCGGCTTCCATGCCGGCGACCCGAGCATCATGCGCAAGACCGTCAGCCTGGCCCTGAGCAACGGCGTGCAGATCGGCGCGCATCCGGCCTATCAGGATCTGGTCGGTTTCGGTCGCCGCTCCATGGCGTATACCGCCCAGGAACTGCAGGACCTGTTGCATTACCAGATCGGTGCCCTCGACGGCATTTGCCGGGCTCAGGGCGGGCGGGTGAGTTACGTCAAACCCCACGGCGCGATGTACAACGACATGATGGCCAACCCGGCGCAATTGCGTGCGGTGATCCAGGCCGTGGCGGCCTATGACCGGACACTGCCGCTGATGCTGATGGCCACTCGCGACAACAGCGCCGCCCAGCAGTTGGGCGACGAATACGGCGTGACCCTGTGGTTTGAAGCCTTCGCCGATCGCGCTTACGACAGCGCCGGAATGCTGGTCTCGCGGCAACTGCCGGGGGCCGTGCATCACGATCCCGAGAAAATCATCGAACAGGCGCTGATCATTGCCCGCGGTGACAACCTCACGGCCAGCGATGGCAGCGCCTTGCGCTTGCAGGCCAATACCTTGTGCGTACACGGTGACAACGCCAGTTCGGTGGCCGCCGTGCGGCGCATTCGCGAGGCCTTGAATCAGCAGAGCGCATCATGAAACCACGGGTGGAAGTGGTGGCGCTCGATTGCCTAATGGTGCGCCTGTTCGATGAAATTGCCGAGGCCAACATGCCGTGGATGCTGGCTGCCAGTGAGCGTTTGCGAGAAGCATTCGCCAGCCATTTGATCGATCTGGTGCCGTCCTACACAACGTTGATGGTGCATTACGATCTGATGGCATTGAACCCGGCCCAGGCCCGGGAGTTGATCGCTCAAGCCCTGATCGATCTGACGCCCAACGCTCGGGCCAAGGGTAAATGCCATGTGCTGCCGGTCTGGTATGACCCGAGTGTCGGTCCGGAACTTGGCTTGTTATCTCAACGCAGCGGACTAACGGTGCAAGAGGTGATCCGCCGCCATAGCGAACACGAGTATCAAGTGTTCGCGTTGGGCTTCGCGCCGGGGTTCGCGTTCATGGGGTTGGTGGAAGAAGTGTTGGCCGCACCGCGTCTGAGTACCCCGCGCAAAAAAGTCGCCGCCGGCAGTGTCGGCATCGCCGAACGCCAGACGGCGGCTTATCCGGTAGTGTCCCCCGGCGGCTGGAACCTGATCGGTCGCACACCGGCCAAATTGTTCGACCGTGAACGCGACGGCTACAGCTTGATGCAACCGGGCGACACGGTGCGCTTCGAGGCGGTCAGTCATGCCGAGTTCATCAACCTGGGCGGTGACGACACGCCGTTGGAGACCTTGGCATGAGCCGACTGACGATTGAAGCAAGTACACCGCTTTGCCTGTTGCAGGACGCCGGGCGATTTGGTGTGCGGCATCTGGGCGTGACCCAGGGCGGCGGGCTGGATTGGCGGTCGATGTCGTGGGCCAACTGGTTGCTGGGCAATGGGCTGGATGCATCGGTGATCGAAATCACCCTCGGCGGGTTCAGTGTGGTGGCCGAGGACGATTGCTTGCTGGCATTGGCGGGTGCCGATCTTGGGGCGCAGATTGATGGCCAGCCCCTGGCGCCGTGGCGCAGTTTCAAACTGGGCAAAGGTCAGCGATTGCAATTCACGCAACCGCTGCTTGGCGCTCGGGCGTACCTCGCGGCACCAGGCGGGTTTGATGCGCCGAAGGTGCTGGGCAGCACTGCAACGGTGGTGCGTGAGGAACTCGGCGGCCTCGACGGCATGGGCCGAGCGTTGGCCAAGGGATCGTCGTTGAAGTACTCCACCGAAGCGCCGCTGCTGGTACGGGAGCTGCCTCGCGAGCACGTTCCGGATTTCAACCTCGATGCGCCGCTGGACCTGGTGCTTGGTGCGCAAATTGGTGAATTCAGCGGGCAGAGTTTGTTTGACGCGTTCAACAGCGCCTGGACCCTCGACAGTCGCGCCGATCGCATGGGCATTCGTCTGTTGGGAACGGCATTGCAGTATCAGGGCAAGCCGATGATTTCCGAAGGCATCCCGCTGGGGGCGGTCCAGGTGCCGCCGGATGGGCAGCCGATTGTGCTGCTCAATGACCGGCAGACCATTGGCGGTTATCCGCGGTTGGGGGCGTTGACGCCGTTGGCGTTGGCGCGGCTGGCGCAGTGTTTGCCGGGGGCGAAGGTGCGGTTGAAACCGGTGGTGCAGGATGTCGCGCATCGCGAACAAGTCGAGTATTTGCGCCGGTTTTAACTGTGGCGAGGGGGCTTGCCCCCGTTCGGCTGCGCAGCAGTCGTAAAACCATTGCATGCGGTGTGTCTGATACATCGCGATTGCAGATTTTGGGGTCGCTTCGCAACCCAACGGGGGCAAGCCCCCTCGCCACAGATGCAATGCTTTATTTGGACAAAAACCGCATCCCTTCCTCCAACCCCCGCAACGTCAGCGGATACATTTGATCATCGATCAAATCCCGCACGATGTTGGTCGACGAGGTGTAGCCCCAGGTGTCTTTCGGGTATGGGTTGATCCAGATGAGCTTCTTGTACTTTTCCTTGAAGCGCTGCATCCACACGTAACCGGCTTCTTCGTTCCAGTGCTCGACGCTGCCGCCGGCCTGGGTGATTTCATAGGGCGCCATGGCGGCATCGCCGATGAAGATCACTTTGTAGTCGGCGCCGTACTTGTGCAGCAAGTCCTGAGTGGCGGTGCGCTCGGAGGTGCGGCGCATGTTGTTCTTCCACACCGATTCATAAATGAAGTTGTGGAAGTAGAAGTACTCCAGATGCTTGAACTCGGTCTTGCAGGCGGAGAACAACTCTTCGCAGATCTTCACGTGGGCGTCCATCGAGCCGCCGATGTCGAACAGCAGCAACAGCTTGACGGTGTTGCGCCGCTCCGGACGCATCTGGATGTTCAGCAACCCGGCATCGCGCGCGGTGTGGTCGATGGTGCCGTCGATGTCCAGTTCTTCCGCCGCGCCCTGACGGGCGAATTTACGCAAGCGACGCAGGGCGACCTTGATGTTGCGCGTGCCCAGTTCCACCGAATCGTCGAGGTTCTTGTACTCGCGCTGATCCCAGACTTTCACCGCTTTGCCCTGGCGCTTACCGGCATCGCCGACCCGAATGCCTTCCGGGTTGAAACCGCCGGAACCGAACGGGCTGGTGCCGCCGGTGCCGATCCATTTGTTGCCGCCGGCATGGCGTTCTTTCTGTTCTTCCAGGCGTTTCTTGAACTCTTCGATCAGCTTGTCCAGGCCACCGAGGGACTGGATTGCGGCCCGCTCTTCGTCGGTCAGGGAGCGTTCGAATTCCTTGCGCAGCCAGTCTTCCGGGATCAACGCCTGAAGGTGATCGTCGAGCTTTTCCAGACCGTTGAAGTAGGCACCGAACGCCCGGTCGAACTTGTCGAAATGCCGTTCGTCCTTCACCAGAATCGCCCGCGACAAGTAATAAAACTCGTCCATGTCGGCGAAGGTCACGCGCTGTTTCAGCGCGTTGATCAGGTCCAGCAGCTCGCGCACCGAGACCGGCACCTTGGCTGCGCGCATTTCGTTGAACAGGTTGAGCAGCATGGCGTTAGCCCTTATCGAGTACCGCGACGACTCATGAACGCCAGACGCTCAAGCAATTGCACGTCCTGTTCGTTCTTCACCAAGGCGCCTGCCAGCGGCGGAATAGCCTTGGTCGGATCGCGTTCGCGCAGCACCGCTTCGCCGATGTTGTCGGCCATCAGCAGTTTCAGCCAGTCCACCAGTTCGGAGGTCGAGGGCTTCTTCTTCAGGCCCGGCACCTTGCGCACGTCGAAGAACACGTCCAGCGCTTCGCTGACCAGGTCTTTCTTGATGTCCGGGTAGTGCACGTCGACGATCTTCTGCAGCGTCACGCGATCCGGGAAGGCGATGTAATGGAAGAAGCAGCGGCGCAGGAAGGCGTCCGGCAGCTCTTTCTCGTTGTTGGAGGTAATGATGATGATCGGGCGCTTCTTGGCCTTGATGGTCTCGTCGATCTCGTAAACGTAGAACTCCATCCTGTCGAGTTCTTGCAGCAAGTCGTTGGGGAACTCGATGTCGGCCTTGTCGATTTCGTCGATCAGCAGAATCACCCGCTCTTCGGACTCGAACGCCTCCCAGAGCTTGCCCTTTTTCAGGTAGTTGCGGACGTCGTGAACCTTGTCCACGCCCAGTTGCGAATCCCGCAGGCGGCTGACCGCGTCGTACTCGTACAGGCCTTGATGCGCCTTGGTGGTGGACTTGATGTGCCAGGTGATCAACTTGGCGCCGAAGGACTCGGCCAGTTGCTCGGCGAGCATGGTCTTGCCGGTGCCTGGCTCGCCCTTGACCAGCAGTGGCCGCTCCAGGGTGATGGCGGCGTTGACAGCCAGCTTCAGGTCATCGGTGGCGACGTAGGCCTGGGTGCCTTCGAACTTCATCTGCTAATCCTCGAACGGTAACGCCGACCTGAGCGGAACAGGGCGGGGCGCAATAGTTGTAGTGTCCGACTATAACGCGCAGCCCGGTCGACTGTGAACGCAGACGGGTTATTCAGTCTCTGAATGGGGCGTCACTTCGTGACTCATCCCGCATCCGGTTTGGGTCGTTCGTACTGGGCATTGAACGCCTCAATGAAGCCATTACGCAAAATCTGCAAAAACGCTTCAAATGCGCTGATATCTCGCTGGTGCACGCTGCCCCTGAGCTCGACGCGCGTGGCGAACTGGTTTTTCGCCTGGTTCTTCAGCACGTTCTCGGTGCCGCCGACGAGCGCTTCCCAGATGGAGCGGAAAATCCCTTTGTCCTTGTTCTCCACATCCTGTTGCCAGTTGAACACTTCGACGTCCCGCAACAGTGGCTTGATGTAGCCGGTGAGTTGACCCTTATTGGCTTTGGCCTCGATGACCACGTCGCCATGGCCGGCATTGAAGTCGAACTTGCCGTAGGCCGACGCGAAGTCGTTCAGGCGTTTGAGTTCAAGGTCCCTGGCGCGCAGGCGGAACTCGAAGTCTTCGAAATTGCTCAGCGGATCGAAGGTTGCCGTTGTTTCCAGCGGTGCATTCCCCGGTAACAGCGCCTTGCCATCGAAACGGGCATCGCGTTTGCCTTTGGTGTCGACTACGTTGGTCAGGTTGTAAATGTTGGCATTGACCTGAGTAGCGCTCAGGTTCACGGGTGGTTTTGAATTGAAGTTGTGAAAGGTGACCCGGCCATCGTTGATCCGCACTTCGTTCAGGGTAATCGGCAGCAATTTTTCCAACTGTGCCCGCCAGTCGGTGCCCTGACCGGTCTGGGAGTTTTTCTTGTTGGCGCCGCCATCGACGAAGTTCACCTCGGGTTTGTCGAACTGCGCCTTGGCCACCACGGCGTGGTCGTACCAGAGCGAGTGCCAGCTGACGGAGAGGTCGATCAATGGCGCGTTGACGAATGGCACCGGGACCTTGCCTTCGACCTTGACGATTTTCAACCCGTTGATTTTGTAGGCGCCACGCCACAGGGCCAAATCCACGTCGGTAACCTGCCCGCGATAGTCGCCCATGTTGGCCAATCGCTCGTTCAGGTAGTCACGCACGATGTAGGGCAGGGCGATATGCACGGCAACCAGCAGCATGAGGAGGCCGGCGAGGGTCAGCAGGGGCCAACTGTATCGACGCTTCATGGCGGCAAATCTCTGGCGATGTAAAGCGGTTGACTGCTGTGGCAGCCGGACGTTCGACTGACTGGACGACCACGAGTAACAGGCATACCTTGGTGGGCTAATTCAACGCTGTATAAGGACCCAGCCATGAGCCGTATCTATGCTGACAACGCCCACTCCATCGGCAATACGCCGCTGGTGCAGATCAACCGTATCGCCCCGCGCGGTGTCACCATTCTGGCCAAGATCGAAGGGCGCAACCCTGGTTATTCGGTCAAGTGCCGAATTGGCGCGAACATGATCTGGGATGCTGAAAGCAGCGGTAAACTCAAGCCCGGCATGACCATCATCGAACCGACCTCGGGCAATACCGGTATCGGCCTGGCATTCGTTGCCGCCGCCCGTGGTTATCGGTTGATGTTGACCATGCCCGCGTCCATGAGCATCGAGCGACGCAAGGTGCTCAAGGCCCTTGGCGCCGAACTGGTGTTGACGGAGCCGGCCAAGGGCATGAAAGGCGCGATCGAGAAGGCCGCCGAAATCCTCGCCAGTGATCCGTCCACCTACTTCATGCCGGGGCAGTTCGAAAACCCGGCCAACCCGGCCATCCACGAAAAAACCACCGGCCCGGAAATCTGGAACGACACCGACGGTGCGGTCGACGTGCTGGTGGCGGGCGTCGGAACGGGTGGAACCATTACCGGAGTTTCGCGGTATATCAAGAATACCCAGGGCAAACCGATTCTCTCGGTGGCGGTGGAGCCGGTGGTGTCGCCGGTAATTACCCAGGCGATCGCCGGGGAAGAGATCAAACCGAGCCCGCACAAGATCCAGGGCATCGGCGCTGGTTTTGTGCCGAAGAACCTGGATTTGTCGATGGTTGATCGGGTGGAATTGGTCAGCGACGACGAATCCAAGGCGATGGCCCTTCGTCTGATGCAGGAAGAGGGCATTTTGAGCGGCATCTCTTGCGGCGCCGCCATGGCGGTAGCCGTACGCCTGGCCGAAACCCCGGAAATGCAGGGCAAGACCATCGTGGTAATTCTGCCCGACTCCGGCGAACGCTACCTGTCGAGCATGCTGTTCAGTGACTTGTTTACCGAACAGGAAAATCAGCAATAAGATTTTATGGCTGTTTTGAAGTCGATCAGGGGGTTGATTCAGGTCAGCCCCCGTTCAGGAACCCTATGTTAAGAAGTGCTTTATTGCACAATCCTTAACACTGAATGTTGAGTAATACGGGTTTTTCCCGAGGCCGGTAGTGTTTATCATGGCCGACTGCCACGTCGGGTAAAAGGCGTTGTGCGGAGTTTCCTATTCTCAAGGAGTCGTAGATGAGCTTTTCCTTTGTCGCGAAGGCGTCGGTGTTGCTGCTGTTTCTCGGCAGCACGCTTTATGTGCATTTGCGTGGCAAGGCGCGTTTGCCGGTCCTGCGTCAGTTCGTCAATCACTCGGCCCTGTTCGCGCCCTATAACGCCTTGATGTACCTGTTCTCCGGTGTGCCGTCCAAGCCCTATCTGGACCGCAGCAAGTTCCCGGAGCTCGACGTGCTTAGGGACAACTGGGAAGTTATCCGCGACGAAGCCATGCACCTGTTCGACGAGGGCTACATTCGCGCCGCCGAAAAGAACAACGACGCCGGTTTCGGTTCGTTCTTCAAGAAGGGCTGGAAGCGTTTCTACCTCAAGTGGTACGACAAACCGCTGCCGTCGGCTGAAGCCTTGTGCCCGAAAACCGTGGCTTTGGTCAGCGGAATCCCGAATGTCAAAGGCGCCATGTTTGCGCTATTGCCCGGTGGCAGTCACCTCAATCCGCATCGTGACCCGTTCGCCGGTTCCCTGCGTTATCACCTGGGGTTATCGACGCCGAACTCCGACGATTGCCGCATCTTCGTCGACGGTCAGGTCTACGCCTGGCGTGATGGCGAAGACGTGATGTTCGATGAAACCTACGTGCACTGGGTCAAGAACGAAACTGAGCAAACCCGCGTCATCCTGTTCTGCGACATCGAACGCCCCTTGAGCAACCGCCTGATGACCCGCATCAACCGCTGGATCAGCGGCTGGCTGGGGCGTGCTACTGCGCCGCAGAACCTTGACGACGAGCGCGTTGGCGGGATCAACCAGGCTTATGCCTGGAGCAAGACTTTCAGCGACAAATTCAGCGGCGCGGTCAAGCAGTGGAAGCGCCGCAACCCCAAGGCCTATCGCGTGCTGCGACCGGTGCTGGCGGTGGTGGTGTTGACGTTGTTGGGGTATTGGTTGTTTGGTTGAGGCCAATCATTGAATGAAAAAACCGCTCTTTGGGAGCGGTTTTTTTTGCCTGTGAGTTTTAGGGGCGCCCGGCGAGCAGGCTAGGCTCTTCGGTTTCGGTACCCGTCGCAATAACCTGCAGAATGTGCCGTTGACTGGCTGTCAGCTCTACAGCAATGGGCTTGTTTTCTGTTGTGGGCGAGCTTTTCTTTGTGGGGGACTTTTTAATTACTTTGCGCATCTTCCCTCCGTCGTTGGTTATTAATTGAACAGTTTTCACGATACTAGGCTCTCCAGTGCTTTGACAAGTCGGCCTTCAGCATCAAAGTAAAAACCGAGTTGTTGGTAAATGGAAATTGCACCCTTCAGCGGCTCCTGAACCTCAATGAACTTGCTGCCGATGATTTGGGCGTACTGTTCGATGACCAATATGGCCAATGGCGCAATACGGTTTTTCAGGGGATGGACTCCACCAGGACATCCCTCCAATCGCACGATACGGATTCGTTGCCGACTGTTGTTTGGGTTTGCAAAGCATAGTCCGCACAGTACTTCATCGAACCAAATGGCGAGGTCCAGAGCCAAGGGTTCCCTCGCTTTCCACCTAACGACCTCACCCCATGAAAAGTGTGGATCGTCCCAGCGCTCAAAAGCATTCAATGCCTGCGCGCTGATTGCTTCAAAGCGTACCCTGGATAGATCGAGGACTGTGGGGCCGGCCTGCTCCAGCTCATGTTGCAGGTGGGCAGTATTAATGCTTGCCAGCTTTCTAGCCCTTGACCGATACAACTGATACCGAAGATGAGTCCGTTCCCTTGGCATTTGATCTCTTGCATTCCATGTCCCCCATAGCGGGCGATTCCTTTTCGCCCAGAGTAAGTAGCGCTTCCCTGGCTGTCGTTACTGGCCATTTGGTCAAGTCATTGCAATCCATGTCACGCGCTGGTTATAGTCGGCGCTCGGTGGTTTCCTGAGCCACCGTTCCACCCATCAAAAAAGATCAGCCCATGCCAGCTTTCCTCATCAACGCGGTAGTCGATTCAGCGGTCAACGCTGGCGTCGTGCCGTGCGGGAATCAGCAGCCTGCGCAGATCAGTCATTACCCTCCACCTGTCAGTAGCACGCCGGTGTGCGCAGTCGTATCACCGCCGGGCGTTGGCTTTTCGGGCTGATCAGCTTTTTCCGCTGCTCTCCTGTGCCCGTCTGAAAAAACTACTGAATTTCAGCTTCGGCTGAGTTGGCTTTTTGCCTGACTACAGGTGGTATTCATGTTTGTCCTTTCGAAAAAGTCCGCGCTTGCGGCGACGTCCACGTGCCTGTTCGTTCTGCTGTGGAGCAGCGGGGCGATTTTCTCCAAATGGGGGCTGGCCCACGCCTCGCCCTTTGCCTTTCTGCTGATTCGCTTCGCCATCGCTCTGTGCGGGTTGGTGCTGCTGGTGCCGCTGCTCAAGCTGAAACTGCCCAAGGGCGGCAAGCCGATGTTGTATGCGATGGCCACGGGCGTGGTGTTGCTGGGGGCTTATCAGATTTTCTATCTGCTGGCCCTCGACCTCAAAGTCACACCGGGCGTGATGGCAACCATCATGGGCGTTCAACCGATTCTCACCGTAGTGATCATGGAGCGGCACCGATCAATAAGCCGGATGTTCGGTCTGGCGTTGGGCTTGGCCGGATTGATCATGGTGGTTTATCAGGGCATTGGGCTGGCCGGGATGTCGATGGCCGGAATGCTCTGCGGTCTGTTGGCGCTGGCGAGCATGACGTTCGGTTCGATCATGCAGAAACGCATCACCGACAATCCCCTCGGCACACTGCCGGTGCAGTACCTGGCCGGGCTGTTGCTGTGCGGGGTGTTTGTGCCGTTCCAGCCGTTTCACGTCGAACGCAGCACAGGGTTCATTGTGCCGGTGTTGTGGATGGGGTTGGTGGTATCGGTGCTGGCGACGCTGCTGCTGTATCGGCTGATTGCCCGGGGCAATTTGGTGAATGTCACCAGTCTGTTTTATCTGGTACCGGCGGTGACTGCGGTGATGGATTACCTGATATTCGGCAACCGGCTGGCGGCGTTGAGCCTGCTGGGCATGGGGCTGATCATTGTCGGTCTGGTGTTTGTATTCCGTAAGACTGCTTGAAACAAACAAGGCCCGGGGCATGAGCTCCGGGCCTTGTAAGTGATCCGACTTGCCTGCGAAGGCGTTTTATCGGGCAACCACCTCAACCGGCTTCACCACGGCCGGCTTCAACACCAGCCACAACGCCGCCGCAATCAACACTCCGCCATAGAGGTGCGCCATCGACAGCGGCTCATCCAGCAACAGCGCCCCCCACAATACCCCGAACGGCGGGATCATGAAGGTCACGGTCATCGACTTCACCGGGCCGATCGAGCTGAGCAAACGGAAGTAAACGATGTAGGCAAACGCGGTGCAGCCCAAACCCAATCCCAGCAACGACAACCAGACACTCCAGCCGCCCCAGCTCGCCGGTGGCTGGCTGATCACGCTGTAGCCGAACAGCGGCAGCAAAAACAAGGTGGCGCCGAGCATGCTGCCCAGGGCCGACAGGCGACTGTCGAGGCCGCCGGCCTGGTCGAGCCAGCGGCGGGCGAGGAAGCCGGCAAAGCCATAGCAGGTGGTGGCCATCAGACAAGCCAGTGCGCCCATCAGCAGTTGCATATCGAACGCCACCGGACCTGCACGGGTGAGGATGCCGACGCCGAACAGTCCGAGAAACACCCCGCAGACCTTCGCTCCGGTGAGTTTTTCACTGAAGAACAACCCGCCGATCAACACGCCCATCAATGGCGTGGTGGCGTTGAAAATGGCCGAGTAACCGGCCGGCAGCACCTGGGCAGCTACGGAATAAAGGGTCGCCGGAACCCCGGAGTTGATTACTCCGAGCAGCATCACCGTCTTGAGTTTGCCTTTGAAATCCCAGCTGATACGCAGCAGCCCGACGATCACCAGCAGCCCGACAGCGGCAATCGATACACGGAAAAAGGCAGTGGGGATTGTGCCAATCACTGGGGCGATAATGCGCATGAACAGGAAGCTCGCACCCCAGATAGCCGCCAACGACAGCAAACGAAAAATATCGACAGGGCTCACGGTGCACTCCTCTTGATGGGGACGAGAGTGTTGCCGAGTGCCTTATCGATGGCAACCGAAAAACGAGCATTGAATTCGCCGGTCGCGACAGCGCGGGTCTGGCTCGAAAATTAGGCTTTTCCTGCACCCGGTTCACTGGATAAGCTCAGCCTTCCGGAATATCCGCAGAGGTTCCACCATGCCGCAGCAATGGCCAGCCGCCGACATCGCCCGAATGATCCTCGATGGCTTTGACGATTACCGCGAGCATTTCCGTCAGATCACCGACGGTGCCCGAGCCCGCTTCGAGCAAGCCCAGTGGCAGGCGACGCAAGTCGCGTCGGCGGCGCGGATCAACCTCTACGAAGAGAAAGTCGGCGAAACGGTCGGGCGCCTGCATCAGTCGTTCGCCGCCGATGTGCTGATGGACGTCAGCAGCTGGCCGTTGGTCAAAAGCGCCTATATCAGCCTGATCGACCTGCGCTTCGACGATGAACTGTCCGAGACCTGGTACAACTCGATTTTCTGCGGGCTGTTCAGCCATGACCTGATCAGCGACGGCTGCATGTTCATCCACACCACGCGGCCAAGCTTGCGCCGTGCACGGGCCGCGCAAACCCGTACTTACAAGCCCCATGGCCAGTTGTCCGGCATGCTCGCGAGTATCTTTACCGACTTCCGCTTCAGCGAGGACTACGCCGATTTACCCGGCGACCTGCGCCGCCTCGAAGCGCAACTGCGCGAGAACCTGCCGGACTGGGTCTGCAAGGATCCGGAACTGAGTGTCGAGCTGTTTTCCTCGGTGCTTTACCGCAACAAGGGCGCCTATCTGGTGGGGCGCATCTTCACCCAGGACGATCAATGGCCACTGGTGATTCCGCTGCTGCACCGCGAAGGCCGGGGCATCCAGATCGATGCGCTGATTACCGACGAGGCGGAGGTGTCGATCATCTTCTCCTTCACCCGTTCGTACTTCATGGTCGATGTGCCGGTGCCGGCGGAATTCATTGGCTTTCTCAAACGCATCCTGCCAGGTAAACACATTGCCGAGTTGTACACCTCGATCGGCTTCTACAAGCATGGCAAGTCCGAGTTCTACCGGGCGCTGATCAATCACCTGGCCAACACCGACGACCAGTTCATCATGGCCCCCGGCGTACGCGGGATGGTCATGAGCGTGTTTACGCTGCCGGGCTTCAACACAGTATTCAAAATCATCAAGGACCGCTTCTCACCGTCGAAAAACGTCGACCGCGCCACGGTGATCGAAAAGTATCGGCTGGTGAAAAGCGTCGACCGGGTCGGGCGCATGGCCGACACCCAGGAGTTCGCCGACTTCCGTTTCCCGTTGAGCAAATTCGAGCCGGCATGCCTGGAAGAACTGCTTGAAGTGGCGCCGTCCACGGTGTCGGTGGAAGGCGATACGGTGTTGATCCGCCACTGCTGGACCGAACGCCGGATGACGCCCTTGAACCTTTATCTGGAACACGCCAACGAAGCGCAGGTGCGCGAGGCGCTGGAAGATTATGGCCTGGCGATCAAGCAACTGGCGGCGGCGAACATTTTCCCCGGCGACATGCTGCTGAAAAACTTTGGCGTCACCCGTCACGGTCGCGTGGTGTTTTATGACTACGACGAAATTTGTTTCCTGACCGAAGCCAACTTCCGCCACATCCCGCAACCGCGCACGCCGGAAGACGAAATGGCCTCCGAACCGTGGTATTCGATCGGGCCACTGGACGTGTTCCCCGAGGAGTTTCCACCGTTCCTGTTTGCCGATTCCGGGCAGCGAAAGTTGTTCGATCAGTTGCACGGCGAGCTTTACAACGCCGATTACTGGAAGGGGCTGCAGGAAGCGATTCGGGCGGGGAAGGTGATTGATGTGTTCCCGTATCGGCGTAAGGGCCTGGATAACGAATAGACCGCCTGAGTGAACACACTGTGGCGAGGGGGCTTGCCCCCGTTGGGTGGCGAAGCCGCCCCAAAAAACAGCCAGCGCGGTGATTCAGAAAAACCGCGAGTGCCGGGTTACGGCTGCTCCGCAGCCGAACGGGGGCAAGCCCCCTCGCCACAAAAGCAGGTTGCATTCGTCGTCATGTGCCCAAATCTGCGACAATCCGCCTCCTGCGCCACTAGACGACTTTTGCGTACCTGATGACTGACGAATCGCCTTCCATCGACAAACTGCTGAAAAACCTCGATCACGCCATGCTCGCTGACCGCCACCGGCTGCGGCGGCAGTTGCTTGAGCTGCGCAAAAAACCTGACGAGGCCAAGCTGGCCCAATGGGTGACGCGCACACAGGCGTCCTGTGATCAGGTGTTGGCGCGGCGCGCCAGCCTGCCGGTGATTCGTTACGACGACAGCCTGCCGATCGCCGCCAAGCGCGACGAAATCAAAGCGGCGCTGCAAAAGCATCAGGTGCTGATCATTGCCGGCGAAACCGGTTCGGGTAAAACCACCCAGTTGCCGAAGATCTGCCTGGAAATCGGCCGCGGCCAGCACGGCCTGATCGGCCACACCCAGCCGCGTCGAATCGCCGCCCGCAGCGTGGCGAGCCGGGTCGCTGAAGAGTTGGCGACACCGTTGGGCGCGCTGGTCGGCTATCAGGTGCGGTTCGAGGATCAGAGCGATGCCAACACCCTGATCAAACTGATGACCGACGGCATCCTGCTGGCGGAAACCCAGAACGACCGCTACCTCGAACGCTACGACACGATCATCGTCGACGAAGCCCACGAACGCAGCCTGAACATCGACTTCCTGCTCGGTTACCTGAAAACCCTGCTGCCCCGTCGCCCGGACCTTAAGGTCATCATCACCTCGGCCACCATCGACCTGGAGCGTTTCTCCAAACACTTCGATGACGCGCCGATTGTCGAAGTCTCCGGCCGCACCTTCCCGGTGGAAACCTGGTATCGCCCGCTGACCCTGGAGCAGGACGAGGAGGGCAACCGTGTCGAGGATGACCTGACCGTGGATCAGGCGATCCTCGCCACCCTCGACGAAATCGCCGCGTTCGAACGCAGTGAACGCAAGAGCCCCGGCGACGTGCTGGTGTTCCTGCCCGGCGAGCGCGAGATTCGCGACGCGGCGGACATGCTGCGCAAGGCACAGCTCAAGCACACCGAGATTCTGCCGTTGTATGCGCGGCTGTCACCGGCCGAGCAGCAGCGGATTTTCCAGTCGCATCCGGGGCGTCGAGTGGTTCTGGCGACCAACGTTGCGGAAACCTCGTTGACGGTGCCGGGCATTCGTTACGTGATCGACAGCGGCACCGCGCGCATCAGTCGTTACAGTTACCGCGCCAAGGTCCAGCGCCTGCCGATCGAAGCGATTTCCCAGGCCAGTGCCAACCAGCGTAAAGGTCGCTGCGGGCGGGTCGAGCCGGGTATCTGCGTGCGCTTGTACAGCGAAGAAGATTTCATCGGTCGGCCGGAATTCACCGACCCGGAGATCCTGCGGACCAACCTCGCGGCGGTGATTTTGCAGATGCTCCATCTGCGCCTCGGTGAAATCACCGATTTTCCGTTTATCGAGCCGCCGGATGGCAAGGCCATCAGCGACGGTTTCAACCTGCTGCAAGAACTCTCGGCAGTCGACCGCAACAGCCAACTGACGCCGCTCGGCCGGCAACTGGCGCGGTTGCCGGTGGACCCGCGCATGGGCCGGATGCTGCTGGAAGCGGCGAAACTCGGCAGCTTGCAGGAAGTGCTGATTGTCGCCAGCGCCATGTCGATCCAGGACCCGCGCGAGCGTCCGCCGGAGCGTCAGCAAGCCGCCGATCAGGCCCACGCCCAGTGGAAAGACGTGGACTCGGACTTCGCCGGGCTGGTCAATCTGTGGCGAGGTTTTGAAGAACAACGCCAAGCCCTGACGGCCAGTCCGCTGCGCAACTGGTGCCGCAAGAATTTCCTCAATTACCTACGCCTGCGCGAGTGGCGCGATTCCCATCGCCAGTTGAGCCTGATCTGCCGCGACATGCAGCTGAGCCTCAACAAAGAGCCGGCGGATTACCCGAAGCTGCACAAAGCCGTGCTCTCGGGTTTGCTCAGCCAGATCGGCCAGAAAACCGAAGACGGCGATTACCTCGGCGCCCGTCAGCGACGCTTCTGGATTCACCCGTCGTCGGGCCTGGGCAAGAAACGCCCGCAATGGCTGATGACCGCCGAACTGGTGGAAACCACCAAGCTTTACGCGCGGATGGTCGCCAAGATCGACGCCGACTGGATCGAGCCGCTAGCCGGGCACCTGATCAAGAAAAATCACTTCGAACCCCATTGGGAGAAGAGGCGTGGGCAGGTCGTGGCCTTCGAGCAAATCACCTTGTTCGGGCTGATCGTAGTCGGACGCCGGCCGGTGCATTACGGCCCGGTCGACCCGGTGGTGTCTCGCGAGTTGTTTATCCGCGAAGCCTTGGTGCGTGGTGAGATTCAATCCAAAGCCAAGTGCCTGACGGCCAACAAGCAACTGCTGGAACAGCTCGACGAACTGGAAGCCAAGGCGCGTCGCCGGGACATTCTGGCCGACGAAGAAACCCTGTTCGCCTTCTACGATGCGCGCCTGCCGGCGGAGATCCACCAGACCGCGACCTTCGACAGTTGGTACCGGATCAACAGCCAGAAAGACCCGCAGCTGCTGATCATGCGCGAAGAGGACGTGTTGGCCCGCGAAGCCAGTGAAGTCACCGCTGCGCATTACCCCGACACCCTGCACATCGGCGACTTGGAACTGGCGCTGAGTTATCACTTCGAACCCAACCATCCGCGTGACGGCGTGACCTTGCGCGTGCCCGCACCGCTGTTGCCGATGCTGCCGCCGGAACGTCTGGAATGGCTGGTGCCGGGCGTGATCGAGGCCAAGTGCATTGCGCTGGTGCGCAACTTGCCCAAGGCCCTGCGCAAGAATTTCGTGCCGGTGCCGGATTTCGTCAAAGCCGCGATGCAGCGCATGACTTTTGGCGAGGGCTCGTTGCCCCAGGCGCTGGGCCGCGAGTTGCTGCGTATGACCGGGGCACGGGTCAGCGATGAGGCCTGGGCCGAAGCGTCGCAGCAGGTCGAAAGCCATTTGCGGATGAACCTGGAAATCGTCGACGGCCAGGGCAAGTTCCTTGGCGAAGGGCGTGATCTGGCGGAGTTGACCG
Organism: Pseudomonas sp. KD5; assembly: GCF_012932895.1. Taxonomy (NCBI): domain Bacteria; kingdom Pseudomonadati; phylum Pseudomonadota; class Gammaproteobacteria; order Pseudomonadales; family Pseudomonadaceae; genus Pseudomonas; species Pseudomonas sp. KD5. The sequence continues at coordinate 38,645 of NZ_JDWJ01000005.1, read as the reverse complement.
CGCGCTTTGCCGAGGCTAGTCAGGCCGCCTTGGCCGTGCCGCAAACCGCGAAAAGTCAGCAACCGGTGGAGGCGAAGGTCTTTGCCGCCGTCGCCGAGAAAACCCAACAGAAGATCGCCGGGCTGTCGATGACGGTGTATCCGGCGCTGGTGGAAGAGGCCGGCACGGTGAAGGAGGGGCGCTTCTCGACCCCGGCCGAAGCCGAGTTCCAGCATCGCCGGGCCTTGCAGCGCTTGCTGATGCAACAACTGGCGGAGCCGGCGAAGTTCTTGCGCGGCAAGTTGCCGGGGCTGACCGAGTTGGGCCTGATGTACCGCGAGCTGGGGCGCATCGATAGCCTGGTGGAAGACATTCTGCTGGCCAGTCTCGACAGTTGCATCCTCGACGGCGAAGACCCGTTGCCACGCGATGGCGCCGCACTGGCGTCCCTGGCCGAACGTAAACGCGGTGCCTGGACCGAGCACGCCGAGCGTCTGGCCAGGCTGACCCTGGAGATTCTCAAGCACTGGCACGGCCTGCAAAAACGCTTCAAGGGCAAGATCGACCTGGCGCAAGCCGTGGCCTTGAACGACATCAAGCAGCAGCTCAGCCATCTGGTGTACCCGGGGTTCGTGCGGGAAACGCCGATGCCGTGGCTCAAGGAACTGCCGCGTTACCTGAAAGCAGTCGAGCAGCGTTTCGAGAAACTCGGTGCCCAGGTGCAGAAGGACCGGGTCTGGAGCGGAGAATTGTCTGGCCTCTGGACCCAATACCAGACCCGCGCCAACAAACACGCCCAGGAAGGCAAGCGCGATCCGCAGCTGGAGCTTTATCGCTGGTGGCTGGAGGAATACCGGGTTTCGCTGTTCGCACAGCAATTGGGAACCAAGGTGCCGATCTCCGACAAGCGCTTGAGCAAGCAATGGAGCCAGGTCGAGGCGTAGCAAAAAGGGGCCAAAAGCCAGCGTTTATGGCAAACTTCGCGCCTATAAACGCCAGCCCCGCGTTTTTCAGCCTCCACGGGACCGGGCGGATCGGAATAAAGCGATGCCAGGTTTGCGTTCGGAACCTGGAATAGACCCTTTGTGTGTTGGTACGTCGGTGCCAGCGCTTTCTGCCTGAACAGATTAGAGAAACGACCATGCATAACGTCGTCATCAGCGGCACCGGCCTGTACACCCCGGCCAACAGCATCTCCAACGAAGAGCTGGTGCAGTCTTTCAACGCTTACGTCGCGCAGTTCAACGCCGACAATGCCGAAGCCATTGCGCGCGGCGAAATTCAGGCATTGACCGAGTCCAGCGCAGCGTTTATCGAAAAAGCCTCCGGTATCAAAAGCCGCTTTGTCATGGACAAAGAGGGCATCCTCGACCCGCAACGCATGACGCCACGCTTGCCCGAGCGCTCGAATGACGAGTGGTCGGTGCTGTGCCAGATGGCCATTGGCGCGGCCGAGCAAGCCTTGCAGCGCGCCGGCAAAACCGCCGGTGACATCGACGGTGTGATCGTCGCCTGCTCCAACCTGCAACGCGCCTACCCGGCCATCGCCATCGAAGTTCAGGAAGCGCTGGGTATCCAGGGTTTCGGTTTCGACATGAACGTGGCGTGTTCCTCGGCGACCTTCGGCATCCAGGCCGCGGCCAACAGCGTGCAGCTGGGCCAGGCCCGGGCGATCCTGATGGTCAATCCGGAAGTGTGCACCGGTCACCTGAATTTCCGTGACCGCGACAGCCACTTCATCTTCGGCGACGCCGCCACTGCGGTGATCATCGAGCGCGCCGATCTGGCGACCTCCAAGTACCAGTTCGACGTGGTCAGCACCAAACTGCTGACCAAATTCTCCAACAACATCCGCAACAACTTCGGCTTCCTCAACCGCGCCGCGGAAGAGGGCATCGGTGCCCCCGACAAGCTGTTCGTCCAGGAAGGCCGCAAGGTGTTCCGCGATGTCTGCCCTATGGTTGCCGAGCTGATCGCCACGCACCTGGAAGAAAACCAGCTCAACGTCAGCGACGTGAAGCGTTTCTGGCTGCACCAGGCCAACCTCAGCATGAACCACCTGATCGTCAAGAAGCTGCTGGGCCGCGAAGCCACTGAAGCAGAAGCCCCGGTGATTCTCGACACCTACGCCAACACCAGCTCCGCCGGTTCGGTGATTTCGTTCCACAAGAATCAGGACGATCTGGTCAGCGGTTCGCTGGCCGTACTCAGCTCGTTCGGCGCTGGTTACTCGATTGGCAGCGTGATTCTGCGCAAACGTTGATCGAAGGGGTTGTTGTTCTTTCCTCTGGCTTGTGATGACTTTTCCTACATTCGAAATAGTCGGAAGGCTGTAATTTTCGGAAATTCCAGCAGGACGATGCCTACAGGCGAAGTCCTGCTGTTTTCATTTTCGAGGTCAGAACAAGGGGGTTGTTAATGGCGGCTGACGACGCGCAACTGCTTGAGCGCTTGCTGGCAGGTGAACAAAAGGCCTTCAAAGAGTTGGTCAGCACCTATCAGAACGCCATGCGTGCGGTGGCCTACGCTATTGTGGGCAACCGGCATGCCGACGAAATCGTTCAGGATGCCTGGCTATCGGTTGTGCGTAACCTGAACGGGTTCGAGGGGCGTTCGAGTCTCAAGACCTGGCTGCTGACCATCACCGCCAATTCGGCCAAGAGCCGCTACAAGCAAAACCGCCGGGAAGTGTTGCTCGATGACCTGCCGTCGCCCCATGGCACGATCGATGATGATCGTTTTTCATCGAGCGACGGTCATTGGCTGGTGGCGCCGTTTGCCTGGCATCAGGACACGCCAGAGGCGCTGTTGACTGAAAACGAACTGCGCGAATGCCTGGAGCACACGCTGCTCAGCCTGTCGGAACTGCAAAGCAGTGTTTTACTGTTGCGCGAGCGACAGGGGCTGGAGTTGGAGGAGATCTGTAATCTTCTGGAAATCTCGCTCTCCAATGTTCGTGTGCTGCTGCATCGGGCACGGTTGAAGGTCTTTGCGACCGTAGAACATTTTGAGGAAACCGGCGAATGCTGACCTGTAAGGAACAAGTGGCGCGCTCCAGTGATTATCTCGATGGCCAGTTGAGTTTTCGCGAGCGTCTGATGATGCGGCATCACTTGATGTTTTGCCCCAATTGTCGGCGTTTCATTCGGCAGATGCGGTTGATGCAGGCGACCTTGCGGGTGATGCCGCAGAAGCCGGTCGAGGATGTGGAGGCGCTGGCCGAGCGGCTGGCGGCGCAGCGGCGCAAAGATCGTTCCTGAAGGAAAGCACAGGCCGGCGCGGGTGAAACGAACGGATGATGGGGATCGTTGCCCCGCGCCAGACTGTTGAACCTCTTCAAACGACACGACCGTATGTAAACCGCATCGTTTGAAGTGTGTTGCTTCGCAGCTTAGAACTTCGCTTCCGCGTCCAGTTGCAGCGTGTTGGTGTCGGCATCACGCTGGGTACGGCTGGAGAAGTCGGCTTTGGTCAGGAAGTAAGTGGCACCGAGGGCGAAGTTCTTGTCGATGTCGTAACCGACTTTGAACTTGTGACCGCGAGAACCGGTGGTGCCGTTGGCGAAGTCCGAGTCGGTGAAGGCGCCGACCACGGCGTTACGCTGCACGTCGCGGTAGTTGTAGTCGAGGTTGAAACCGAAGACTTTCGACTTGGCACCGACCAGCCAGGCAGTGTCCTGATCGGTCACCGCATCGTTGTTCTTCACATATTGACCGTAGAACGACAGCGGCATCGGCAAGCCGCCGATATCGACCTGGCTGAAACCTTCGTACAGGCGGAACTCGTTGTTGGCCGAGTTGCCGTTGACGGCCAGGGCGCACGGCGTGGAGGTGCCGGTGCAACGGCTGTCTTCGTCGTTCTGGTAGGCATAGACGCTGCCGCCGACGGTCAGTTTCAGGTTGTCGGTGATGGCGAAACGGCTGCCCAACTGGCCGGCGGTCAGACGCAGGTCGTGACGAAATTGCACGCCTTCGCCGTCGACGTTGTCCTTGAGGTTGTAGTTGCCCAGGCTACCGAACAGTTCGGCACTGCTACCCAGCGGGTATTTGTAGGTCACTGCCAGACCTTCCGGGTTGATGTCGCTGTCCCAGATCACATCACCCATGCTGACCCACGGTTGCAGCATCTTGCCGCCGATCACATGCAGGTTTTTGATGGCGTCCGGGTGGTAGTCGATGTAGCCCAGATCCAGCCAGATCTGCTTCTTGTCGAAGTAGTTGTCCATGTCCTGGTTGGTCGAGCGAGCATCGTCACCGCCGCCGGTGGCAATGCGGATGCCGGTGTCCACTTGCGGGTTGATTTCGCTGTAGGCACCCAGACGGGCGCGGATGCGTTGACGATCCTTGTCACGGCCACCGTTGTTGGGTTCGCCGTCGATCTTGACCGTTTCCTGGCGTACGCGAACGTCGCCCTTGAACTGGGTCTTGGCGGCCCAGGCCAGCTTCTGGTCGAAGGCACTCAGCTCGTTGGCTTTCTTCGCGGCGACCGCTATTTGTTCGTTGGTCTCTTGCTGCGCCTGCTGCGCGATTTGCTGAGCCTTCTGATCCTTGGCAAGTTCGGTTTGCAGTTCAACGTACTGCGCCTGGGAAATAGAACCGTTAGCCTTGAGCATGTCGAGCAGTTTGGCGTCGACTGCGGCACTGGCCGGAACACTCATGGCCAGCAACAGGCCACCGCACAAGGCCGCCGCAGTTTTCGTGGAAGCAAGACGCATAGCAATCTCCGAAGATGAGAGGGATGGCTGAACCATCCTGGACACAACCGACAGTTGAAGGTCGGAAAACAGTGGCCGGGTAGAACCCGGCGCTCTAAAAACAGGCGCCAGTATCGCGATGGTTTATGACAGGTCAGTGGCGAAGTGATGGCAGGTCGATGACGATACAAACATTTCCGAAATGCCCGATTCAGAGCCTTGTATTGGATTGACGCGTGTGGATCGCTCTGCGATCGGCGATACTCGCGGAGCTGTCACGCCAAGATGTGGAGAGGAAAATGCCGCTGCAACGTCTGCATACACTGTCGCAAATCGCAGCCCGTACCTGGGATGCCCTGGTGCCGGAGAATCAGCCGTTTCTGCGCCACGCGTTCCTCGGTTCACTGGAAGACAGCGGCAGCCTGGGCCCGCATTCCGGCTGGCAGCCCGAGCATCTGCTGCATGTCGAAGGCGAGCGCCTGATCGCCGCGCTGCCCAGTTACCGCAAATGGCATTCCTACGGCGAATACGTGTTCGACCATGCCTGGGCCGATGCCTGTGAGCGTGCGGGTATCGACTACTACCCCAAACTGTTGACGGCGGTGCCGTTCAGTCCGGTCAGCGGGCCGCGATTGCTGGCGGCGACGATCGAGGACGGTTTCGAACTCTTGCAGAGCCTGCCGGGTTATCTGGAGATAGAAAAACTTTCCAGCGCCCACATCAATTTCACCGATCCGTTCACCGACGCTGCATTGGCCGAACAGCCAGGCTGGTTGCAGCGCATTGGCTGTCAGTACCACTGGCAGAATCGTGGTTACCGGGATTTTCAGGACTTTCTCGACGCCCTCAGTTCGCGTAAGCGCAAGCAAATGCGCAAGGAGCGTGAGCAAGTGGCGGGGCAGGGCATCGACTTCGAATGGCTGGAAGGCCGGCAGCTGACCCAGGCGCAGTGGGACTTCGTGTACGCCTGCTACGCCAATACCTACGCGGTGCGTCGGCAGACGCCTTACCTGACGCGGGAATTTTTCAGTCTGTTGGCCGAGCGCATGCCAGAGTCGATTCGCGTGGTGCTGGCCAAACAAGGTTCACGGCCGGTGGCCATGGCCTTCAGCCTGGTCGGCGGCGACAGCTTTTATGGCCGTTACTGGGGGTGCCTGGCGGAGTTCGATCGCCTGCACTTCGAGACCTGTTTCTATCAGGGTATGGATTACGCCATTGCCAACGGCTTTCAGCGTTTCGACGCCGGCGCTCAGGGCGAACACAAACTGATTCGTGGCTTTGAACCGGTGATCACCCATTCCTGGCATTACCTGCGCCATCCGGGCTTGAAGTCGGCGGTGAAAGACTTCCTCGAGCGCGAACGCGCCGGGGTGCTGGGGTATGCAGAAGAGGCGAAGACCGCCTTGCCTTATCGACAAGGTTGATCTTCGCCGTTGATTGCAGGCTCAGTCGCGCAGATTAACTGTCTTCTTTGCCCAACCAGCGATACATCACACCACCGATGACCGCCCCCAAAATCGGCGCCAGCCAGAACAGCCACAGTTGTTGAATCGCCCAACCCCCGACAATCAGCGCCGGCCCCGTACTGCGGGCCGGGTTGACCGAGGTGTTGGTGACCGGAATCGAGATCAGATGGATCAGGGTCAGCGCCAGGCCGATGGCGATGGGCGCCAGCCCGGCCGGGGCGCGTTTATCGGTGGCGCCGAGAATGATCAGGATGAACATGGCGGTCATCACCAGTTCACTGACAAACCCCGCCGCCATCGAGTAGCCGCCTGGCGAGTGTTCGCCGTAGCCATTGGACGCCAGGCCGCTGGCCAGTTCGAAGCCGGGTTTGCCACTGGCGATGAAGTACAGCAGGGCCGCTGCGATGATTCCGCCAATCACCTGGGCGATGATGTAGGCGGGCAGTTCTTTGGCAGGGAAGCGTCCGCCGACGACCAGTCCGACCGAAACCGCAGGGTTGAGATGACAACCCGAGATGTGGCCGATGGCGAAGGCCATCGTCAGTACCGTCAAACCGAATGCCAGGGACACCCCGAGTAAACCGATCCCCACGTTTGGAAACGCTGCCGCCAGAACTGCACTGCCGCAACCCCCCAATACCAGCCAGAACGTACCTACCAATTCTGTAGCCGAACGTTTGAACAAAGACATAGCGAGTTCCCTGTCGAGATAACACTGTCGTTGTGCATCCGGTAGATGGACTACAGAACCATCTCCAGTACTCTGGCTGAGTACAGCAGGGTTTTTGCGGAATTCCAGTGGCCATAAAAACCGCCAGAGCCCTTGGTTTGCGGGGTCTGGCGGTTTCTGGTGTTCTTGTGCATGGCTGATGGCGCCAAGACCGCGGCTCAATCGATCCCGACAAACCCGCCGGTCTGGTGTTGCCACAACCGTGCATACAAACCGCCATGGGCCAGCAGTTCGGCGTGGCTGCCGGTTTCGGCGATCTTGCCGTTTTCCAGCACCACCAAGCGGTCCATCCGGGCGATGGTCGAGAGACGGTGGGCGATGGCAATCACGGTTTTGCCCTGCATCAGGGTTTCGAGGCTTTCCTGGATTGCTGCTTCGACTTCCGAATCCAGTGCCGAGGTGGCTTCGTCCATGATCAGGATCGGCGCGTCCTTGAGCAGCACCCGGGCGATGGCAATCCGCTGACGCTGGCCACCGGAGAGTTTCACCCCGCGCTCACCGACATGGGCATCGAAACCGGTGCGGCCTTCGGAGTCCGACAGCAGCGGGATGAACTCGTCGGCACGGGCCTTGTGCACCGCTTCCCAGAGTTCGGCGTCGGTGGCGTCGGGTTTGCCATACAGCAAATTGTCGCGGATCGAGCGGTGCAGCAGTGAGGTGTCCTGGGTGATCATGCCGATGCGTTCGCGCAGGCTTTCTTGCCCGACTTCGGCGATGTTCTGGCCGTCGATGAGGATCCGCCCGCCCTGCACGTCATACAGGCGCAGCAGCAGGTTGACCAACGTCGATTTGCCGGCGCCGGAGGGGCCGATCAGGCCGATTTTTTCGCCGGGCTTAATGGTCAGGTTGAGGTCGCCGATGATCCCGCTCTTCTTGCCGTAGTGGAAATCGACGTGTTCGAAACGCACTTCGCCACGGGCCACCGCCAAGGGTTTTGCCTGTTCGCGGTCGGTGACGCTGACCGGTTGGGCGATGGTCTGCAAACCGTCCTGGACCATGCCGATGTTTTCGAAAATGCCGTTGACCACCCACATGATCCAGCCGGACATGTTGACGATGCGGATCACCAGCCCGGTGGCCAAGGCAATCGCGCCCACGCTGATCAGCGACTGCGTCCACAGCCACAGGGCCAGCCCGGTGGTGCCGACGATCAAGAGGCCGTTCATGCTGGTGATGACCACGTCCATGCTGGTGACCACACGGCCGGCCAGTTGGGCTTTTTCGGTCTGTTCCGCGATGGCTTCGCGGGCGTACTGCTGTTCGAAGTTGGTGTGGGCGAACAGCTTGAGGGTGGTGATGTTGGTGTAGCCGTCGACGATCCGCCCCATGAGTTTGGAGCGCGCATCGGAGGACACCACCGAACGCTCTTTCACCCGCGGCACGAAGTAATAGAGCGCGCCGATGTAGGCGGCGATCCAGATCAGCAGCGGGATCATCAAGCGCCAGTCGGCTTCGGCGAACAGCACCAGCGAGCTGATCGCGTAGATCAGCACGTGCCACAGCGCATCCACCGCTTGCACGGCAGAATCGCGCAGGGAGTTGCCGGTTTGCATGATGCGTTGGGCGATGCGCCCGGCGAAGTCGTTCTGGAAGAAATTCAGGCTCTGTTTGAGCACGTAACTGTGGTTCTGCCAGCGGATCAGGCTGGTCATGCCGGGACTCAAGGTCTGGTGCACCAGCATGTCATGCAGGGCGAGGAACAAGGGGCGCAGGATGAGCGCCACCGCCGCCATCCAGGCCAATTCCACGCCGTGGACCTTGAAGAAGTCGACGTTGGATGTGTTCTGGGTCAGGTCGATGATGCGACTCAGGTAGCTGAACAGCGCCACTTCGATCAGCGCGCCGAACAGGCCGACGACCAACAAAACGGCGAAGATTGGCCAGACCTGCTTGAGGTAGTAGGTGTAGAAGGAGAGAACCCGGCTCGGTGGAGCCGCCGTCGGGGCGTCGCGGAAAATGTCGATCAGTTTTTCGAAACGGCGATAAAGCATCAGTTCTCCGCCCGCGTACGGGCTCTCCTTTAAACGATATGAGCGGCGCCGGATATCGACCGGCCACCGCTCAAGACTGCCGGTGTACTCAGTCGATGCGCTTGGCCGACTTGATCAGCACCGGGTCGACAGGCACGTTCTGCATGCCTTGTTTGGTGGTGGTCTGAGAGTTGACGATGATGTCCACCACGTCCATGCCCTTGACCACTTTGGCGAAGACGGCGTAACCGGCGTCGCGACCCGGATCGAGGAAGGCGTTGTCGGCCACGTTGATGAAGAACTGGCTGGTGGCCGAATCCGGGTTCGAAGTACGCGCCATCGACAGTGTGCCACGCACGTTATGCAGGCCGTTGCTGGCTTCGTTTTTGATCGGTGCCTTGGTTTCCTTCTGTTGCATCTGTGCAGTGAAACCACCGCCCTGAGCCATGAAGCCCGGGATCACACGGTGGAAGATCGTGTTGTTGTAGAAGCCACTGTCGACGTACTCAAGGAAGTTCTTGGTACTGATCGGCGCCTTGACCGGGTCCAGTTCGATTTCGATCTGGCCGTTGGTGGTCTCCAGCAGCACGTGCGGTGCCTTGGCCGGCGTGGCGGCCATCAGGTTGGCGGCAAACAGAACGGAGCCGGCGACGAGGGCGATTTTTTTCAGCATGGGTCAGTGATCCTGAGTGGTGGTGTCGACTGCGGTGAGAAACTCGAGCAGCGTTTGGTTGAAGCGTTCGGGTTGATCCAGCGGGGTGGCGTGGCGCGAATCGGCGATCACCACCAGCCGCGCATCGGGCAGCAGTTTTACATAGGTTTCTTTCAGCGCGACCGGGGTGTAGTCACGGTCGGCGCTGACGACGAGGGTTGGACACGAAACCCTGGAAAGTCGTTCCTGAACCCCCCAGCCAACGATGGCATCGAAGCTGGCGAGATAAGCATGTTTGTCGTTTTTTGCCCAGCGCGCCGCTATTTTTTGTCGTAACGAAGCTTGTTCCGGCTTGGGAAACAGTTTGGCGCCCAGGGCCTTGCCGATGGTGCCCATGCTCAGCACGCGCATCAGGCTCCAGCGTTTGAACCACTGCCAATAATCGTTGCGGCTGCGCCGTTTGACCTCGGGCGCGCTGTTGACGATGCACAGGCTCTTGAGCAGTTGCGGCTGGTCCACCGCCAGTTGAAAAGCGATCATGCCACCCATCGAAAGCCCCACAAGATGTGCAGGGCCAAGGTTCAAGTGTTCGATCAGCGCGATCAGGTCGGCGCTGAACCCGGCGATGCTGTAGCGCTCGCGGGGTTTGTCGGAGCGCCCGTGGCCGCGCACATCCGGCACGATCACCCGATGGTGGGCGGCGAGCGCCGGGATCTGCATTTCCCAGTCCAGGGTGCTGGAGCCCAACCCGTGAACCAGCAGCAACGGGGTGCCGTGACCATATTCCTCATAGTGCAGGTTGCAACCTTCATGTTCGAAATAGGCCATGGGTACACTCCGTGTCAGGCTTGTTCGGGTGCGGCGAAGGGCGCATCCAGCGGCGCGGTGTCAAAGGTGCGCAACAGTTCGATGAGAATCTGCGTGGCCGGGCCCAAGGGTTTGTCCTTGTTCGAATACAGATAGAAACTCGGGTTGCGGCTGCCGCCTTGGTCCAACGGTAGCAGCTTGAGCGTACCTTCCTTCAATTCGCGCTCGATCATGTGCCGGGGCAACCAGGCGAAGCCCAGACCGCTGCTGACGAAGGTCGCGGCAGTGGCCAGGCTGCCGACGGTCCAGCGCTGTTCGGCACCGAGCCAGCCGACATCTCGCGGTTGCTGACGGCCGGAGTCGCGGATCACCACTTGCATCTGGCTTTCCAGGTCCTGGAAGCTCAGCTCGCGATTCAGACGATGCAGGGCATGTTCGGGGTGGGCGACCGCGATGAATTCGACATCGCTCAGCTCCGCGCCCAGGTAGCCGGGAATACTGAAACTGGTAATGGCCAGATCGGCCACGCCTTCGAGCAATACTTCTTCCACCCCCGATAACACTTCTTCGCGCAGCCGCACCCGGCAGCCACGACTTTGCGGCATGAACGCGGTCAAGGCGCGGACGAGGCGGGCGCTCGGGTACGCGGCGTCGACCACCAGCCGCACTTCCGCTTCCCAGCCTTGTTCCATGTGGTGGGCCAGGTCTTCCAGTTGGCTGGCCTGTTTCACCAGTTGCCGGGAACGGCGCAGCAGCACGCCGCCGGCCTCGGTGAGCACCGCTTTGCGGCCATCGATGCGCAACAGCGGCACGCCGAGTTGGTCCTGCATGCGCGCTACGGTGTAGCTGACCGACGATTGCGAACGGTGCAGCACTTCGGCGGCCTGGGCGAAACCTCCGTGATCGACCACGGCCTGCAACGTTCGCCATTGATCAAGGGTCACGCGGGGCGCTTTCATGTTGAGCTCCTCTTGTCCTAAGCTGGCAGTTCTTATTGGAGACTGCCGAATGAAAAAAATCTGTTGTGTGATGGCGGGGTGTGCGGTGTTGGCGATGTTGCCTCTGACTGCGTTTGCCTATCCGATCGATGTCAATAAACAGCTCAACGGTTTGAAGGTCGACTACAACGCCTACGACACGGACGCCGACATCGGCTCCATTCAGGTCAACAACTACGGCGACACCGACGTCACTTGCAAAGTGGTTTTCAATAACGGCCCGGAAGCGCCACGCACCCGCAAGATCGACGTACCTGCCGGCAAGCACAAAAACGCCACGGCCAAGTTCACCCGCACCATCATCAAGCTGCGTATCGACCTGACTTGCACCCCGAAATGACTTCAAGCGGAGCATGTCGCCTGGGCATGCTTCGCTTATAAACGAATTTATCGATGCTTTATAGCAGTTATTTGCGCTTTTTCATCGATATGACTCTGTTTAACCTTCACTCCATCGACTTACAGCATTCTCAGATGGAGGCTACATCCCATGTCCCGCGTTCTGATCATCGAAAGCAGCGCCCGTCAGCAAGACTCGGTTTCCCGCCAGCTGACCCAGACCTTCATCAGCCAGTGGAAAGCCGCACACCCGGCCGACCAGATCACCGTCCGTGACCTGGCCGTCAACCCGGTGCCGCACCTGGACATCAACCTGCTGGGCGGCTGGATGAAACCTGTCGAACAACGCAACGAGATCGAACAGGCCTCGCTGGAACGCTCCAACCAATTGACCGACGAACTGCTGGCCGCCGACGTGCTGGTGATGGCAGCGCCCATGTACAACTTCGCGATTCCGAGCACCCTGAAAGCCTGGCTCGACCATGTGCTGCGTGCCGGCGTGACCTTCAAATACACCGAAACCGGCCCGCAAGGTTTGCTCAGCGGCAAGCGTGCCTACGTGCTGACCGCTCGCGGCGGGATCTACGCCGGCAGCACTGCGGATCATCAGGAACCTTACCTGCGTCAAGTCATGGGCTTCATCGGCATCCACGATGTCACGTTCATTCACGCCGAAGGCATGAACCTGGGCGGCGACTTCCAGGAGAAAGGCTTGAACCAGGCCAACGCCAAACTGGCGCAGGTCGCCTGAGTCGTTAATCGCCAGATAATCGCTGGATGGTCTAGTGACCTGGCGCAACCCTTCAAGCCTGTACGCGCATCGAACCTCCCTTTGCACTTATTGCTCCTGAGTGCTCTAGCCCGATTGAACGCTTTAGCGAGATCGGGCTTTTTTTTGCCTGGGATTTAGTGGGCGCTGATGATCCTGTGGGAACGGGCCTGTTGTTGGCCGACCGTTCGCGATAACGGGCAAAAACCGCTATCGTCGCCGCCATTCGAAACGAGGCGAGCATGGGCTATCTACTTTTTGTCACGCTGATCCAGGCGTTTTCCTTCAGTTTGATCGGCGAGTATCTGGCCGGTCATGTCGACAGCTACTTCGCAGTGCTGGTGCGAGTGCTGCTGGCGGGGCTGGTGTTCATTCCGCTGACACGCTGGCGTTCGGTCGAGCCGGCGTTCATGCGCGGGATGTTGCTGATCGGCGCGCTGCAGTTCGGTGTGACCTATGTCTGTTTGTATTTGAGCTTCCGCGTGCTGACGGTGCCGGAAGTGTTGCTGTTCACCATCCTCACGCCGCTGCACGTGACCCTGATCGAAGACGCACTGAACCGGCGCTTCAATCCGTGGGCCTTGATCGCGGCATTGGTGGCCGTGGCGGGTGCGGCAGTGATTCGCTACGACCGGATCAATCCGGACTTCTTCATGGGCTTTTTGTTGCTGCAACTGGCCAACTTCACCTACGCCGCCGGGCAGGTGCTCTATAAACATCTGGTGGCCCGCCATCCGAGCGATCTGCCGCATTACCGGCGATTCGGCTACTTCTATCTGGGCGCATTGGCGGTGGCGTTGCCGGCATTTCTGCTGTTCGGCAAACAGAACTTCCTGCCCGAAGCGCCGCTGCAATGGGGCGTGCTGCTGTTCCTCGGACTGGTCTCGACCGCGCTGGGCTTGTACTGGTGGAACAAGGGCGCGTGCCTGGTGAATGGCGGGACGCTGGCGGTGATGAATAATCTGCATGTGCCGGTGGGCTTGCTGATCAATTTGCTGATCTGGAATCAGCATGAAGAGTTGGGGCGGTTGTTGTTGGGTGGATCGGTCATTCTGGCGGCGGTGTGGATCAGCCGGTTGGGTGTACGCCAACCCGTCATTGCACACTAAACCGGGTTAATTCGGCGCCAACTGCGCCACCAGAAACTCAATAAATGCCCGGGTCTTTTGCGGTACGCGACGCGAGGAAGGGTAAACCGCGTTGATGGTAATCGCTGGTGCCTGCCACTCGCACAGCACCGGCACCAGCCGGCCTGCCGCCAGCGCGTCTTCCACAATGAAATCAGGCAGCAGGGCGATGCCCATCCCGGCTTCGGCGGCCTGAGCGAGCAAGTCGCCGTTGTTGGCGTGCAACGGGCCGGAAACGTTGACCCGTTGCGTCTCCTTGCCATTGCACAACTGCAGGCTCACGCCGCTTTGCAGATACCCGTAATTCAGGCATTGATGCGCGCGCAAGTCTTGCGGGGTCCGCGGTATGCCTGCACGCGCCAGATAGGCGGGGGAGGCCACCATGATCCGCGGTGCCGGTGCCAGTTGCCGGGCGATCATGGTCGAGTCTGGCATGCTGGCGATGCGAATCGTCACATCGAAGCCGCCACGCACTGGATCGACCTGTTGATCGCTGAGCACCAGTTGAAGCTCGATGTTCGGATGCTGCTCATGGAACAGCGGAATCAACTGTCCAAGGCGATGCAGGCCGAACGACATCGGCGCATTCACCCGCAACACCCCACGTAGCTCGCCGATGCCGTCTCGAGCGCGCTGCTCGGCCTCGTCCAGCGCGGACAACACCTCCCGCGCCGCCTCGAAATACTCGGCGCCAGCCTCGGTCAAGTGCAGGCTGCGCGTGGTGCGCTGCAGCAATTGCACGCCGATTGCTTCCTCCAACGCCTGAATCTGTTTACTCACCTTTGATCGCGGCACGTCCATCGCGCGAGCGGCAGCTGCGAAGCCGTTCTCGCCAACCGTCACGACAAAGGCGCGCATGCATTCGATCCGATCCACGATTGTCCCTTTTTTAGAATCAATTATTCTCGATTTTAGGTAATTGTCCCTTTTTTATCTAGCCCGTAAAGTTACTTCCAAGCCAGCAAGCAAACAGCTTGAGGCAAGTGACTCACCCAATACTCATTAAACAAATCGACATCAAAAGGAACGCGCCATGTCTAACCGTGAATTGCTCAACCCAACCAACTCCGCCCTGATCCTGATCGACCACCAGCCGCAAATGGCGTTCGGCGTGCAGTCGATCGACCGTCAGACCCTGAAGAACAACACCGTGGGTCTGGCGAAGGCCGCGAAGATTTTCAACGTGCCGACGATCTACACCTCAGTTGAAACCGAAAGCTTCAGCGGCTTCATCTGGCCGGAGTTGCTGGCTGTTCACCCAGAGCAGAAGCCGATCGAGCGCACCTCGATGAACTCCTGGGAAGACAAGGCGCTGGTTGACGCGGTGAAAGCCACCGGCCGCAAGAAGCTGATCATTGCCGCGCTCTGGACTGAAGTCTGCCTGACCTTCCCGGCGCTGGAAGCCCTGGCTGAAGGCTACGAGGTGTACATCGTGACCGACGCGTCTGGCGGCACCACCAAAGAAGCTCACGACATGTCGGTGCAGCGGATGATTCAGGCAGGCGCGGTGCCGGTCACCTGGCAACAAGTGCTGCTGGAATACCAGCGTGACTGGGCACACAAAGACACTTACGAGGCGGTGATGGAACTGGTGCTGGAGCACAGCGGCGCGTATGGCATGGGCGTGGATTACGCCTACACCATGGTGCACAAGGCGCCGCAGCGTCAGGTCAAATAACACCGTTACCCTTGTAGGAGCATGGCTTGCCCGCGAAGGCGGAGTATCAGTCGATAACTATGTTGACTGACACTGCGCCTTCGCGGGCAAGTCGGATCGCCGCACCGCTCGCTCAGGGGCGGTGTTTACATGATGTGTTTTTCCGGCTCCGGAATGTGGCTCGCGCCTAACATGGCCGGAAGCAATCCGGCCCTTAAATCCCCGCCACTCGGCTGCTGATAAAGACTCAATCCGAACTCCGGCAGTACCGCCAGCAGATAATCGAAAATATCCCCCTGAATCCGCTCGTAATCCGCCCACGCCGTGGTGCGGGTGAAACAATAGATTTCCAGCGGAATCCCCTGCGCCGTCGTCTGCATCTGCCGCACCATGCAGGTCATGTTCTGCTGAACCTTCGGGTGACTTTTCAGATACGCCAGCGCATAGGCGCGGAAGGTGCCGATGTTGGTCATCCGCCGACGGTTGGCCGCCATCGCCGCGACGTTGCCCTGGGCTTCGTTCCAGGCCTTGAGCTCGGCTGTCTTGCGGCTCATGTAGTCAGTCAGCAAATGCACCTGGGACAGCTTCAGCTCTTCGTCGTCACGAATGAATCGCACGCCGCTGGCGTCGATGAACAGGCTGCGCTTGATCCGCCGTCCGCCGGACTGCTGCATGCCGCGCCAGTTCTTGAACGACTCGGACATCAGGCGCCAGGTCGGGATCGACACAATCGTCTTGTCGAAATTCTGCACCTTGACCGTGTGCAAAGTGATGTCCACCACGTCACCGTCGGCACCGACTTGCGGCATCTCGATCCAGTCGCCGACCCGCAGCATGTCGTTGCTGGTCAGTTGCACGCTGGCGACGAATGACAACAGGGTGTCTTTGTAGACCAACAGAATCACCGCCGACATGGCGCCCAGACCCGACAGCAGCAACAGTGGCGAACGGTCGATCAACGTGGCGACGATGATGATCGCGCCAAACACGAACAACACCATTTTCGTCAGTTGCACATAACCCTTGATCGAGCGGGTGCGGGCGTGTTCGGTGCGGGCATAGATGTCCAGCAGGGCATTGAGCAACGCACTGATGGCCAGCACCAGGAACAGGATGGTGAACGCCAGCGCCACGTTGCCGAGGAAGTTCAGGCTGGTCTTGCCCAACTCCGGCACCAGGTGCAGGCCGAACTGGATCACCAGCGATGGCGTCATTTGCGCCAGGCGATGAAACACTTTGTTGTGGCGAAAATCGTTGACCCAGTGCAACGCCGGCTGGCGGCCGAGCATTTTGGTCGCATGAAGAATGAGGTAACGCGCCACTCGTCCGAGCACCAGCGCCACCACCAGCAGCAACATCAGCGCGAGTGTGGAATGCAGGAGCGGGTGCTGATCAAGGGCACCCCAGAGGTCTTGGGCGTTGAGCCAGAGCTGTTTGATATCCATGGGTGAAAACGCTTCTTCTGTAGGGCGCGACGGGGCGATTAGAGCATTTAAGAGGTTGCGGATGACGTTTTGAGACAAATCAGGCAACAAAAAAGCCACTGTTTGCAGCCGTTTGTATAAAGAAACTCGGCCTTCGCGCTCGAAACCGTTACCCTATGCAGCTGTTTTTTTGTATTTCTTCGAGGTAGCACCCGTGTTTTCCCAATTCGCCCTGCACGAACGTCTGCTCAAAGCCGTGGCCGAGCTTAAATTTGTCGAGCCAACGCCTGTGCAAGCAGCGGCTATTCCGCTGGCGCTCCAAGGGCGTGACCTGCGGGTGACAGCGCAAACCGGCAGCGGCAAAACCGCCGCCTTCGTTTTGCCGATCCTCAACCGCTTGATCGGCCCGGCCAAAGTCCGCGTCAGCATCAAGACCCTGATCCTGCTGCCGACCCGCGAGCTGGCCCAGCAGACCATCAAGGAAGTCGAGCGCTTCGCTCAGTTCACTTTCATCAAGTCCGGTTTGATTACCGGCGGTGAAGACTTCAAGGTCCAGGCCGCCATGCTGCGCAAGGTGCCGGACATCCTGATCGGTACACCGGGCCGGATGATCGAGCAACTGAACGCCGGCAACCTCGACCTCAAGGAAGTCGAAGTGCTGGTGCTCGACGAAGCCGACCGCATGCTCGACATGGGTTTTGCCGAAGATGTGCAGCGTCTGGTGGATGAGTGCACCAACCGCCAGCAGACCATGCTGTTCTCCGCCACCACCGGCGGTTCGGGCCTGCGCGAGATGATCGCCAAGGTCCTGAACAACCCTGAGCACTTGCAGCTCAACGCAGTCAGCCAGTTGAACGAAACCACCCGTCAGCAAATCATCACCGCTGACCACAACCAGCACAAAGAACAGATCGTCAACTGGCTGCTGGCCAACGAGACCTACCAGAAGGCCATCGTGTTCACCAACACCCGGGCCATGGCCGACCGTATCTACGGCCGCCTGGTGGCGCAGGAATACAAAGCGTTCGTGCTGCACGGCGAGAAGGACCAGAAAGACCGCAAACTGGCCATCGACCGTCTGAAGCAGGGCGGGGTGAAAATCCTCGTGGCCACCGACGTCGCTGCCCGTGGCCTGGACGTGGACGGCCTGGACCTGGTGATCAACTTCGACATGCCGCGCAGCGGCGACGAGTACGTGCACCGCATCGGTCGCACCGGCCGCGCCGGCAACGATGGCCTGGCCATCTCGCTGATCTGCCACGGCGACTGGAACCTGATGTCGAGCATCGAACGCTACCTCAAGCAGAGCTTCGAGCGCCGCACCATCAAGGAAGTCAAAGGCACCTACGGCGGACCGAAAAAGGTCAAGGCCTCGGGCAAAGCCGTTGGCGTGAAGAAGAAAAAGGTCGACGCCAAGGGCGACAAGAAGAAAACCGGCGCCAAGGCCCCAACCAAGCGCAAGATCGCCAACCGCCCGAAGACCGACGCCCTGTCGCTGGTCAGCAAGGACGGCATGGCGCCTTTGAAACGCCGCAAGCCGGAAGCGCCGGCGGCTGAATAAAGCGCCGTAGCGAACCAATGAAAACCCGGACAGTGTCCGGGTTTTTTTACGTCAAGAAATTGCAGCCCTCGGCTCTGCCTCGATCCAGAGCGTTCAGGTAATCGACCAAAAACCGCAAGCTAGAGCCTTCGCAAAAAACATCCCGAACGGCTTATTGACGTCAGAATGATGGCAACTTAACATCGCGCCATCACATTGATATCACTTTGCCGTTTCGAGGGACCGAACAGACCATCCGCACGCTGATGCAATGGTCGTTTACGCCACGCTCTGGACCTTCTGACCCAGGCGCGTACCTACCCCCTTATGACGTATTCGCTCTGCAAGCGCCCCCAGCGTCTGCCGAGTCGGGACGGCTTTGTCTGTGATTTGCTCATTCCATTCTTGCCGTTCGCACCGAGACTCTTTGACATGGACGTTCGCCACTACGCCTTCCTCGCTGGCCAGCCCTCGGCTGCGGTCAAAAACCGTGAGCACTTCTGGGGCATGCCCAAGCGCGGGCTGGCGTTCCTGTTGGCCAACGTCATGTTCTGGCAGCCGATGTGGGCTCAGGCCGACGGGATTGTGGTGGCCACGCCGGGCACCAGCCTCGGGCAGGCGGGCAACGGGGTGCCGATTATCCAGATCGCCACGCCCAACGGCACGGGGCTGTCGCATAACCAGTTTCACGATTACAACGTCGGCACCCAGGGCGTCATCCTCAACAACGTCGCCAACCAGACCGGCGCGACGCAACTGGGCGGGATCATCATCGGCAACCCCAACCTGACCAACGGAGTCGCGGCGCAAACCATCCTCAACGAAGTGGTCGGCGGCAGCCCCAGCCAGTTGCGCGGTTACACCGAAGTGGCGGGGCAGTCGGCACGGGTCATCGTGGCCAACCCCTACGGCATCAGCTGCAATGGCTGCGGCTTCATCAATACTCCGCGCGTGACCCTGACCACCGGCAAACCGGTGCTGGACGGTAGTGGTCGTCTGGATCGCTTCCAGGTCGATCAGGGCAGCGTCTCCATCGACGGCGCCGGGCTGAACGCCAACAACGTCGACCAGTTTGAAATCATCACCCGCAGCGCGAAGATCAACGCCGAGATTCAGGCGAAGAACCTGACCATCGTCGCCGGTCGCAACGACGTCAACGCCGACAGCCTCAACGCCACCGCNCGCGCCGATGACGGCAGTGCCAANCCNCAACTGGCNATCGACTCNTCGGCNNTGGGNGGCATGTACGCCGGGGCGATCAAACTGGTNGGNACCGANGCCGGGGTCGGGGTGAANCTCGANGGCAANCTGNNCGCCAGCGGTGGNGATATCCAGCTCGACGCCAACGGCCATCTCAGCCTGGCGCAAACCTCGGCCGCAGGCGCCGTCAATGTCAAAGCCGCCAGNCTCGATGCGCGNGGCCCGGTCTACGCCGGCACCGCCGTCAACGTGCAAACCCAAGGCAACCTGACCAACCAGCAAACCCTCGCCGCCCGGGACAGCATCGCGCTGACGGCCGGTGGTGTATTGACCAACAACGGCATCATCGAAGCCGGGGTCAACGCCGATACCAGCCGCAATGCCAGCGGTGATGTGAACCTGAATGCGCAGAATTTCACCAACACTGGCAAGAGCGTGGTGGCCAGCCGCAATCTGACGGTTAACACCAGCCAGACCCTGAACAATCAGGGCGGCACGTTGAGCGCCGGGCAAACCGCCAACATCACCGTCGGGACTTTGGACAACCAGAACAACGGCCGGGTGCTGAGCAGCGGCAATCTCAACCTCACGGCCAATCAGGTCCTCAACAGCAACGGTCTGATTACCAGTACCGGTCATCTCGACGCCACCCTCGGCCACCTGAACAACCGCACTGGCGAGCTCTCGAGCCTGGCCACCGCGACGCTGCGCATGGCCACGCTGGATAACGTGGCGGGGCTGGTGAACGCCGGTCAGGCCTTGAGCATCACCGCCACGGGGGCGGTGAACAACCAGGGCGGCAAACTGACCAGCCTCGACAGCCTGAGCCTCAACGCCGGCCAGGTCGATAACAGCAGCAAGGGCCGGATCGCCAGCAACAAGGCCCTGACGATCAGTGTCGGCAGCCTCGACCAACACGATGGCGGGCAGCTCACCAGTAACACGTCGCTGACCCTGGACCTGAATCACGGCGAGCTGAATAACCAGAACGGTTTGATCAATGCCCCGGCACTGGTGCTGAAAAACCTCGCCCAGGTGAACAACCGCAACGGCGAAATATCCAGTGCCCAGGCGTTCACGCTGGCGGCCGACAGCCTCGACAACAGCAACGGCAAACTGCTCGGCAATCAGGCCGTGACCCTGCGCGTGCAGCAGGCGCTGACCAACATCAAAGGCTTGATCGCGGCGGCCAACGTCGATGTGCAGGCCGGTAGCCTGAACAACAACGGCGGCACCCTGACCAGTCGCACCGGTCTCGAACTTCGGGTTACCGGCCGGCTCGATAATCAGGACCAAGGACTGATCAACGCCAGCCAAAACCTGAACATCAACGCCGCGAGCTTGAACAACCAGAACGGCGGCTCGTTGCTCGGCAGCGCCATTGCCATCGACTTCAGCGGCGCCATGGGCGACCTGAACAACGCCAACGGCCTGATTACCACCACCGGTCAACTAAGCATCCGCAACCTGCGGGACTTGAACAACCGTGGCGGTGAACTCTCCAGCAGCCAAAGCTACACCCTGACGGGCCGCAACCTGGACAACAGCGACGGCAAACTCATCAGTCGTCAGCAACTGGACCTCACCGCCGATGTCACCACGAACCTCAATGGACTGATTTCCGGCTGGCAGAGTTTGAGCCTTCTGGGCGGCAGCCTCGACAACCGCAATCAGGGCACCTTGTCGAGCCGCGACGGTGACGTGCTGGTGGACCTCACCGGTGCCGTGCGTAACAGCAACGCCGGCGCTCTGGTCAGTCACGGCACGCTGAAGGTCACGGCGGCCAGCCTCGACAACAGCGACAACGGCATTCTTTCCAGTGCCGGTGCGCAAACCTTGGTCATTGCCGGAACACTGAATAACGCCCAGGGCGGTTTGATCGACAGCGGCGCCGCTCTGGATATCCAGGCCCAAACCCTCAGCAACGCCAATGCAACCATCAATGCCCAGCGGGACATCAGCTTCACCGGCACCGATCTGAACAACAGCGCCGGTACCTTGGCGGGCAAGGGCGCGATCACCCTCGATCTGCTCGGCACCCTGACCAATATCAGCGGCAAACTGGCGAGCAACGGCCCACTGGTGATTCAGCGCGCGCGGCAGATCGACAACCAGGGCGGCCAGCTTGCAAGCCAGGGTTTGCTGAACCTGTTGACCGGTGGCCTCGATAACCGCAATGGCGGCACTGTCGCGGCCAATGATGGGTTGACGCTCACGGCCAATGGCGTCGTACAGAACAGCGCCAACGGTCAGATCTTCAGCAGCAACGCCGGCCTGACGCTCAACGCCGCCAGCCTCGATAACGCCAAAGGCACCCTGCAAAGCCAGGGCGACTTGACGGTGAAAACTAGCGGCGCCATCGATAACCAGAGCGGGCGCATCGTCGCCAAGAGCGGCAACCTCGACATCACCGCCGCCAGCCTCGACAGCCGCGGCGGTGTGCTCTCCAGCCTGCAAGGCGCCTTCAGCAGCCATATCACTGGCGTACTGCGTAACGGCTATGACCTGAACAACAATCGTCAGGGCGGGATCATTCAGGCCCAGAGTCTGGACCTCAAGGCACTGGCCGGCCTCGACAACTACGGCGGGCGGATCACCGCGCAAACCGGTGACGCCATCGTCGACACCGGCACCAACGGCAACTTCGACAACCGCAATGGCGGCCTCTACGCCAAGGGCCGGGTCAGCGTCACCGGCAATAACTTCGACAACAGCGGCGACAACGACGGGCAGATCGGCGGGCAACAGATCGACCTGAGCCTGCGCGGCGCATTGAACAACCGCCTGGGCATCATCGAAAGTGAAAGCACCCTGGCCATCACGGCGGCGAGCGTCGATAACCAGACCGGACAACTGCGTGCATTGGGCGGCACTGGCAAAACCGCCTTCACCATCGGTGGCGTGTTCGACAACCGCAACGGCACCGTGGAATCCGCCAACAACGACCTGAGCCTCGGTGCCGGTGGTTTGCTGAACGTCGGCGGCAACGTGCTGCACGTCGGCACTGGCCTCTTCGACATTGCCACCGGACAACTGGGTGGTGCCGGCGGCAGCTTCGTCACCCGCGGTGGCCTGACCCTGACCGCTGACGGATGGACCAACAACAGCGTAATCCAGGCCGATCGCCTGACCGTCAATATCAATAGCCTCAACCAGACTGCCAATGGTCAGCTCTTGGCTGTCAGCCAACTGACTGGCAGCGGCGGCAACTGGAACAACGATGGCCTGATCGCCAGTGACGGCAACTTGAAGATCGACCTTGGCGGTACTTATTCGGGAAGCGGTCGGCTCAGCAGCCGGGGAACGCTCGGCCTGAGCGCCGCACAACTGAACCTCAACGCGGCCGCCAGCATTGCCGGTGGAGGGGACACTACCGTGTCGGTGGGTGGCCAACTGAACAATGCCGGGCGCTTGACGTCGGCTGCCAACCTGACCGTGAACGCCGGCGGGATCAACAACTTCGGGACGCTGGCCAGCGCTCAACAACTGACCGCCACCACCGGCTCGCTGGTCAATGATCGCGGGCTGATCTTCAGCGGCGGCAACATGGGCCTGCGGGTCAATGCGCTGAACAACAGCTACGCCAACATCTACAGCCTGGGCAACCTCACGATTGACCGTAACGGACAAGGCGCCCAGGCCGACAGCATCGTCAACAGTTCTGCGTCGATTCAAAGCGACGGCAGCATGAGCCTGGCGGCGAGCACGATCCAAAACATCCGTGCGCTGTTGACCATCAGTAATGGCGGTATCTACACCGCCAGGATTGATGAGGGTGCGTGCAACCGGCCGCATTACAACAATGACTGCGGCGGTCCCGTGGTAACTCATACCTGGGAAATCACCCAGCGTGAAAAACTGGAAGTGACCGCCGCCAGTGCGGCGTCCAGCATCACCGCTGGCGGTAATCTGAACATCAACGGCGGCGAGCTGTTTAACCAGAGCAGCACCATCGCCACCAGCGGCAACCTCACCGCTACGCTGAACAACCTGACCAACACCGGCGTAGAGACCAACGATACCGAAACGGTGCGGGTGTACCGCAGCGAACGGACCGACGACGCCGGCGGCTTGGTTGATGCCGCCAGCGCCTTCACCGATCAGTACTGGTTTGCCAGCAGCGGTTATGACGCCAACCACCTCACCGGCCTGGAAGCGGCAATGGCCCACTTCATCGGCGCCACCGAAGTCGAGATGCCCGAGTTCCGCCAGGTCACCCAGTTGGCCACCGGCGATCAGAGCTATGCCGCCATTATCCAGGCCGCCGGTGCGGTCAATATCAACGCCCAGAACAACATCGACAACAGCGTCGTTCGCCCTGGCTACACCTACGTGGGCAGTGGCCCCCGCACGGGCACCAGTGCTTCGGGCAGCCAGTTCTCCACGCGCATCACCCTGAACCAACAACTACCACCGGACCTGGCGCAACAGCAGGTTAACCCGGTGAGTCTGCCCGGCTTCAGCCTGCCCTCCGGACAGAACGGCCTGTTCCGTTTGAGCCAGGAAGGCAGCACCAACCCGACCGGCACCGGCCCACAAAGCTGGAGCCTCACCGGCGCCACTGTCACCGCGTCCACCAGTGCGCCAGTCACCCTCAACCGCGTGCAAGGCTTGCCGAGCAATGCTGGCAAATCCCAACCGCACAAATACCTGATCGAAACCAACCCGGTACTCACCGACCTCAAGCAATTCATGAGCTCGGATTACCTGTTGTCGAACCTGGGCTACGACCCCGACCAAAGTGCCAAGCGTCTGGGCGATGGTCTTTATGAACAACGCCTGATCCAGCAAGCCGTGGTTGCCCGCACCGGCCAGCGCTTCATCGATGGCCAGACCTCCGACGAGGGCCTGTTCAAGTACCTGATGAATAACGCCATCGCCAGTAAGACGGAGCTCAACCTGTCCTTGGGTGTCAGCCTGACCTCTGAACAAGTCGCGGCCCTGACCCACGATATTGTCTGGATGGAAAATGCCGAGGTGAACGGCGAGCAAGTGCTGGTGCCGGTGCTGTACCTGGCCAACGCCAACAANGCCGGCACCGCCGTCAACGTGCAAACCCAAGGCAACCTGACCAACCAGCAAACCCTCGCCGCCCGGGACAGCATCGCGCTGACGGCCGGTGGTGTGCTGACCAACAACGGCATCATCGAAGCCGGGGTCAATGCTGATACCAGCCGTAATGCCAATGGCGATGTGAACCTGAATGCGCAGAACTTCAACAACCTTGGCAAGAGCGTGGTGGCCAGCCGCAACCTGACGGTCAACACCAGCCAGACCCTGAACAATCAGGGCGGCACATTGAGCGCCGCGCAAACCGCCAACATCACCGCCGGGACCCTGGACAACCAGAACACTGGCCGGGTACTCGGCAGCGGCGCTCTGGAGTTGAAAGCCACACAGGTCCTCAACACCAAGGGCGTCATCACCAGTAATGGCAACCTCACGGCGAATCTCGGCCACCTGAACAACCACGAGGGCGAAGTCTCCAGTGCTGGCAACACCGCTATCACCGCCACGACACTGGACAACAGTGACGGCCAGGTCACGGGCGACGTTGCCCTGAACATCGGCTTGATCGGCGCCCTGAATAACCAGAACGGCGTGCTGGGTTCCGGCCAAAGCGTGAGCATCAGCGCCGCCAGCCTGGATAACAGTCATGGCGGCAGCCTGGTCAGCGACGGCAGTTTCACCGCACGCATCAATGGCTTGTTCGATAACCAGAATGGCAACCTGAGTGCCAAAGGCGTGGTCGACCTGCAAACCGGCAGCCTCGACAACCGCAATGGCAGCCTGACCGGCAAGGATCGCCTGACCCTGCGCAGCGATTCGCTGGATAACCGCACCGGCAAAGTACGCGCTGGCAAAGACCTGCAACTGACCGTCGGACAACTCGATAACCGCCAGCAAGGTCTGCTCAACAGCCAGGCCGCCATCAACTTCAACGGCACTCATCTGGATAACCGCGGCGGCTTGCTCAGCGCAGCGGGGGCGGTGCAACTGCAGGCAGCCAGCGTCGACAACAGCGGCGGTCGTATCTCCGGCACAACCGATCTGACGGCCAAGGTTGCGCAATTCACCAACCAGGGCGGCGAGCTTGTTGCTCAAGGAACGTTGAGCCTCAATGGCAACGGGCTCGATAACCGCAACGGCGGACTGGTAGGCGCGACAAAAGCGCTGAAACTCAATGTCGATGAGGTGGACAACCGCGGCGGCGAAATCTCCAGCGCGGTTGATGTGGCCATCGAAGGCCAAAGTCTGAACAACAGTGACAACGGCAAGATTCTGGCCGGCACTGAGCTGGGCCTGAAAGTGGCGCAGATCATCAACCAGACCAAGGGGCTGTTGTTCGGCAAGGGCGCCACGACAGTGACGGGCCAGAGCCTGGACAACAGTGGTGGCAGCCTCGTCACTCAGCTTGGGCTGGATATTCGCCTCGACAATGCGCTGAGCAACATCGAAGGCCTGATCAGCAGTGAAGGCACCCTGACGGTCAACGCGGCCAGCCTCGACAACACCCGTGGCAGCGTGTCGAGCGCCGGTGCGTTGGCGCTGACGACGACAGGAGTGCTGAACAATCAGGGCGGGTCGATTACCACCGACAGCGGCCTGACCCTCAACAGCCAAAGCCTGAATAACAGCCAGAACGGCCTGATCAGTGGCAAGAGCGCGACCGCCGTCACAACGGGTACGTTCGACAACACTCAGGGCGGTCAATTGATCAGCGGCGATACGCTCGACCTGACCGCGACCCAAGTCAGTAATGGCGTTGCCAGCCGAATCGCCAGCGATAAGGCTCTGACCGCCAGTGTCACCGGTTTCGATCAGCAGGGCGGTCAGCTGTTCAGCAAAACCGTCCTGAGCCTGGACTTGAATCACGGCCAACTGAACAACCAGAACGGGCTGATCAATGCACCGTTGCTGATGTTGAAAAACCTCAAGGACGTCAACAACCAGAACGGTGAAATCTCCAGCGCCCAGGCCTTTACACTGGCTGCCCAGAATCTGGATAACAGTAACGGCAAACTGATCAGTAATCAGGGTTTGACGCTGCACATCGATCAACTGCTCGCCAGCATCAAGGGGCTGATTTCCGCGCAGACCCTGGAGGTGCACAGCGCGCGCCTGGACAACACCGGCGGCTTGATCAGCAGTCATGGCACCCTCGGGGTGACGGTGGACGGTCAGGTCGTCAATCAGGATGGCACGTTCATCGCTGACGGTGACGTGAACCTCAGCGCCGATAGCCTGGACAACACCCGTGGCCAGATCGCCGGTAAAACCGATGTCACGGCCAACGTTGCGACCCTGAACAATCAGGGCGGTCAGTTGATCGCAACCGGTGGGCTCACCCTGACGGGGATCAACCTCGATAACCGGTTTGGCGGCCTTATCGGCGCAACCAACGGACTGCAACTGAACGTCGAATCGGTCGATAACCGCGGTGGTGAGTTGTCGAGCAAGTCAGATGTCACCCTGATCGGCAACCGTCTGGACAACAGCGATGGCGGCCAGGTATTCGCTGAAGGCGCACTGTCCCTGACAGTCGAAAACATCATCAACCGCGCCAAAGGTCTGCTCTCGGGCAAGGCCGACCTGACATTGACCGGACGCGATCTCGACAACAGTGGCGGCTCGCTGTTGAGTCAGAAAAACCTGAAGCTCGATCTCAAGGGTGATCTCAATAACAGCCAAGGCTTGCTCAGCGCTGAAGGCACACTCGGGGTCACGGCCGCGAGCTTGACCAACACCCTGGGCAGCGTTTCCGCGGCAGGGCCGCTGACGTTGACCACCACCGGCGCTGTGCTCAACCAGGGCGGCGAGATCGTCACGGATGCTGGCATCACACTCAACAGTGCCAGCCTCGACAACCGCAATAACGGCAGCATCAGTGGCAAAGACGCGGTGATCGTCAATACCGGTGCGCTGGATAACAGCCACACCGGTCGCTTGAACAGCGGTGCCGGCCTGGACCTGACCACCGCTCAACTGACCAACCAGGATGGCGGCCGCATCGCCAGTGTCGGTGCCCTGACGGCCAGTGTCACCGGCCTGGATCAGCAAGGCGGGCAACTGTTCAGCAACACGTCTCTGACACTGGATCTGAACAAGGGTCAGCTGAACAACCAGAATGGTCTGATCAGCGCGCCGTTGTTGATGCTCAAAAACCTCACCGACGTTCATAACAACGGCGGCGAAATCTCCAGCGCCGAGGCTTTCACCATCGCTGCTCGCAGCCTGGACAACAGCAACGGCAAACTGCTGAGCAATCAGCCCCTGACCCTGCGCATCGATCAGGCACTGACCAACCTCAAAGGCCTGATCGCCGCCGCAGCACTCGACGTCAAAGCCGCCAGCCTGGACAACAGCGGCGGCACGCTGACCAGCCGCGCCAACCTCGATCTGAACCTCGACGGGCTGCTGACGAACCAGAGCCAGGGACTGATCAACGCCACCACGGGGCTGACAATCAACAGCAGCGGTCTGAATAACCAGAACGGTTCTTTGCTGGGCAGCGCCATTGCCATCGACTTCGGGGCGGCCACCGGCGACCTGAACAACGGTGCCGGCCTGATCACCACCACGGGTTTGCTGAGTCTCAAGCACCTGCGTGACCTGAACAACCGGAACGGCGAAATCTCCAGCAGCCAGAGCCTCGATCTGACAGCCCGCGCACTGGATAACAACAACAACGGAAAATTGATCAGCAATAACCTGCTGACGGTCAACGCCGACACGGTACTCAACCAGGGCGGTCTGATCTCCGGCTGGCAAGGCCTGAGCCTCACCAGCAACAGCCTGGACAACCGCAACAAAGGCACGCTGTCGAGTCATGACAGCGATGTGGCCGTCACCGTAAGTGGTGCCATTCTCAACAGCGGCGAAGGTGCACTGGTCAGCCGGAAAACCCTGAGCGTCAACGCGTCGAGCCTGGACAACAGCAACGGTGGCATTCTGTCCAGCGGCGGCAATCAGACCCTGACCCTCAGCGGTCTGCTGAACAACGCCCAGGGCGGCTTGATCGACAGCGGCGCGACCCTGACCATGCAGGCGATGACCCTAGGGAATGCCGGCGGCACCGTCAACGCAAAACAGGACCTCAGTTTCACCGGCACCGCACTGGATAACACCGGCGGCAATCTGATCGGCAACGGTGCCGTGACCCTCGACCTGCTCGGCGCCCTGACCAACACCAACGGCAAACTGGCCAGCGCCGGCCCACTGCTGGTGCAACGCGCCACGCAAATCAATAACCAGGGCGGTCAAATCGCCAGCCAAGGCTTGATGACGTTGCTCACCGGTGGCCTGGACAACCGCAATCTCGGCACCATCGCGGCCAATAATCTACTGACCATCACCACGGGCGGTACGCTGCAGAACA
Organism: Pseudomonas sp. KD5; assembly: GCF_012932895.1. Classification (NCBI taxonomy): domain Bacteria; kingdom Pseudomonadati; phylum Pseudomonadota; class Gammaproteobacteria; order Pseudomonadales; family Pseudomonadaceae; genus Pseudomonas; species Pseudomonas sp. KD5. The sequence continues at coordinate 9,915 of NZ_JDWJ01000005.1, read as the reverse complement.
GCGCCGACGGCCAGATCTACAGCCAGAATGGCGACCTGCAAATCCAGGCCGCCAGCCTCGTCAACGCCAAGGGCACTCTGCAAAGCCAGGGGGCTTTGAACCTCACCATCGGCGGCGATATCGACAACCAGAGCGGCCGCATTGTGGCCAAGGACGGCGACCTGTCGATCAAGGCCGGCAACCTCGATAACCGCGGCGGCGTGCTCGCCAGCCTGCAAGCCGCGTTCACGGCCAACCTGACCGGCGTGCTGAAAAACGGCTATGACCTGAACAACAACCGCCGCAGCGGCGTCACCCAGGCCCAGCGCCTGAACCTGACTGCGCTGGCCGGTATCGATAACTACGGCGGGCGTATCGCTGCGCAAGGCGGCGACGCGACTGTCGTCACCGGCAACTTCGACAACCGCAATGGCGGCCTCTATGCCAAAGGCAAGGTCAGCGTCACCGGCAACAACTTTGACAACAGCGGCGACAATGACGGCCAGATCGCCGGTCAACAGATCGACCTCACCCTCAGCGGTGCCCTGAACAACCGACTGGGCATCATCGAGAGCGACAGCACCCTGTCGATCAAGGCCGCCAGCCTCGACAACCAGACCGGCCAACTGCGCGCCCTCGGCGACAAAGGCAAAACCAACTTCCAGATCGGTGGCTTGTTCGACAACCGCAACGGCACCCTGGAAAGCGCCAACACCGACCTGACCATGGCGGTGGGCGGCTTCCTCAACGGTGGTGGCAGTCTGCTGCACGTGGGCAACGGTACTTTCGACATTTCCACCGCCAACGTCACCGGCGCCGGCGGCACCATCGTTACTCGCGGCGGCCTGACCCTCAACGCCGACAGCTGGACCAACAGCAACGTCATCCAGGCCGGGCGCCTGAACGTCAACGTAAACAATTTCAGCCAGACGGCGAGCGGCCAACTGCTGGCCTCGGACAGCCTCGTCGGTACCGGTGGCAATTGGTACAACGATGGCCTGATTGCCAGTGATGGCAGCATGAAGCTGACCTTGGGCGGCAACTACGGTGGCAATGGCCGACTGAGCAGCCAGGGAAACATGAATCTGAGCGCCAGCCAGATCGACCTGGTGACCAACAGTAAAATCACCGGGGGGGCCAAAACCACCCTGTCCGCGGGCACCCTGAACAACTACGGACGTGTGAGCTCCGTGGGCGATCTGGACGTTACGGCAACAAACCTGAACAACTTCGGGACTCTCGGTGGCAGCGAAAATGTGCGACTTAAGGCTGCCACTCTGTTGAACCAGAACGGCCTGATCTTCAGTGGCAAAGACATGGCGCTGAGGGCCAACACGTTCACCAACCGCTATGCCGATGTGTACAGCCTGGGCAGCATCAATCTCGCCAGGGATGACAATGGCGGTCGCAGCCAGTCGTTTTCCAACATCTCGGCAACACTGGAAAGTGCTCAGGACATAACCCTGAACGTTGACCATATCGAGAACCGCAAGGATGTGTTCCAGGCTACTGGGGGATTGGTTTCGGGTTACATCGGGGTGCAGTGTTACAGCTGTGCAGCGTTCGCTCCATACATTGGTTATCGGGAAGACGGTTACATGGTCTGGGTGGAAAACTATTCGTCTCAGATCGTTCAGGATTCTGCATCGGCCAGTATGACGGCCGGGAGAAACTTTCTGGCCAACGGAGGAGAGTTTCTCAATCAGGCGTCGACGGTTAGCGCCGGTGGCGACTTGACCCTGAACCTGCAGTCGTTCACCAACCGAGGCGCGTCTGTAGGCGATTACAGCGTGCGGCGTTCATTCAACTTACCCCACAACGCGAATCAGAATATGGCTTTCTGGGAGGCGGTGATGAACTACGACGCCGCCAATGATCCCGCTTACTACAATCAATACCAGCGTCCCAGCTTGCATGCTTGGAGCGCTTCCAATGTCGAGTCCATGTTCACGATACTGTCGAAGTCCGGAGGTCGCGGGGATAATCCCTACACCTCCTTTGGCATAGTTCATGTTGATGAAGCTCCTAACAATCTTGCCCCAGCACACTACAGCGATGGGGTTCGCACCGCCGCTCCAGACGCGGTCAAAAACGCTCAATTTTTCGATGAGGTGATTACCTACCAGAGCCCGTCAACGTACGCGAATGCCGTGGTTCAGGCCGGCGGACAAGTGACCATCAATGCTACGCAGGACCTGACTAACAGCGTGGTGCGTGAAGGCGTGGCGCTGAACCCCAACGGTTCGCGCCTGGGTTCGACCCAGACCAATGGCAATACACCGACCATTATTAACATCAATCAACAACTGCCCCCCGACCTTGCGCAGCAGCAAGTGAACCCGGTGTCGTTGCCAGGCTTCAGCCTGCCGACCGGCCAGAACGGCTTGTTCCGCCTTAGCGGGCAAGACAGCAGCACTCCAGTGGCCAGCGGTCCGCAAAGCTGGACCATGGGCGGCGGCAGCGTCAGCACGACCCAGCGTCAGCAACCGGTGGTTAACGTCCAGCCAAGGAACATTCTACCGGTCAGCAACACTCAGGCCTCCGCCAGCAGCGTTGACCTGAAGCCCGTTGATTATGTGGCGTCGAACGTGGGCGTCGGTGCCAGCGCGATCGACGTCAGCGCACCGGCTGCCAATTCAACCGGCTCGGCACTGCCGGGTCGCTCCACAGCCTTTACCATCAATCGCGTCCAAGGATTGCCGGCCAGCAGCGGCCAGTCCAAACCCCAAAAATACCTGATCGAAACCAACCCGGTACTTACCGACCTCAAGCAATTCATGAGCTCGGACTACCTGTTGTCGAACCTGGGCTACGACCCCGACCAAAGTGCCAAGCGCCTGGGCGATGGCCTTTATGAACAACGCCTGATCCAGCAAGCGGTAGTGGCTCGTACCGGTCAGCGCTTTATCGATGGCCAGACCAGCGACGAAGCCTTGTTCAAATACCTGATGAACAATGCCGTTGCCAGCAAAACAGAGCTCAACCTGTCGTTGGGCGTCAGCCTGACCTCCGAACAAGTCGCCGCCCTGACCCATGACATTGTCTGGATGGAAAATGTCGAGGTGAACGGCGAGCAAGTGCTGGTACCGGTGCTGTATCTGGCCAACGCCAACAATCGCCTGGCCGCCAACGGTGCCTTGATCCAGGGCAGCGACGTAACCCTGATCGCCGGCAAAGACCTGAACAACGCCGGCACCTTGCGTGCTTCCAACAACCTGTCGGCCACCGCCACCAACGACCTGGTCAACAGCGGCCTGGTGGAAGCCGGCAATCGCCTCGACCTGAAAGCCGGCAACAACATAGTCAACAAGGCCGGCGGCATCATCGCTGGTCGTGACGTTACGCTCACCGCCACTCGGGGCGACGTGATCAACGAACGTACCGTCACCGGCGGCGACAGCCGTATCGGTAACAGCCGATCCCACACTGATGTCGTCGACAGCGCCGCCCGGATCGAGGCAGCCAACACCCTGACGATCAACGCCGGACGCGATTTCAATAACGTCGGCGGTGTCCTGAAAAGTGCTAACGACACCACGATCAACGCCGGTCGTGACGTCAACATTACCTCCGCCGAGCAGGTCGTCAGCCATGAGCGTGGCGTGAACCGCGAGCAAACCATCACCCAATATGGTTCAAGCGTTGATGTGGGACAGAGCCTGAAGATCAATGCCGGTCGTGACATCACCGCTATCGCCAGCCAAATCGACGCCAAACGCGACATAAACATGAGCGCCGTCGGAGATCTGACACTGGCCTCGGCTGCGGATGAACAGCATTCCTTTAGTCAAAACAAAAAAATCACCAGCCGGGAAGACCATGTCAGTCAGGTGTCTAGCACGGTCAATGCGGGGGGCAACATTACCCTCAGTGCGGGCAAGGATCTGAACCTGATCGCCAGCAGAGTGAGTGCAGGGGATGAGGCTTATCTGTTCGCTGGCAATGATGTGAACCTAGAGACAGCGGACAACGTTGATTACTCCTACTACTCGAAAACCAAGAAGGGTTCATTCGGCAAGAAAAAGTCGACAATGACTGAAACCGACAGCGTCATGTCTGCCAGTTCGAGTGTCGAGGCAGGGAACAAGCTGGCGATCTCTGCCGGGCAGGATTTCAACGCCACAGGTGCCAAGCTGAACAGCGACGGAACATTGCTCGCTACCGCTGGCCGCGACATCAATCTGCATGCTGCCGAAGACTACGCCAGTCAGGCCAACGCCTCGTCTAAAAAGGGGTGGTCCTCCAGCAAATCCAGCAGTTCGGAAGTCACGCAGACCCGCTTGAACAGTACTGAGCTGGTGGCAAAAAACATCGAACTGAAAGCCGATAACGATATCTCGCTGACAGCCGCTGCACTGCGTGCTGAAGAAGCGGTGAAACTCACCGCTGGAAACGACGTATTGATTGGTGCTGGCGAGGAAACGCAAACAACCACACAGTCGAAAAGCTCCAGCAAGACCAGTGCAACGTTCACGGGCTTGCTGTCCTCCACGCAAAAATCGCAACAAGGGCAAACAACCTCAACCCAAAGCATCGGCAGTGATATCAGCGGCGGCAGCATTCAAATCAAGAGTGGCCGCGACACTGTTGTTGAGGGCAGTACGCTGGTAGCCGACAAGAACATCGGCATCAATGCCGGTCGTAATCTGGAAATCACTAGCGCGGAAAATACCGAGACTTCGAGTTCCAAATCCGGTAGTAAAAAAGTCGGCGAAATAGGCTCCTGGTGGCAGGGCGCGACAGGGATCGTCAAGCAGAAAGAAGCCGATCAATACACCTCTACCCGCCAGTCGGGCAGCCAGATCGCATCGCTGGGTGGCAACATCAGCCTCACGGCGGGCGACCATTACACCCAAACCGCCAGTCAGTTGGTCACACCTCAGGGTGATATCGGCATTACTGCCAAGCATGTCGATATCGAGGCCGGTTTCGACACCATGGAATCCACCAAAACGGCCAGTACCAGCCGTACGGCCATCGGCGGAACGGTGAGCATTCCGCTGCTTGATGCTTTGCGAGGCATTCAGCAGATGGGCGAAGCGGCGCAGAAAACCAGTGATGATCGGATGGTCGCGTTGGCTGCCGTGAACGCGGCCATGAGTGCCAATCAGGCCATGGATGCGGGCAAGGCCATAATGCAGGACCCTAAAGCCGGGGTTAAGGTCAGCGTCAATCTGAGCAACAGCCAGAGCAACATGACCAGCACTCAGAGTGGTCGTAACGTCGTGGGCAGCGGTGTGGTAGCTGGCGGCAATATCAACATCGTCTCCACCGGGGCCGGTGCTGACAGCGACATCAATGTGGTTGGAAGCCGGATCGAGGGTGGCGGGGACGTCTCCCTTAAAGCCGACGGCGCGATCAATTTGCTGTCCGCGCAAAACACCGCACATCAGGAAAGCAGCAACAGCAACAGTGGCTGGAGCGCCGGAATTGGTTTCGGCTTTGGTGAAAGCAACGGCATCACCTTTGAACTGGCCGCCAACAAGGGACGCGGCAGTGCCGATGGCGATGATGTCACCCAAACCAACACGTCGATCAAGTCCGGCCATACGCTGAATCTGCAAAGCGGCGGCGATACCAACATTAAGGGTGCAGTCGCCAGCGGTGAAACGGTCAAGGTCAAAGTCGGCGGCGACCTCAACATCGAGAGTTTGCAGGACACCAGCACTTACAAATCGCAGCAGTCGAGTGTCAACGTAGGTGTGAGCCTTTGCATTCCTCCATTCTGTTACGGCACCAGCAGCGTCAGCGGCGGCATCTCCCTGCAACACATGCAAAGCGAGTACGCCAGCGTTAGCGAACAATCAGGCATCAAGGCCGGCGATGGCGGTTTCCAGGTTGAAGTCACCGGCAATACCGATCTTGTTGGGGCGGTCATCGCCAGCACCGACAAAGCGGTCGCCGACGGCAAAAACACCCTGAGTACCGGCACGCTGACCAGCTCCGACATCAAGAACAAGGCTGAGTATGACGCCAGCAGTATCAACCTCAGTGGTGGGTACGGCGGCGACATCGGCCGTGATGCAAACGGCAACGCCAGCGCTACGGCCCACAGGGGCGGGCCTGTCGTTGCCAGCAAGGAAGGCGTGAGCGTTACAACACCGATTGCCTTGTTTGCCGGTGACAGTTCCAGCAGCACCACCCACAGCGGGATCAGCGGCGCGACGGTTACCATCACCAATACCGTCAAGCAACAGGAGTTGACCGGTCAGACGGCAGAGCAGGCGATTGCTGCAATCAATACTGATGTCTCCAGCGATCGTGACGGCAGTAACAAACTCAAGCCGATCTTCGATGCGCAAGAAATCGGCGTGGACTTCGAGATCGTCGGCAAGTTTGTGCAGAACGTTTCTCAGTACATTGAGAGTCGTGCGAGGGAAATCGACCAGTTGAAGGAGCAGGCCGAGAAGGAGAGGGTGCTTTTTAATACACCAGGTTTGTCTTCGGCCGATCAAATTAAGCACCTCGAGAATTATCAGGTGCTCAAGCAGCAGATCCGGGAAATCGACGAAAACTGGGGCGCAGGTGGCACTTACCGGCAAATCGCAACAGCCCTGGTCGCGGGTATCAGCGGTAACGTGAGCGGCAGCGGCGCCCAATTCGCACAAAACATGGTGGTCAACTACGTCCAGCAACAAGGCTCGGCGTACATCGGCGAACTGGTGAAAAAGGGCCTGAAGGAAGGCAGCCCTGAACACGCGGCGCTGCATGCGATTCTCGGTTGTGCGGGCGCGGCGGCCAGTAGCCAGAGTTGCTCGGCCGGCGCCTTGGGTGGTTCTGCAGCCAGCGTGCTCGCCGGTCTGTTCGCGGACGCCGACCCGAACGAAACCGCTATAGAGCGTGAAGCCAAACGCAACATCATCACCAGCCTGGTGACCGGTATTGCGGCCATGAGTAACCCGAACGGCGCGGCGACCGCAAACAACGCGGCCACGGCGAACGTCGATAACAACTGGTTGGCGACACAGCAGTACGTGCAGGCCCAAAGGGAGCTGGAAGAAGCCAAGAGCGAGGGATTGATAGCCCAAGCACAAGTGATAGCCAAGTGGGCTGGAATCTCACTAAAGCAAGATGCACTGACGACTGGCGGTATTGGCTTGGGCATTGCTGAGGCTGGCCTGCAAGACGTCGAAGGCTTGTCGCAATTCCTGGCTAATCCAATCGAGGGCCTGCAGGGGCTCGCTTCAGCAGTCAACAATCCGGATGTACGCGCCAGACTTGGTGAAGAGGCTACGAAAAGCCTATTGGCCAGCATCGACCGGATGACGTTGGCACTTGAAACCGGTGGAGACGATCAGGCGGTCCAGTTGGGACGCGATCTAGGTCTGTTGATCTACACCGTGGGTAGCGTGGTAACCGGTGTAGGTGGTGCTGCTAAAGCGGGACTGACGCTAGCAAAAGTTGGGATCGAGGTATCGAGCAAAACCCTGGGTAAAATGCTCGTCAAGGACAGTGCTGAACTTGGCGAGCGAGTTGCCGAGCTGGAAATCAAGACCACGAAAAACCTGGATACCGGCACGGGAGGGCCGACTAACCGGCCTCCTACAATCAATTCAGGGGTTCCTGCAATCAATGAACTGGCAGCGATCGAGCCGACGGTGGGAGGTTATGTCAGTGCAACGAAGCTTAACGCAAACAGCTATGCTATTACTGATTTGACATCTGCTGAAAAAACGTTGGCAGCGCAAATCACTACGGGCGTTGACCGTACTGGTGTTCTCACTGAGGAGCTGGTCGAGTCGGTGGCTCAGCGTCAAGGACTAAAGGCTTTAGAGGGCGGTAAATATGGTAGTAATAACGGGTTTGATCATGTTTATCTCAGTGCTGATGGCAAGTCGGTCATCGTGCTGGACTCGAAGCAAATAAATGGAGGCGTCTCATTGAGCAAAGGGGCGGATGATATCGTTCAGATGTCAGATGCCTGGATCCACAAGGTACTAGATAAGCTGGATAAAGGATCTGATGCTTTTAAATCAGTTGATAATGCTTTGAAGAACGGTAGTTTGATAAAAGGGCTTATGGGTGTGGATCGTAGTTCAGGTCAATTAATAATGGCGAAGTTGAAGTGAGGTTGTTGGGGTGAATTCATTTGAGAGTTATGGTCCGGGGAAGGCGAGGGCTAAAGACAGGCTGGAGCACACCAAATCCCATCTAGATGGTGGGTTTGATGTGGATGGCTATATAGTCAATATTGAAAGCAATCAAGGTAATCCTGTTGCATGTGCAGGAAGGCTTTCGTCGTATGCTTTCGCGAAAGGCATATATGCGTGGTTTGAAGGCGCCGATCTTGAGGTTATGAAAAACTGGTTTTACGTCTCTGGATGTCTGCATAAATACCAGTTTATGCTTCAAAGCGATAAAATGAATTTGCTTCCAAAAACAATGGACTTTATGAGGGCGCTTGTCTCGGATAATGCTTCACTTATTGACTGGTTTTGTCACTGTAGTGAAATTGTTGACGAAAAAAGAGTTCAGTCGACGACAACCGCAGATTTTTTAGCCTACCAGATAATCTTGGCAGTTAAAGGGGACTTTTCTCAATTAGTCGAGCGTTGCTTGCGGATGAGTGCCAATCCACCAAAAGGGCCGAAAAAAATGTTTTTGCTGGATAATGATTTCTTTATGGCGCTTGCGAACGGTGATGTAGCAGGAATGGAGGCTGCTTTGATAGAGTTAACCTCGCCGGCTTCAATAAAGAAAAGACTCAGTATTGAAAGTGGCTTTTCCGAAGGTCTGATTTCTACTTTTGGCGTGATCTATGCCAAAATTGCCTGGCGTCATGGTTATGAAGTCCGGGTTGACACACCTTACATACCTGTTGAGTGGCTTCCGGTTAAACCCCTGGCTAATTACAATCCCATTTACAGTTTTCTGAAGTGAGCTTCTAATTGGCTCGGGAGCGTTATTATGAATAATCAGTCGGAGCAAGCGATACTTCGAAGTCGGCTATTTGAGTCCTTAGTGCAAAGATATGGCGCTGTATTGATTCCAGGTCGATATGGTGGAGACTTCAATAACGATCAGTTGGGATTCTCTGAGGTCGATGGGGAAGTGACTTTGCTTCTTGGATTGAAGATTCTTGATGATGACGGTGGGTTGCAGTTAGATAATTCATCTTTAGGCCCGCATGTGCAATATTCGACATCCTGGTTAAAAGCCCTGGTTCAATGTCTGAAACTTGACTCTGAGACTATTGGATATTCTATGAAGATAGAGGCTGCAATGAGTAGGGGGGCTTTGGTGGCAGGTGTAATCTGTATGAATGGTAAGTCTCAAGAAATAAAAATGTTGCGCGTTGCAGTGTGATCACCAGTGCCGCCACTACGGGTAAAGATACGCAGAGCAATGGAGCTTTGAGCGGAAAAGCAGAAGAAGGTACGGATATATTTGTTTAGTTTTATGAAATACGGGGACGGACCACGTTTATCCTGAGAATGGCAAAAAATGAAATACGGGGACGGACCACGTTTATCCTGAGAATGGCAAAAAATGGGGGTAGACTACATTTTTCTGTGTCGCACTTTAGCGATCTGAAAAAGTGTGAAATAGATAGGGAGATTGTTTTTCGTAGGATTGACTAAGTTATTGGCATCATTAATTGTGAACGGATTCACCATATGCCACGCAGAGCACGTCTCTTGATGCCAGGTGTCCCCTTGCATCTGATTCAACGAGGAAATAATAGATCAGTTTGCTTTTTTTTTCAGAGGATGATTACCTTTTTTATTTAGAGCTGCTTGCTGAGCAGGCCAACAAAGATTCGTGTGAAATTCACGCGTGGTGTCTTATGACTAATCATGTCCATTTGTTGATTAGCTCTCATGGGCACAGCAGCACCAGTTCGCTTATGAAAGGAATAGGGCAACGATATGTGCAATACATAAATCGTACATATGGACGTAGTGGGACTTTATGGGAAGGACGCTTCCGTTCGTG
>NZ_JDWJ01000031.1:0-1517 GCF_012932895.1 Pseudomonas sp. KD5 | reverse complement strand
GGCCGGACTCAATACGGTTCGGGTGTTGCACTGGGTAAGCGACCCACCGTCCGGGGTCAACGATCAATACCGGTACAACCTGGTCGATCACCTGAGGTCCTGCACCCTGGAACTGGCCGACGACGCACGCATCATCAGTCAGGAAGTCTTCTATCCCTTTGGCGAAACTGCATGGTTTGCCGGTTCGGACGTGGTTGGCGTCGACAATAAAACCATTCGCTATTCGGGTAAGGAGCGCGATGCGACGAGGCTCTATTACTATGGTTTTCGGTACTACGTGCCGTGGTTGTTCCGTTGGCTGAATCCTGACCCCGCGGGGAAAGTGGATGGACTGAATCTGTATTGGATGACCCGAAACAACCCGGTCAGCTTGATTGATGACAGTGGAGCCATTTCGAAAAAGCCCTTTAGTAACGGCTTACGGGCACCGGTAATCGCCACGGGTAATGAGCGCGAAGTGCCGGGTGCCAAGCCCGTTGATGCGGGAAAACCTATCCACATGGTGCCATTCACGGGGCAGTCAGCGGATATCCTCAAAGCATTGTCGATTCCTGAATTTAGCCATGTGGGGGTTAACACCGACTTGCTGATGTCAACGAAAGTCGCTTATTCACCGCAAGTCAGCTCGCAACTGGCGAATAAAGAAGGCGCCAGTTTTATATTTTCAATGCAGCGGATGACGTATTCCGGCGCGGCGAAGGGTGAGTTCAATGCCCTCAAGGTTGTCGATATCGCTGCTGGTGAAATTCCTGAACAATCCAGCGCAGTCTCCGGCTATTGGGCTGCGCAGGGAGGGTATGTAGACATACCTGTCCATCCCAAAGGCACGGACCCCGAGTTTGTTTTTACACCGGGTTTCAGTGGTTGTTCGCTGACGGTCGATCAGCTCAATGACAATGTTTTGCGGGTGAGGCACGTAGAGGGTGCAAAAGAAGATGCGCAATACAACAAGTTACCTTCCGCTGAGCACGGAATGGGGCTCAGCGCATCGATGGAATTTACCGATTATGGGTTTGATGTTGATGAAAACAACAGTGTGATCACAGAGACAACCGGGTTCGCCTTTATGAGGTACGACCGAAAAATAAAGGCGTGGGACATTCATTATCAAACCCTTCAAGGTGCAGCGACCATCGGAAAGTATTCCCCGACCCGGCGAGGTTTTTTTGGCGCAACGAAGTCCTCTGTGAATGTGTTCGAGCGTACCAAGGTCAGAAACACCATGAGCAAAAAGGTTGTCACCGCCAGGCAGTAAATCGGCGGGACAAAAAAGGCACACCCAATCCGCTGCGGGAATGGGCAGTCGTGGTTCAAGGGCGTGTACCGCTGGTCGCTACTGTAATTTCTGACAGTAGCCAGGCAGTCAGCGCCACGATTAGATGGCCATTGGCAAAAAAAAGGATATCCAGGGTATGCCGGCCACGACGATGGGAATGCACTACAACACACCCAAAGTGTCTGTCTTCGATCCGCGAGGATTGCCCGTCTGTTCGGTTGATTATTGGCGTGAGGTTGAA